>DASUCH010000043.1:0-136189 GCA_035762785.1 Nitrososphaeraceae archaeon | reverse complement strand
TGCACGAATGTCATCTATGCCAGACAATTCAAACCTTGCTTGAAACGGCCCTACTTTATCTATACTTTCTATTGCAGCAGCTATTAGAGCAGCAGTCGATATATCAGTGCTCATAGGAATAAGAGCATCACCCTTTGCTATATTCGACTTGGTATCCACATTGACTTCGATTCGACCTACTTTTGAGACTTTTTGTAATTCATTCAAATTCATTTCAGGTCCTAACAGCCCCTCAGTTTGGCCAAAAATAGCACCTATTATATCAGCTTTTTCTACGAGTCCATCTACGTCGAAACTTAATTTAACGTGATATTTTACTATACCAGTATTAGGCAATTCCATAACCTCATGTTTATTGTAAAGTAAAATTATGGTTGATTGGCACGAATATAAGTGCTTTGACCACCATCAATACATAAATATAACAATTATTAAATTTGCTATTCTTTCTTAAAAATAATTTCAAAAATTATTGATAAGCCTAAATAATTGGTAAAGCTTCATTAATAAATAAATTATATGTATTTCTTATAGGTAATATGGGGATTGGGGGATCAGAATGGGTAATAATTGGTTTAATTACTATATTTTTGCTTTTTGGTTCAAGAAAGTTACCAGATATGACAAGACAATTAGGCAAAGCAATTGGCGAATATAATAATACAAAACAAACTCTTCTTGAGGAAGTACAAAAGGTTAAAATCAATAATAATTCATTTGATCATCATAATAACGAAAAAAATCTTTATTTTGGGAAAATAATACATGGGCCTGTATCAACAGAAAGGGAAAAACTAGAAAAAATTGCCATATCACTCAATATCGAATATTTGGATATGTCTGATGAGCAACTGCGTTTAAATATTTTGAAAAAGATGAAAAATGATAATTTTTAGAGATATATTTATTATCTAATATTAAACAACACATTATGAATAAAATATATGTCTTCATCTAATTTAAATGAAAAAATAAATCCATTTGAAGTAGCCCTACAACAGCTAGAAGAAGCATCAAAAATTCTAAACCTAGAGAAAGGAATGCTAGAGATATTATCCAATCCCAAAAGAATTCTAACTGTTTCTATTCCTACAAGAATGGACGATGGTTCGATTAAGGTGTTTACCGGGTTTAGATCCCAACATAATGATGCCAGAGGGCCTCACAAAGGAGGAATACGATATCATCCTGATGTTACATTGGACGAAGTTAAGGCTTTATCGATGTGGATGACGTGGAAATGTGCAATAGCGAATATTCCTTATGGAGGTGGAAAAGGTGGAATAATTTGCAATCCGAAACAAATGTCAGAATATGAATTAGAAAGAATGACTAGAAGGTTTGCATACCTTATAGCCGATATTATAGGTCCATATAGGGATATTCCTGCACCAGATGTATATACGGGGGGTAAAGAGATGGCGTGGATTATGGATACTTATTCTGCATTGAAAGGAAATTATGTTCAACCAGAGGTAATAACTGGAAAACCAATAGCAATTGGTGGTTCATTAGGTAGAACTGAGGCCACCGGTAGAGGTTTGGCTTTTACCGTCAGAGAAGCTGCTAAAAAAAGAGGTATTGATATGAAACAAGCTACATTCGTAGTTCAAGGTTTTGGTAATGCTGGACAGTTTGCCTCCAAACTAGTCGAAGAGCAAGGTGCTAAGATGATAGCAGCGTCAGATTCTGAAGGTGCTATAATTAATACAAATGGGATCTCTGCTGATGAATTAATGAAATTTAAAAGCGAAACTGGTAGCGTAGTAGGGTTTGGGAATGCGAAATCACTTACTAATGATGAACTATTGGAAACAGAATGTACTATTCTCATTCCAGCAGCGTTGGAAAATCAGATTACTAAACATAATGCAGATAAAATCAAAACAAAAATCATAGCAGAAGCAGCCAACGGCCCTACAACTCCTGAAGCAGATGAAATATTGTATAAAAAAAATATCTTGGTGATTCCTGATGTGCTTGCAAATGGAGGAGGTGTAACTGTTTCTTACTTTGAATGGTTACAGAATTTAAGAAGAGAATACTGGACCGAAGAAGAAGTTAATAATAGATTAGATAGAAACATAACAAAATCATTCTTTGATGTGTATGATACTCATGAAAAATATAAGGTACATATGCGAAAGGCTGCTACCTTACTAGCAGTAGAGAGAGTTGTTGAAGCTATTAATATCAGAGGGTTATGGCCATAATAATATTTTATTTTTAATTTTTATCGACTCAAAAATTTTAGCAAAGCAATAAATTATAAAATAATTGAAAAAGTGATTTACTCAGTAGAGAATGAATGACCACATGAACAGCTTTTGGTTACATTAGGATTATTAATTTTGAATCCAGATCCCATAAGGCTATCAATATAATCAATATTAGCACCTTTTAAATATCTTTGACTATAATTATCTACCAAAATTTTGACCCCGTTCTGCTCTATCACGAGATCATCTTCTTCAGAATTTTCTTCGAAACCCATACCATATGATAAGCCAGAACAGCCTCCACCAGTGACATATACCCGCAAGAATAAACTATCTTTTCCTTCTTGTTTCATAAATTCACTAACTTTTTCTGCGGCTTTTGGAGTAACAGTTACTATTTGCGATTGTTGTGTACTTTCCATATTTTAACTAGGTTTTAAAAAGAATATAAGTTTTCCCCGTCTTTATAAAGACACTAAGACTTTATATTTTGAAGTTTTGCCCATTTTGCAAGTACACCAGCTGCTGTTACCCATGATATTACTGAATGATACACTGGTACATTATTTTCTTCTAATCTTTTTGAGATATCAATGGTAAATGGTCCACCTAAAGCACCTATCAAAATTGGTTTTTTCTTTTGTTTTTGAAAATCTGCCAGTATATTTACAATACTTTCTTCAAGAGGATCATCTTGAAAAACAAACCAAGGCATTATAATATCAATATTAGGATCATCCATAAATGTTTGAATGGCGAATTTGTAATCATCAGCATTTGCAGAGCCCGTTACATCAAGAGGATTGCCTATAACATAGGTTGGTGGGTAATGTTCATTAAACCTTTGTTTGGATTCTTCTGTTAACTCAGCAATTTTTAATCCTAGTCTTTCAAAATGATCGATTGCAGCAATTATTGGTCCTGCTCCATTGGTAACTAAAGCAACATTATTACCGTGTGGGGAGGGTTGCCAAGTTAAAGCTTTTAATGATCCCGTTAGTTCCTCATAGCTATCAACAGATATAATACCAGCTTGATCAAATGCTCCTTTGACTACAGAATATGATCCTCCCAAAGATCCTGTATGAGATGCTGCTTGTTTAGCTCCTCTTTGTGTTCGCCCATTTTTAAAAACTACTATAGGTTTCTTTTTTTCTTTTATAACTCTCTTGGCAGTATTCATAAACTTTCTACCATCACCAAGACCTTCAACATACAGACCAATTACATTTGTTTTTGGATCCTCTGATAAATACCAAATCATATCTGCCTCATCTACATCTGAACGATTACCATAAGAAATCATTTTGCTCATGCCAAAAGAGTCTGAAGTTTCCATAAAAGCAATTCCAATAGTTCCACTTTGAGATAAGAAAGCAACATCTCCCTTTTTTGGTCGAATCATTCTATCATGCCCTTGAAAAGCACAATCTAATCGATTTTCACCATTAAACATTCCTATACAATTTGGTCCGATTATTCTAACTTTTAATTGAGAAGATAATTCTTTCACTTTTTGTTCTATTTCTGCTCTTTCTCCACCGAGTTCTTTTCCTCCTCCAGAAATGATTACCATATTATGTATTCCTTTCTGTCCACATGTTTCCAATATAGCAGGAACAAATTTTAAATCAACTGTGACTATAACTAGATCTATGTTTTCATTAATCTCTTCTAAATTTTTATATGCCTGTAATCCTAAAATTTCATTATAACCCTTTGCATTTACTGGATATATTTTCCCTTTATATTCATACTTAGACAAACTTTTCAATACAGAATTGCCTATCTTTCCTTCTTCGGGAGATGCTCCTATTAATGCTATCGAATTGGTATTAAAGAAAGTATTCATATAACTTGAATCAGGTATTGATTCAGAGATGATATTTTCATCAGAAACGGATTTCAGAAGAATTTTTGCATCTACTACATAATAATTATTTGGATAAACTATAATGGGATTAAAATCTATACTATCAATATATTTAGCCATATCCATTCCCAAATTACCTATTTTGAGAATGGCATCAGAAAAAATTTCTAAGTTTATTGGCTCGGCTCCTCTGAACCCTTTTAAGATCTCTTTAGCTTTTAGATCGTCAATCATATCGAATACATCTTCCTTATTTATTGGAAGGACTCTGAATGTTATATCTTTGAATAATTCGGTGTAAATTCCTCCCAAGCCAAGCATAATGACTGGACCAAATTGAGGATCGTTTTGTAAACCCACTATTAATTCAATTCCTTTAGGAACCATCTTTTCTAGGAGGACTCCTTTAACTTTATAGTCTTTAGATAATCGGTTATACATATCTCTAAATGCTTCTTTAACTTCGTTTTCGTTTTTTAAGCCAACTTTTACTCCTTGAACATCTGTCTTGTGTAATATTTGATCTGATACAATTTTTGCAACAAGTGGGAAGCCAATTTCCTTTGCTTTGGATCCAGCTTCTGATTCGTTAGTTACAATAGAATATGCAGGTACACTTATCTCGTATACTGATAATATAGATTTTGCATCCTCTTCAGTAATTACCTTATTTCCTTTTTGAATAGCGTCATAAATTATTTTTTGGACGTTTTCACTATCTCTCATAGAAGTATAAAAAAAATTTAGTATTGTTTCTAATTAACTTTACTTAAAATTCAATATTATTTGAAAACCTCTTCTATTCATTAAAGACTATTATCCAATTTCTTTAATGATTCAATTATAATTGATCGTCTAGCTTCTTCTGTTATCAATTCCCTTGTATTTTCGATTAAAATTTTGCATACATCCAATTTTTTTCTGATGCCTGTTACTATATTATCATATATAGAAAATGGATAAATATCACTGTAAATTTCCTGCATGGTTCTAAAAAGAAATTCTGCCTCGTCATATCTGTTTAGCCTAACCATATCATAAATCATTCTTTTTATTTCACCAATACAATCTAATATTCCAAATAGATAGGCTTGGCTAGAAACCCCCATTTCATTCAATCCAGGTAATGCTTCATTTTTCACTATACTCATTAAAAGACTACATTCTACCAATTCCTGTTCTGACATGGCCAGATATCTTAAAAGATCTGTATGCGCTAGTTTTTTGAGAGACAAATACAAATCTTTTGCTTTATCTAATTTTAATTGACTTGTCTGGATATGACCTTGGTGAATTGATACAATTGACTGACTACACAAAATAATAATATCTCTTGATTCCTTTATTAATTGTTCTCTTCTATTTTCTATTATTTGCATTTCATCATTAATAGAATTAAGTGAAGCCTTCATTTTCTCAGTTGCCATATAATTGTTGGTTAATATTCATAATATAGAGTTTTAAATAATTGGTCTCTTGATAAAATAGGCTGTTTAAAACTAACAATTAATAAAAGTTTGATTATTGAATAGAAAAATACTTGGGAAATATTCGTAGAAGTAGAGGATACAGTTATGAATATTCTATTGTAAATAGATTGAATAATCGTAATTGGATCGCCAAAAGACTGGGAGGTTCCAGTGTTGGTCTCCCCGATATAATAGCTGTCAATAACACTAAAGCTATTTTGTTAGTTATTGAAGCTAAATCAGGAACAGGGGAATCACTGTATGTCCCTAGCGATCAAATTGAAAGATGTTTTTCAATTGTTAAAATGTTTAGATATTATAATAATAAATATGTAATATTAGCATTTAAGTTTCTTAGAAAAAAGAGAATAAAAGTTAATAATGAATTATCCTATGAAAAAAGAAAACTTGTAGAATATTATAAAATTATTGAGCCCATATGGAAAAAGGGAAAAACTCCACAGATAAAATGTAATTATGATGGTAAAACGTTTTTAATTACTCGTAACGGATCTATAGAGATCAATTTTTCTAATTATAAAATGCATTTTCAAAAAAAATAAAAGATATCAAATTAAATACAAATATACTCTATACATATCAAAAATGAATCATACTAAAGTACAGAAGGAAGAATTTGAAAAAATCAAAAAGAAGATGTCAGAGATTGCTATTTCATCAAATCAAATGTATGAAATCGAAAATACGGGACATACTAAATTCGGTATGAAAAAAGTTTTAATGATGGAAAATGCAGGCTCGGCAGTAGCGGATTTTATTATTAAAAGATTTAAAAATAAACAGGCTTCAAAATTAAAAATTTTGGCTATTTGTGGATCTGGTAATAATGGTGGTGATGCAATGGTTACAGCTAGGCATTTAACCTGTTCAGGTATTAATCTCAAAGTAATATTCCTTGGAGAAGCATCCTCAATAAAGACAGAAGAAGCATTAACAAATTTTAAAATTATTAGTAAAATGAATAAGACAATAGAATTAATAATAAATGGTAAAGTAGATACAAAAATTAAAAAACATATATTAAATGCAGATATAATTATCGATGGAATTTTTGGTACTGGAATTAAAGGGGAAATTAAAGATCCGCATCTATCAATAATTAAACTGATAAATAAATCTAAATCTTATATTATAGCTGTGGATGTACCATCCGGTTTAAATCCTAACACTGGCGAAATTACATCGAATGGAATAAGGGCAAATACGACAATAACATTTCATAGAATTAAACTTGGGTTGTTAAATAATAGAAAATATACTGGTAAGATAATATTGAAGAAAATAGGAATACCCATAGAAGCTGAGGTTGGAATTATATAGTATGACCTTTAAAATAGAACAAATTCCTGTTGGAAAAATGGCAAATTTTACTTATTTAATTATAGATTATGAAGAAAAAGAAATAGCAATTGTCGATCCGTCATGGGACTTAGAAAAAATCTTTGAAATTATAAATAAAAATAAATATAAAGTAACTTATATTATTAATACTCATACTCATTTTGATCATATATTTGGAAACGATCAAATTGTTGATCGCTTCAAATGTAAAGTTATTCAACATAAAAATTCTACAGAAAAACATGATATATCAGTAAAAGATGGGGATAAATTTATGGTTGGAAAGACAATTGTACAAGTCTTATATACTCCAGGCCATTCCAAGGATAGTATATGTTTAATAGTTGATTCTAAAATAATAATTACCGGTGATACATTATTTGTTGGAAATTGTGGCCGTACCGATTTACCCGGTAGTGATCCGGAAGAGATGTACAATAGCTTATTTAAAAAAATAATGTATCTAGAGAATAATATGATTATGTATCCAGGTCATAATTATGGATACAAACCAACTTCTACGATAGAAGAAGAAAAGAAAAATAATTATGTTCTAGTTCCTAGAACAAAAAATGAATTTATAAAGTTTATTACTCATGGGGAATAACAAATTGATAGAAAAATATAAAGATATTATAGTAGTAAACGGCAAAAATAGTATTGAAATACTACGATCCCATAATCCCATCTTCGTTTGTGTAATAGCATATACTGAAACAAGTGAAATTCCAGGTATTACTGTAGCTGGTGCTAATAAAGATTTAATAAAATATACACCTTCAGCTGATGCCGAGTTTCTTTATTATGGTAGATGTAAATGTATGGATGATGTACCCGCAACTCCGGATGGAAAACCAACCCCCGCTCTTATAACAAAAACCATGTTAGATATTAGTAATATTCCTTTTACCGTAGTAGATTCAGGAGTAAAAGTAAAACCGGATATACCATTATTTTCATTTAATTTACAATCAGGGAAAAATATCTTGAAGGATATAGCAATGGAGTTAGAAGAGGTAGAAAAAGCCTATAGATATGGATTAATGCTCGGAAAACAACTTTCTAAAAGTAATGATTTTGTAATTGTTGGAGAAAGCATTCCTGGGGGGACCACCACTGCCCTTGCAGTTATGCTTTCTATAGGTATAGATGCAGAAAATAAAATGAGTAGTAGTATGCCACAAAATCCACATTCACTTAAAAATACGATAGTAAGAAAAAGTATGAAAAAAAAAAATATAACTTTTGGATCTTTAAAAAATAAACCTTTTGCTGCTATCTCTTTGATAGGAGATCCAATGATCCCTTCAGTGATAGGTATTGCTCAAGGGGTTATTGATAATGGTGGAAGAGTAATGCTAGCAGGAGGAACTCAAATGTGTACTATTTTATCCATTTTAAAAAGTATGAATGTTAAAACTGATAAAATCTTTATCGGTACTACAAAATATATTTTTAATGATACTAGCGCAGATTTTACAAATTTAGTCTTATCTATAGACAATAATTTAGGGATTTTTGTTTCGGATTTACATTTAATTGATTCAACAAAGCCAGGATTAAAATCATATGCAAATGGCTTTGTAAAAGAAGGAGTAGGTGCTGGGGGGCTATCAATAGCAACACTGATAAATGCAAATGGAAAACTTAACGGAGAAACTTTGTTGAGACATATTGAAAATGAATATGAGAAAAATATTGAAAAAACACATTAAACGAAATTAATATCTGATTATGAAAAAATAAACTAATCCAAAAATAAATTTATTTTACAGTTACTGATTTAGCTAGGTTTCTGGGATAGTCAGGATTAGCATTCTTTTTTAATGCTAGATAATAGGATAATATTTGGATTGGGATAATTTCAATTAGGGGATACAAATTCTCATTAAGTAATGGCAATTTGATAAAATAGTCATAAATATCATTACTTTTATTTGAAATTCCAATAATCTTTGCACCTCTTGATTTCATTTCATGTATACTATGTAATGTATCATAATATGTTTCATCTTCTGGATTAAGAACTATGACGATTGTATTTGGTTCAATCATTGCCAAAGGTCCATGTTTGATTTCGCCAGCAGCTACACCTTCTGCATGAATATAGGCAAGTTCTTTGATTTTTAGAGATCCCTCTAATGCAATTGGATAATGGACGGATTTTCCTAGAATATATATATCTTGGACAGATTGTATGTCATCGGCTATTTTTTCTAGATATGAATCATTTATTAAAATCTCATTTAGAGCATTACCAAGCATACTTGTTGATATATCTAATGATTTTTTATTTACGCATAAAGTGTCTATAATAGAATATAATGTCGCCAATTGTGAGGTAAAGCTTTTTGTTGCAGCAACGCCCATTTCTGGTCCACAGTTTATGGAAACATAATGATCGCTTAATCGAGATAAAGAAGAAGTTGATATATTGACGATGGACAGAATTTTTGCTTTATGCTCTTTAGCTATTTTAACGGAATTTAAAACATCTGCTGTTTCACCACTTTGAGAAATAGCGATAAGTATTGAATTTTCATCAATAGGTGCAGACATATATTCAAACTCACTTGACATTATTATTTCTGTTCTTATCTTCGCAAATTTATAGAAGAGATATTTTGCTAATAATGCCGAATGATAGCTTGTTCCACTACCTGTAATAAAAATATTTTTAGATGAAGAAATAAGATCTATGGCTTTTTGAAGAGATATTTGATCATTCTGAAAAGCCAAAGGTATAGAATTTTGTTGTTGATGTATTTCTTTTAGTGTATAGTGTGCATACTTGCCTTTATCAATATCTCCTAATTCCCAAGCGACCTGAGTTATAGGTCTAAATACACTATCACCGTTAAAATCGAATAAGTTTACACGATTATGATCTAGAATAACTATGTCATGATTATCAAGAAAGATAGCTTTATCGGTATATTCTAAGAAACCTAACACATCACTGGAAATGAAATTGCCGTCATTTCCCATTCCGATAATTAACGGTTCATCTAATCTAGCACCAGCTATCAGTCCAGATTTGAAAATTGCAACAAATGCATAAGTACCACGTAATTGCTTACATGTTTCACTAATAACCTTTTTGACATTATCAAACTTTTCAAGATAGGATTCTATTAAGTGTGCAATAACTTCACTATCAGTTTGACTCTGAAAAATATGTCCTTGTTTTATAAGAGTCTCCTTTAGTTGTTGATAATTTTCAATTATGCCATTATGAACTACAACTACATTATTTGTACAATCTTGATGAGGATGTGCATTTAATTTAGTTATACCTCCATGAGTAGCCCATCGTGTGTGTCCTATTCCTATTTGTCCAGGCATATTGTTTAATTGTAAAGCGCTATCAACATCCAGAACTTTTCCCACATCTTTACGAAGTAAAATACTGTCGTTTTCTAGGGTAGCGATCCCCACACTATCATATCCTCTATATTCCATTTTCTTCAAGCTTTCCACTATAACCGATGCTGCCATACACTTACCGATATAGCCTATGATAGAACACATAAATAATATCTAATAGAATTAGTTTAAATAGTATATTGGTATTCATGCTGTACCCCTATACAAATAATTATAATCATAAATCTAACTTTAAATCAATTAATAGAAAATCACTATGATAATTGATTACCGGTATAAAACATTTTATAGGAAATATACAAACACCTATTATGAAAAAAAAGACTCTAATCTCTGACGGGAACGGAAATCCTCTAAGTAAAAAAATTTTGATATTTGAAAATATAAATGATATGAAAATTTTATCAAATAATATTGCTTGGAAAATAGTTGAGCTATTATCTTCCAACGCTATGTACCCAGCACAAATAGCTAAGGAATTGAAGCTTTACGATCAAACAGTGTATTATTATATTAGAAAATTAGCTAGAATAGGGGCTATAGAACAAGTAGGTATATGTTTGATCAGAGGCGGTACAGCTAGACTTTATTCTACTTCTAGTCCCTCATTTGGATTAGAAATTGAAGGAAATGAAGAGAAACTTGAATCTTCGAATTACATAAAAGATGAAAAGCGAAAAAATATTCCTTCCATATTAAAAGAGTTTTATGAAAATAACTCTTTTTCTGGTTTAATAGTTGTGGGAGCACCAGATCCTCATGGTCCTTACAAATCTTCCTCGCGGGATGGGCATTATGCTGTTCACTTGAGTTTTTATTTGGGAACTCTAGCTGAGCCATATACCTCTGGATTCATAGTTAAATTAGATGTAGATGCAAAAGCAGAAAAGGATATTGATAATCGAAATTTAATATTGATTGGTGGTCCTGGGACAAATATTGTTACTTCAGAATTTAACCGATATCTTCAGATTAAATTTAATGAAGATAATTATTGGTCAGGATTAACCGACCAATCAGGAAGAATATTTAATATGGACAATCATGGACTAATTGCTAAAATAAATAATCCATATAACAAGGATAAAAAAATCCTCATTCTAGCAGGTGTAAGAAGTATAGGAACAAAAGCATCCGTTATCGCCTTAACCGATTATGGAAATCAAATATCTAATGATTATTTAAGTGATGATCAATTGGCATTGGTTGTTCAAGGTTTCGATATGAATGCAGATGGAAAAATAGATCATGTTGATATTGTTTCTTAATTATTAACTGCCTGGCATATTTTGAGATGGATTCATGGATTGAACTCTTAAGGCAATTTTTGCTTCTTCATCTTTCTTAACAATATACCCAGGAATGTTAATAGTCCTTTCACCGATTGATACATGACCATGTACTACCAATTGCCGAGATTGATGCGGAGATTTAGCATTATCCTTTTTCATAATGATGGTTTGCAATCTTCGTTCTAGAATATCTTCCAATTTTAAATTAAGAATATCATCTAGTGTTGCAGAATCTTTTACTAATCCAAGTCTTTGTAAATGGCTTAATAGTTTAGCTTCTTGTGTCTGTCTTGCCTCAACAGTTAATGCTAATAATTCACGTGCTTGATTTCTTATATCTGCTACCTTAGTTTGTGCCTTCCATAATTCACCTTTGCTTCTAAGACCATAAGATCCTATAAGATACAACTCTGAACTTAACTGATCAGTAGTCCAAATTTGACGGGGTCTACGGAAAGTTTTTCTGGATTTCTTAGGATCTCCCATTATTCACCACTTTTTTGTGTCTTTGATGTAGCTAGGGCTGTTTTACGTACTCCCACTGCGCTAGCTCTTCTACCAGTAGTACGTGTGCGTTGTCCCCTTACGCGCAATCCAAACATATGTCTATATCCCCTCCAACTCATAATACTTTTCTCTCTATCTATATCATTTGAAACAATAAAATCCAAATCTGATGTAAGTAAATGAATATTGGAACCTGTATCCATATCTTTTCTCCTGTTGAAATAGAAATAGGGAATGCCTATTTTATTAGGATCTTTAAGAACGCTCTCGATATCAGTTAATTCTTTGTCAGTTAAAAGACCGACTCTGATATATGGATTAATATTTAATTTTTGAAGTAATACTTGAGCGAAATTATATCCTACACCTTTAACTTTACTCAAAGCTACTGTTATTTTTTTATCTCCCTCAACATCTTTACCCATAATTCTAACAATATGTTTATAGTCTGCTGTTGACAACTCTTAAAATTAGAGTATAAACCTAAATAAAAATCATACTAAGAGGTAATTTAACGTATTTAATTATTTATAATCTCATTATCCTCGTTTTAAGTAAATTAATTTAAGTTGGATATTTATAAAATTTGTATGATATTTATTTTTGTCAAAAGGTATTCTATAACACTATATAAATGAAAAATATTATAAAATAGAATCAAACTTAATTGTACTTTTCAGTGTAAGAAGTATAATGATCAAATAGATCCTTAAATTTTTAATTAGTATAGATATTACTAATGATTGCTATTAGCTAATTCTTTAACAATGTTTAAATTTTGTTTTAGTAAGCAAGAAATCTATTGCATTTTAAAGATATTGAGAAAATGGTATTAGACTCTTACAATTCTAATCCAACATATAATGAAATATTTCCCGGTGTTCCACATAATTATAAAGAAATTAAGACATTAAAAGATCTTCTAGAAATACACTATAGGCATGCCAAAGTCGGTACCCAGATTAGAGGGAATTTAATAACGCTTCTTAAAAAAGGTATAAATCCTTACCGTGGAATCATTGGATATGAGGATGATGTAATCCCATCAATAAATAGAGGTATTCTTGCTGGTCATGATCTGTTATTAGTAGGACAAATCGGTCAAGCGAAGACGAAATTATCTGAAGCTATATCTCAAAATTTATTATCTCCAATACCCATAATTAGAAAGTCATTAACAAATGATATTCCAACTACAATTAGAGCTGAACAAATGATTTCTTTATTGGAGGATAAAGAAATTATGCACTATTCTCCTAGTTTTACTGTTTCAAAAGAAACAGAAGATACTATTAGGAATAATGGATTAGATACAAAAATAGATTGGATTAGTGGCTCTGAAAGATATAGATACATTTTAGCAACTCCTGATATCTCGGTTAAAGATTTAGTAGGACAAATTGATGCCATCAAAATAGCAAAAAAAGGAGTTGAGATTTATAATTTAGAATCCTACTCACCAGGTCAGCTATTACAAGCTAGACATGGGATATTGTGTATTGATGAATTACCTGTTTTAGATCCTCGAAAACAAGTTTCGTTATTAAGCGTATTACAGGAAGGTAGATTTACTACTGGTTCATATCCTGTTTACTTTGAACCTGATCTTAAAATAATAGCTACTTCAAATCCCATTGATTATACGCATTCTGGAAAAATAATAGAGCCTTTGTTTGATAGACTTCGAAGTCATATTGAGACACGTTATCCTGTAAAACTAGTTGATGAAATGCTTATAATAATCCAGGAAATAGCACTAAGCGATCCAAAAAATGTTATTTTACCTATCTTCGTTTTGAAAACCCTTGCCACGATAACACAATTAGCTAGAACAAATTCAGACATTAATCAGGATAAAGGGGTAAGTGTGAGAATGTCAGTTCATTCCACAGAAGCTATAATTAGTGAGGCTGAGAGAGTAAGATCTTTAATTTATAACGTAAAGGTTGTCCCTAGATTTTCAGATATTAATAGTATACATCAAACATCAAAATTTGAATTATCTGAATTAGATGATAACAGTCACAATAGATTAGATATTTTAAATAAATTGATTACAGAAGCAATTAAGACTATATCAAGAGAATATATCCAAAACATAAAGAGCGACGATATGATGTTGTTAAAAAATGAATTTACTAAGAATAAGAAATTTATAGTATCACAAAACCTTTTAGGAGATCAGAGCATCAGCAGTAATACCCATGATAATTATGAAAATCAATTGAAAAATTTTCCTACTCTTTTAAAAATAGTTGACAGGATGATAGAAATAGAGGAAAATGAAAAAAATGTTTTTATTAAAAATATAGAATATAACAGAATTGATCTTAATGGATTATCGTTTTCTAATAAACAAGATAAAGAATATAGAGCATCAATAGTAGAGTTAATACTAGAAGGATTAAGAAATTTAGATAATCCAATTATTGATAGAAGAGAAAAGGGAATATATGAAAATATTTAGTAACAAGTCAATAGATTTTATTTACTTTCCTTTTACAAAAAAAACAGATCAAACTCCAAATAAAAAGTTTGAAGATCAAGGAGAACATAACATAAGTAATGAGATTCTCGATGACTTACTAAAATCTCTAGGAAGAGAAATTCTTACAGAGAAAACACCCTCTTTGCAAGAATTAGAACAAACTTTACAAGAGATTATTAAAAGAAAAGAAAAGAAGGATGGACTTAACAAAGATTTTCAAGACAAAAACGAATTAATTGCCCCTTCAGACAACAATGGAAAATCAAATTTACCCATTATTACTCATCTTATAGGAAAAGGTTATTTAAAAAATTCTGAAAAATGGTTAAGTAGTAAAGGATTTGTAAATATTGGCGAAAAAATACTACAAGATATATTGAAAGAACTAAAAAAAGGAGATTTTGGAATACATGAAACCAAAAACTTTGGATATGGATCTCTTTTATTAGATACAACAAAAAAATACGAAATTGGTGATGATATCAGATTAATTAATATTCCAACTTCAATATTAAATTCAATTCAAAGACTCGCAAGAGAAAATGGTAAAGTCGAAATACCGATAAAAATGGATATTGAAGATTTTGAAGAATATGAAACTATTCAAGACGTTAGAGTTTCGATAGTATATTGTATAGATCTTAGTTCCACAATGAGATATTCAACATTGTATGGGGATTTAAGTAGAATAGAAGCTGCTAAGAGAGCATTATGGTCCTTGTACATTCTACATAAAAAATATTTTCCTTCAGACATAATTAACATGATAGGATTCGGTGCATTAGCTTCTAAAATAAATCCACTAGATATCCCATATTTAAAAACCTTTGAACCAGGAGTGGATTTTCTTCATTATACAAACTATCAAGCGGCTTTAAGACTAGCTAAAAAAATGTTACAAAGAAATCCTGTAGAAAATAAAAGAATAGTTCTTATTACTGATGGTCATCCTAGCGCATGTTTTATAGATAATGAAGAAGAGCAACAAAAAATACTCTCACAAAGACCCTACTCTCATTTTTATATTCCTGATCAAAACACAATAAATTCTATTAAGCAAAGTCATGCAATGAATTTAGATATAAATTCAGGTGCATTAGTGTATTTGTGTTATAGATATAGACAAGTTGATCAATTTATAGGTGAACGTACTATAAGTGAAGCCAAAAAATGTTACAAAAAAGGAATTCAGATTGATACTATAATGATAAGTGAGGAAAACTCTATGTTGAGTTATGTAAATGAAATGGAAAAATACGTAAAAGGAAGATCTTATTATATTAATCCAGAGTCAATAGGTAAGATGTTATTAACTGATTATCTAAATAATAAAAAGAAGGTTATTCATGCAAAAGATAATTTCTAATATTTATTTAGTTAATTTATAAATTAAACTCAATTTGTAATATAAACAATGAGTAATGTAGTAGAAACCATCAATTACCTAGACTGGAATCAATCAATGGATATATTAAAAAAAGCTTACAAAATAAATCTTTTTGCTCTCATAATTGGTCCTAAGGGAACAGGAAAAACTTCACTGGCTAGAAAATTTGCCTCTGAACTTGAAAAGAATATTTTTTCAGTAAACTTTAGTCTCCGGACAAGAGAATCTCATTTAGTTGGAACTAAAACTATAGAGAATGGTGAAATTAACTTTGTAGAGGGAATTTTGGTAAAGTCTATGAAAGAAGGAGGAATTCTTTATTTAGATGAATTAAATGCTGCAGAACCTGATATGCTATTACGATTAGATGAGGCCTTAGATGATAGAAGACAAATAATATTAAAAGAAGCAGAGGGGCAGATTATTAAAGCTCGTGAGGGATGGTTCGTAGTTGCTACAATTAATCCGTTATCGCACGTTGGTACTAAAGAATTACCACCTCAACTTTTAAGCAGGTTCCCAATTAGACTAAGTTTAGATTATCCACCAGAGGAAACCGAACTCGAAATTATTAAACAACATACTATGGTAGATGATGACAATTTAAATAATATTCAACGTGCTATAAAATTAGCAAGAGCATTACGAGAAGCAGCGGGAGTAGAGGAATTATTTTATGGGCCTAGTTTAAGAGAAACAATTGCATTTACAAAATTACTCAATATTGGTACCGACCCTAAGCTTGCAGCTGAAATAGTTTTTGCAAATGCCTATAATCAATGGGGAGAAGTAGAGTATAGAAAAGTTATGGATATGGTTATTTCGATATTCGGTTGATAACTGTGACATTTGATAATAATAAAAAATATTTAAGAAACGATATTCTCCTAGACATAGCTACATTTCTTGCACGTCGATGGTCTAATAATGCAAAGGTGGTTGTTACACTTTCTAAAGATAAATCTCCTCAAACAGATATTGAAAAACAACAGATTATTTTACCAACATTAAATTATTTTCATGGTGAAGAATTTCAACGATATAGACAATGGAGAGTTTCTTTATGGTATGAAGCAATGAGAATAAGACATACTTCTAAAGTAAAAGTCTCTAGTCAGGACCATGCATACGGGTTTATTCTTAATATTATAGAAACAAAAAGAATCGAAATATTAGGTTTACATGGCTGGGAAGGTATGACAAATGAAATAATTTTTTATGAGAGTATGTCTTGGTTGTCAAAACCTCTTTTAAATACAATATATGGAAGACATAAAATAATAGAAGCTTTTTCACAATATTTTCTTACTGGTTATATCAAAGGAGAACTATTTGGAAATGAATTTGACAAGGTAAGAGAAGCAACAGACTTTGCAAATGAGTGTATCAGAGAAGCTCTTGATAAAAGATTAGGAACGGACTGGATTTATGAGAAGATAAGGGAAATTGTCAAAATATTACAAATAGATCCTTTATTATCAATTCCTTTGACTACTCCTCGGTCTAGTATAGGTATGGCAATGAACAAATTAGATGTATTTAAGCAACTAGAAAAAATAATAAAATCAAAACTAGTTAGTAAAGAATTTGAGAAAGCAATAAAAGATATTATCGAAGGAAAAGATGTCGTAAAAGAATATGAAATTTTAGTAAAAGAGAGTAAGAAATCAGAAACAAAAGGATATGACAGTTTAGAAGACTTTGACATAAGTATTCCTAATAGAATGGATATTAATGAATCAGAAATTTATGACATCGAATTAATTCAAAAAATTAAATCAGCATTTAGAGATTGGAAAACCGGGTGGGTAGAACTTCATCAAGAACAAGGTGATGAATTAGACACCGAGACATATATTGATTCTCATCCAAAACCTTTTCTCAGCGACTTTAAAATATCAATCAGAACAAAAGTTGTCATCTTACTTGATCATTCTAGTAGTATAGAGGAAATTGAACTAAAATATAAGCAAGCGACAGTAGCATTATGCGAAGCTCTTACTTACTTAGGAATTGATTTTGCAGTCTATGCATTTAGTACTGAAGCAAAAAAAGTAAAATGTTGGCTAGTGAAACCACCGAAAATTCCATGGTCTGTATTGAATGCAAGAAGATTAGCTCAAATAAGAGCAAGTGGTGGTACACCATTAGCTGAAATCTACAGTATTCTTTTACCTTTTATCAAATCATTCAAGCCTGAGATAATGATTACCCTAACTGATGGAGAGCCTTCAAATTATGATGCCGTGAAAGAAATGGTTTTAATCTACAGAAATTTGTCTATCCATATGGCAGCCCTAGGATTAGGAAAAGACTTAAATGATCTTATTAATATTGGTCACAATTTAAAATATCTTAATTATAATAAAACTCTAGCTAGTAGAGTAGAAGATATACCAAAAAAAGTTATAAAGTTGCTCAAAGTGTAATTGTTCACAAAATAAATATAAAGATAAAGTTATAAAATCTTAATGGAGGGATTTGTTTTCTTAAGATTTTCCCAATCCGAGATAAAATTCTTTAAGCCTTTATCTGTAAGAGGATGTAAAAACATTTTTCCAAGAATATCAGGTGGTAAAGTTACTACGTCTGCACCAAGTTTAGCAGCCTCAATCACGTGAATTGGATGACGTATACTTGCCACAAGAATTTTAGTATTATATTGATAATTTTTGAAAATTTGGTTTATGTCACGGATAAGGCTCATGCCCTCATTACCTATATCATCAAGTCTTCCAATAAATGGGCTTACATAAGATGCTCCTGCCTTTGCAGCTAATAAGGCTTGATTAGCTGAAAAAACAAGAGTAACATTTGTTTCTATTCCTTCTTCTCTTAATTTTTTAACTGCTTTTATTCCATCAGGAATCATGGGAACTTTAATTACAACATTTGAACCATACCGCTGGAGAATATAAGCCTCTTCCATTATTTGATTGATTTCCGTAGATATAACCTCTAGGCTAACTGGTCCTTGGACAATTTTTATGATTTCTCTGATGATTTCTTCCGGATCACCACCTTCTTTTGAAAGAAGCGTAGGATTAGTTGTTATTCCATCAACCATTCCCATTTCAGAATAATGACTAATGGAAGCGATATTAGCAGTATCAAGAAATATTTTCATTTTTTAATTTATCAAGTGTAGATAGCACAACCCGTTCTATTTCTTTTTCGGTTAGACCATAACACTCAAGCAAATTATCTAATTCAGAATCTCTTGCAGATTCTCCAAATGTATCTCTAACTCCAACTCGCTTTACATAACACGGATAATGTTCAGAACATATCTCTGCTACTGCACTCCCTAATCCCCCTATTATATTATGTTCTTCAACCGTTATAATCGCACCAGTTTCTCGTCCTGCTTTCAACACCATATCATTATCTAATGGCTTTAGTGAATAAGAATCAATTATACGAGCAGATATATTGTATCTTTCTTTCAATAATTTAGCTGTTTTAAGAGCTTCATATACCATCAATCCGCAACCGATAATAGTTATGTCTGAACCATCTTGCAAAATATTTGCTTTACCTATTTGGAAGGTACTATCACTGTCATCGTAAATTATTGCTGAAGAGGGGCGAGCAAGTCTTACATAAAATGGACCTGGAATCTCTGCGATATTTTTAATTATTTTGGAAACAGATACAGAATCAGCAGGTGCGAGAACTCTTATGTTAGGTATTGATCGCATAATAGCTAGATCTTCAATTTGCTGATGTGAGGCTCCATCTGGACCGACTGTTAAACCAGCATGTGATACTACTAATTTAACATCTAGACTAGGATAGCATATTGCATTACGAATCTGATCTAGACATCGCCCAGGTAAAAATGCAGCATATGTGCTTGCAAATGCTGTTTTTCCAGCAATTGCTAAACCTGCTGCAATAGAAACAAGATTTGCCTCAGCTATTCCTATGTTAAAAAAACGTTCAGGAAATTGATCTCCAAATTTTTTTGTTTTTAATGAATCAGTAGTATCTGCTCCTACACAAACAATATTTTCATTAATTGTACCTAAATCAACCAGAGCATTGCCATATGCAGATCGCATATCTCCTTTTCTTAATTCAAAGTCGGTTAAGTTCATCTTCTATTCCCAACTCATTAGCAACAGTTATCAAAATATGTTTACGAGCAATAATCCAATCTTTTCGTATACTGTTTTCATCAGCTTTTTTTAATAGATTTCTTTCTAAAGTGACATTAGTTTTATGTTTTAACTGTAAAATTGCTGTATTTATATCTGAATTAGAAAAAACTGCGCTGCCTGCTACCATAATTCGTGCTCCAGCATCATATACTCGTTGGACAGTAGAAGAATCAATTCCTCCGTCTGCTTCAATATATCCTTTGTATCCCTCCATTTTTAAAGTTATATTCAAGTTGCTAATCTTAGAGGTTATATCAGGAATAAATTTCTGTCCAGAAAACCCAGGATTTACAGACATAACTATTATGACATCAATATCATTCAAATAAGAAAATGCCCAGGCTGGAAGATCAGTTTGTGGATTAATAGCTATACCTAAACTTATTCCTGCAGACATTACCTTATCTCGAATGTAGGAGAAGTTCTCATTATCACAAGTTTCAGCATGAATTGTAATAATATCACAACCAGCATTGATATATTCCTCAATATGATCGTATGGTTTTTCAATCATTAGGTGCGCATCAAAGGGTATATTGGTTATTGGTCTTAATTTTTTAATTGTATCTGCTAAAAAAGTAATATTAGGAACGAATATTCCATCCATCACATCTAAATGTATAAGGTCTGCTCCACCTCTTTCAACTTTTTTGATTTTTTCTTCATAATTTTCTTTTTCCCCTGCGATTATAGAGGGTGCTATCAGATATTCTCCTTCTAATTCTTCGATCAATACTGGAATATGCATATTAGGAGGTGCTTTACCATGCCATTGAGGATTATTAGCCATATGTTTAATCCCATTTCCTTTTACGGTATTTGCAATTATAATAGTAGGTTTATTCTTTATTTCACTCGCTTTGTTCAATGCATCCATTATTTGTTCAACTTTGTGTCCATTAATTTCTAATACATTCCAGTTAAAAGCCACCCATTTATCACGTACTGGATCCAGAGGCATTATATCTTCGGTAAATCCGTCCTGTTGAATTTTGTTTCGATCCAAAATGGCTACAAGATTATCTAATTTAAACTTTGGAGCAGTCATAGCAGCTTCCCATACTTGACCTTCATTTGTCTCACCATCACCTAGTAAAACATACACATTGTTCTCTTTATTATCCAAAACATTTGCCAGAGCAATGCCAATTGAAACAGAAAGACCTATACCTTCGGAGCCTCCAGAATATTCTACTCCTGGTAGAGAATGATGTTCTAAAAGTTTTGAATATCTTACAGGATGACCTTGCAATCTCGATCCAAATTTCCTTAAATCTTTCATTTCATTTTTTGGAAAATATCCAGCTACTGCCAACGTTGCATAGTAACCTGGAGCCGAGTGTCCTTTTGAATTAATAAAAAAATCCCTTCCTGCCCATGTGGGATTTGAAGGATCATGACGTAACTCCCTAAAATATAATACTCCCATTATTTCAGCTGCAGAAAAAGAGGCGCCTGGATGTCCGGATCCTGCCTCAGCAATTCCTTCTATAGCATTAATTCTAATCTCTTGAATTTTTCTTTTTAGATCTAGATAACGCATATGAAATATCATATATCAATACCTTCAAACCACAAATGTGGCATAGAGAAACAAAATATAAAGAAAGATAAAAATCTAGCTGGAGAAATGATAAATTATTTGCAGTAATTTAAACTCAATTCAATAATTTAAAATATTATTGCTGAATTCCATAATGTATGTTAAAAATTATCGCAGACGAAACAAAGATAAGGGAAAAGAGAACAGAACTTTTGGTTATTGGATGTTTTTTCGATGAAGATTATTCAGATTTACTTAATAGATTCAATGATGAAATAAGTGTTGCAGGAAAAGTAATTATTTCCCATATCCAAAAATTTGGTGTATTAAATGAATTATACACATTTGCAAAAATCCCCGCTAGAAAAATATTATTTGTGGGATTAGGTAACAAAACTGAATTTAATACAGAAAAATCAAGAATTATTTCTGGAAAAATAATTCAATATGCTAAAGAATTTAAAATAAAAGAACTTTCCATTACATTTAATTTCTCTAAAAATATGATTGAATCCTTTGTAGAAGGAATTTTACTTTCATCTTATTCATTTGAAAATTTTAAAACCTCCAAGAATAATAATACTATCGATAAGGTTTCTATATTGATAGAATCAAATTCTAAAGAAATTCAAAAAAAAATCAATGAAACATCTGTGATATGTCAATCTGTAAATTTAGGGAGAGAAATCAGTAATTTACCACCTAATGAATGTTCTCCAGAATACCTTGCAAAAATAGCATTGGACCTAAAAAATCAAAGAATTAAACCGAAGATTATAAGTCTCGATTCCATGAAAGATATGGGATTAAATGGAATAGTTTCTGTAGGAGGAGGTAGTATCAATACCCCAAAACTAATAGTATTGAAATATGAAGGAAGTAAAAAAGAAGAGAATCCAATTTTACTTGTAGGAAAAGCAGTAACATTTGATTCTGGTGGAATATCGATTAAACCAAGTGAGAAAATGGAAGAAATGAAGTTTGATAAATGCGGTGGTGTTAACGTTATTGCAATCATGAAATCACTATCCTCTTTAAATATAAAACATAACGTGATTGGAATTATTCCTGCAGTTGAAAATATGCCTTCTAATTCTTCTTATAGACCTAGTGACATTATCAAAATGTATAATGGAAAAAGCGTGGAGGTAATTAACACAGATGCGGAAGGTAGATTAATACTTGCAGACGCATTAGCATTTGGAATTAAGCAATATAAGCCCAAACTAATAATTGATATGGCCACATTGACTGGAGCCTGCATTATAGCATTAGGTAGTAATATAGCAGGTATAATAGGTAACAATGAAAAACTGACCAAAAAAGTTCTTGACATATCTAAGGTTACCGATGAAAAAATGTGGGAATTGCCATTATTAGAGGATCATCATGAACAGATAAAAAGTAAAAATGCAGATATTAAAAATATTGGAGGACGAGCTGCTGGGGCGATTACTGCAGCAGCTTTTTTGTCAAATTTTGTAGAAAATACACCATGGGTACATCTTGACATTGCTGGAACAGCATGGAATCAGGAAGGGAGTTTGTCAAAATCATATAATCCACCTGGAGCAACTGGTTTTGGAATACGAACAATTATTAAATTTATTATGAGTGAAATTAGATAAAATTATAACATTTTATACATAACTTAAAATTTTAGAACGCCAGCACTGCCCTTTCCCAACCACTCACGTAGGTCAGTACTAGGCAGCGACGACAGGTTTGACTTCCGGGTTCGGTATGAGTCCGGGTCGCGCCCTGCCACTATGACCGGCTAAATAAAAAGTAAGAAAAGGTTAATTTATTCGTTTTTAAATTTTCAAACCGTACTATTATCAATAATCAAAAATGCTTTACAATAATCAAAAATGCAACCTAGCAAGAGATATAATACATAAATGTAAAAAATATAAACAAATGGGAAACCCTGAATTAACGGCGAGAGTAGCGGTCTTAGATGAAGAATTATGCAAACCAAGAAAGTGTGGGTTAGAATGTATTATTTATTGTCCAGTAAATAAAACAGGGGGTCAATGCATTGTTCAAAGGGAAGGCGATGCTAAAGCAGAAATTTCCGAAGATTTATGTACAGGTTGTGGAATATGCGTTAAAAAATGTCCCTTTGAAGCAATTGTAATAGTAAATTTACCAAAAGAATTGGATGAACATAAAATTCATCAATATGGAATAAATTCCTTTAGGCTCTATCATTTACCGACTCCAAAAAAAGGTTCTGTTGTTGGGCTCCTAGGTAGAAATGGTATGGGCAAAACTACTATTGTAAATATATTATCAGGCAATCTTAAACCTAATTTTGGCAATTACGATTCAAATTTTCTATGGGGAGATGTTATTGACAAGTTTCACGGTTCTGAATTAAAGTCACATTTCGAAAACATTGCCAATGGGAATTTGAGGGTGTCGATAAAACCCCAGCTCGTTTCTAAAATACCAAAGGCGTTTAAAGGAACTGTAAATGAAATTTTAAAGAAATTTGATGAAAACAAAACTGCAGATGAAATCTCTGAGAAACTAGGTTTGAAAAATTCCTTGAATAAAAACCTAAATGAATTAAGTGGAGGAGAATTACAGAGATTAGCCGTCACTGTCGCTGCAATTAAAGATGTAGAATATTATTTCTTTGATGAACCATCATCATATAATGATATTTATCAGAGATTAGCCGTAGCTAAAGTAATACAAAATCTTGCTTCAAAAGGAAAAACCGTTATGGTTATCGAGCATGATTTAACTTTATTAGATTATTTGTCTGACTACATTCATATACTATATGGTGAATCGGGAGCATATGGGATTGTTTCCAGTTTACAGTCAACTAAGACAGGAATCAATAATTTTCTTGATGGTTTTATTCCCTCAGAAAATATAAGATTTAGAGAAAAAAAATTCAGATTTGATACATTCAATCCTGTTGATGATTTTATTTTAAACAATATAGTTACCAAATATTCAGAAATAGAAAAAAAATTTAACTCATTCCGTCTCAAAGTTTCCGAGGGAAAAATAAGAAAAGGTGAAGTTTTAGGAGTTATTGGTGCAAATGCGTTAGGAAAAACAACTTTTATGAAAATGATTGCAGGAGTAGAACATGCGGATAACGGAAAGATAGAAACTAATGCTAAAATTTCATATAAACCACAATATATAACTCAAGAATATGATTCTGATGTTAAGTCATTATTATACACAGCATATCAAAATATTATAGAAGGAAGCGTTGCAGAGGAACAAATTATTATTCCAATGGGAGTAAAAAAACTTTATGAAAAAAATATAAGGAATCTGAGTGGAGGAGAATTACAAAAAGTAGCAATAGCAATATCATTAATGAGAGATGCTGATATCTATGCATTGGATGAACCTTCAGCTTTTTTAGATATTGAGGAGAGAATAGCATTAGCAAAATTTATTCAGAGGTTTGTAAGAGCACAAGGAAAATCAGCAATAATTATTGACCATGATATGCAGTTAATTGATATAGTTTCTGATTCTTTAATAATATTCAATGGACAACCAAGTTTGTACGGTATCGCGAGCAAACCCATGTCTAAGATAGAAGGTATGAATTTATTTCTTAAAGAATTAGCTATTACTTATAGAAGAGATGAGACTACTGGACGGCCCCGGGTAAATAAAAATGGAAGTCAACTAGATAAATTACAAAAAGAGTCAGGAGAATATTATTACATAAAAAGATAAAGCTAATGGAATATGGGATCATTGCTTAAAAATGCATTAAAAGATGTCTTTGCAAAAGAAGAAATCGAAAAGGTTTATTCTTCTTTTGATGTAATTGGTGATATAATAATAATTAAAATTCCAGAGGAACTAGAAGGGAAAAAAGAAATAATAGCCAAAATATTAATAAATAAAATTAAGACGGTCAAAACTGTCTTTCAGCAAATCTCTTCCGTACAAGGAGAGTATAGAACAAGAAGACTATGTTTTTTAACAGGGATCAATAAATCGATTACAGAATATAGGGAACATGGATGTACATTTAAAGTAGATGTATTAAACACATATTTTTCACCTCGTCTTTCTACTGAAAGACTTAGAGTTTCGAAGTTAATAAGGAATAATGAAATAATTGTTAATATGTTTGCAGGAATAGGAACTTATTCAATTATTCTTGCAAAAAAAAATCCTCATTGTATTGTGTATAGCATAGATTCGAATCCTTATGCAAATGAATTATGTATTATCAATTCAAAGTTAAACAAAGTCCAAAACAGAGTTATCCCTATTTTGGGTGATGCTAGAACAATTATATCTACTCAATTAAAAGGTAAGGCTACAAGAGTTCTTATGCCACTTCCAGAACAAGCAGCAGAATTTATTGATTCAGCCATTATGGCCCTTGAAAATAATAAAGGAATTATTCATTATTTTGCCCATATTAAAGCCAAAAGTAAATTGAACGCATTAGAAGAAGGAAAACTAAATTGCCATAATATTTTCAAATGTTACCAATATAAGATAATTTGTGGAAGAGTAATAAGAGAGGTTGGTCCTCGAATATATCAAATGATTTTTGATTTGGAGATACTTTAAATATTATCATCTGTAATTTCATTAGGATTAGAAGTAGAAATCATAGTATATCCAATCCATATAAATACCGAAACAATTATTCCTGCAGTTCCTACAATGGTGAGTTTTATTAAAAGCAAATCTAGACTTGAAGCAAATAATAGATATATATATATTAGAAAAATTGCTGGAGGAATAATTAAAAGAAAAATGCCAGTCGGTCTGTTATTTTTCATTATCATAATAAAAACAATTTAATTATTATATATCTAACTAAGGTCTTTTGCCATTAAAAATGCATCTTCCCCATCACGATAATAGGATTTTAATCTAGATTTTATAATGAAACCAAGTTTTTTGTATAGTTGAACTGCACTTTCATTGCTAACTCGAACTTCCAAATAGATTTCATCACTTTTTCTAATAATAACACCTTTCATTCCTTCTAGCATTAATGCTGTTCCTACACCTTTTCCTTGATGTTCTTCTAAAACTGCAACGGATACCACATGGCCTTTCTTTACAAAACCTAACTTCCTGAAATTCGAGAATCCAAATTCTATTTTACACATGATGTAACCAACTATCTGATTTTTTATTTCCGCAACAATAAATGCTTCAGGTAATTCTGCTAAAATAGAACTAAAAAAATAGTCAGAATAGTGTTCTGGAAGTGTTATCATGTTTATATTAATAACAAATGGAATATCTTTTTCTTCGCAATTACGAATAACATAACTATCAACACTTCTAAGAATAGATTGCAATTTCTATATTTAACTTGACAAGGTATTTAACTTTATATAATAGAACAACTCCTTTATTATAAAATAAATAGATAAAGGTATTTGAGTAATCAAAATAATTCTTATTGTTTTAACAAAAGTGTAATGCTAGGATCTGGGCAAATCATAATCTTATTTGATTTTCCATAACGTGAAAGCATATTTTGTAAAACTTCTTTAACATTATTATAAGTATGAAATCCTAACTTTGTTTTAGAATAATGGAATGGTAATGAAGAAACTAGACCAAGGTAATAATTATTCCTTAAATTCTCTAGATAAATTAGATGCTCTAATCCATTTACATAATTGATTTTTTTTATTTGAGAAAGGTTCAATTTACCTTCTAAATATATAGTTAAAGCACCATCACCTATCCCATGACTATTTTCTGCTATTAAAACAGCCATTCCTTGATTCTTCAAAATTCCTATAGAATTCCATAATGAATATAATGAGTTATTAAGAGTAGTATGATTCTCAGGTTCCGCACCTGCGCTAATTATTAATGACTTTTGCTCATTGAAATTAAATTTCGTTTTTGATTTAAAATCCGAAATTGAGGAGATAATAAATGATGAATTAGATCCACAATAAAGACGAGAAATTCCATATTGATTAGATAAAACCTCGATAGAATATACACCTAATTTATTATAAAACTCTAAGGCAATTTTAAGGGGATCGCCTATTTGACCAGAAGTTGGACTTATAATTTCATTAGAATGAAAAATTTCATCCATCAAACTATTGGTACAATTTCTTGTCAGCATAGAAGGAGTGCCACTGAATCCAAAAAGAGGTTCATACCCAATCTTTGAAATAAAAATAACATTATC
Source organism: Nitrososphaeraceae archaeon (assembly GCA_035762785.1). Taxonomy (GTDB): domain Archaea; phylum Thermoproteota; class Nitrososphaeria; order Nitrososphaerales; family Nitrososphaeraceae; genus TH1177. The sequence continues at coordinate 108,318 of DASUCH010000043.1, read as the reverse complement.
AAATTTGTTAATGTTTTCATAAAAATCTTTTTTATCCATTTGAAAAATTCTAATATTATCATCAAAATGATTTTTAATTTGAAGAAAATATTCGGAAAACGTTCCAATTTCAATTTCTTTTGTGTTATTAGTTTTATTCATTTCTATTAAAAAATCGATTATTTTTAATATTGACTTTGAAGTGGAGAATGGAAAAATGATAGTTTTTGTTGAAAGCTTGATATCAGTGAGAATTTCCTTTATATTTTCATCAGATAACAAATTTAACTCTGGATAACAATGCAGTAAATTTTCTTGTTTAATATCTAATACTACATCTGTAGAACCATAACCAAGCCATATCTCTGGCATGGATATGATTATAAAGAATGAAAATAAATCTTTTTCATAGTATAGATAAATGAACAATGTTTGTACAACTAACTTTATAGTGGTTCCTAACATAATCTAATTCTTTAAAGTTTTTAAATTTGCCTCGTGAATTGTTAAGAAAGTAGGTTTTTATATTAATTCAAGGTTAATGTAAAAATTTCCTAAAATATTTCATCAAACAAAATTAGCATTACAAATATATTCAAAGCGAAAATCTCCAATTTGATATATATGCTAGATTCCTACCTCTTGAAAAATTTTTATCTCTACACTACATAGATAATGTTTAAGTTACTAATTATTAAAAGGAAAAATGTAGTAACTAAAGCAAAAATTTAGTTGAAGAAAAGTAGAAAAAAATCTTTATGCTTTTAATTTATGAAATAAAAACTAGCTGGCAATCCTTAAACTTCGCTATTGAAAATATTAGAAATAATGTAGGAATAGTGAAAAAAATCAATATTATATATTATGAAATACAATAGAACAATAAAAAATTTGCAACACAAATCGAATAACTATATTTTATTGACTATTAACGAGATAGTAAATTTTCTATATATTGAATGTATAAATATTGAAAAAATAATAGTACAAAAATAATTATCCTTCATATATCATAAGATTTTTTTCTTCTAATAAATTATGAAGATTATGCACAGCACGATATACTTCTGCTTCTTTTTTTGCCCCTGTACAAACTAACTTACCACTTGCAAACAGAAGAATAACTGTTTTGGGATCTAACATTCTATGAATTAATCCAGGAAATTGTTCAGGTTCATACATACTGCGAGGAAGAACTCTAGCAGCTAATTCTAAGTGAATTTTACCTCCTAAACTTGCAGAGGCAACTATATTTTGTATTTCAATGATGGGTTCATTTTCAATTTGGATACTTCCTTTTTTCAACTTTTGAACTACACTCTTGACTGCTTTGATTGCCTGATCTTCTGACTTAGCTCCTGTACATACCATTTTTCCAGAGCTAAAAATTAAAGTAGCGGTTTTTGGAGATTTAAGTCTAAAAACAAGGCCTGGAAATTGATCTGGATGATATTCAACATCTGGAAATATTTGTGTGATTTGATTTAAATTGACTGTTTGATTTATAGTTGCTGAAGCGACAACATTCTCTATACTTACAATGGGTTTAGTTTGCGGCATACTGGTATGCGGTCTGTGGACTATATAAATATATTATATAAACTTTTATAAAAAATGATTTGTGCATTCAGTATCCAGTTAAACCCTTTGTTTTCAACTTAACTAATATTATATAAACAAGAATTTTATAGTCATTATAATGTCATTTAGAATAGATAAAGATTCGTTAGGAGAATTTAAAGTTCCTAAAAATGCATATTATGGTCCATTTACAGCTCGTGCATTAGAACAGTACAAAGTAACAGGACATAAATCCCATTTAAATCTTATAAAAGCGTACGTTATGATAAAGAGATCAGCAGCATTAACTAATTATGAATTACAAGTCTTAGATGAGAGAATTGCCAAAGTTATTATCCAAGCTTGTGATGAAATTTTATCTGGACAATTCTTAGACCAATTTGTTATAGACGCGATTAATTCCGGAGCTGGTACAGCGGTTAATATGAACACTAATGAAATAATCGCAAATCGTGCTTTAGAACTTCTGGGAAAAAGTAAAGGTGATTATAGTATTATTAGTCCTAATGACCATGTTAATATGTCTCAATCAAGTAATGATACGTTTCCAACAGCAATGCATATCGCGATATTAATGAACATTAATTTGCTTATAAAATCTCTTGGGGTATTGATTAAATCTCTGAAAATCAAATCTATCGATTTTAAAAATATTATAAAAATTGGACGGACCCATCTTATGGACGCTATTCCTGTAACATTGGGCTCTGAGTTTAAAGTTTATGCATATGCTCTAGAGAGAGCTAAAGAAGAAATTATCAATAGTCAAAGAAAATTAGAGTATATTGGAATAGGTGCAACAGCAGTTGGGACTGGTATCAATACACCTAATGGCTATAGAGAAAAAATTGTTAATCATCTTTCTCACATTTCTGGCCTAAATTTAAAAATGTCTGCAAACCTTCATTTTTTCCTTCAAAGCAAATTAGATATAACTAATTTTTCTTCAGAATTAAGAAACTTGGCAATTGAACTAATAAAAATGGTTAACGATCTAAGACTTATGGCGTCTGGCCCCATCGCTGGCTTAGCGGAAATACTCATTCCAGCAGTTCATGCAGGTTCATCTATCATGCCAGGAAAGGTAAATCCTTCTTTGGCTGAATGTTTAAACATGATTTGCTTTGATATTATAGGAAAGGATGTTTCTATAACCATGGCTGCACAAGCTGGACAATTTGAATTAAATGTAATGCTGCCAGGAATGCTAAATAATGTATTAGATGCCACCGACATGTTAATAAATTTCTTGCCAATTTTTGCAACGAATTTTATTAATGGAATTCAAGCGAATTCTGAAAGATTAAAACAACAAGTAGAAAAAAGTCCTATTCTTATAACCTTATTAAATCCATATATTGGATACTTGACAGCAGCAGAAATTTATAAGGAATCGTTAAGCACTGGTATAGGAATACGAGAACTGATTTTAGGAAAAAATTTGATGAGTGAAAAAGAATTAGAAGATGCATTATCTTATGAAAGAATTATCGGATTAGTTTAAATTTTTATTTGGATAGAACACCTTCTGAATCTTTTGTACCTGTGCAGATCGTTTCTGATTCTAATTTCCTTCAAAATAGGAGGAAAATAGTTTGGATAGTGCTTAAATTGTAATCATAAATAGAATAAACAATTAAGTTTAATACTGACACAGCTAAAATAACATTTAACATTTATTATGTCTTAGAGTACACAACTATATACATTAGATTCAATCCATACCTTTATCTATCTTGATGTATAATAATAAGATATATGATTTTTCCTAAAGATTATACTCTATAAATAAAATATAAGTTTGAAATAGCACTTAGTTTCTATAAATTGTATATTAGATATTATCTAATTTCTTATATTGCAGAAATTTATTTAATTGATATGCATCCTGAGGACCTAAATAAAATTTGGTTTTGTGAAGATTGCCAAAGTAGTTTTTTTTTCAATTCAGATGCTGAAGATCATAAAGAAAAAACTGGACATAAAAAAATGAGAAAATTTAGTTCTGTATCCGGTGGGATTATACCAAAATAAAAGCAGTTGGATTTGTTTATTTGCTATTTTTTTATCCATTCTATTTCCTTTAACCTATAATTTCAAAGATTTACTTCAAGAATTATCAATTAGTTGTCAAAAATTTAAAAATTAGTATTGGTTATTAACACTAAATTATATATAAATAACATACAATTTTTTTAGTGCTAAGATTAGAGAAATTTCCTAAGGAATACCTTTTGAATTTATTCATTATTTTATTTGTATCCATTGAGTTATAAAGTTCTAATTCAGATACATCAATAAAATTATTAATCTCATTAGAATAAATCAAGCGATGTAGGATCACTACCTTAACAAAAGAAATAATTTATTAGTCTTACTAGTAAACTGAAGTATAATATATTATAGGTCCATAATTAATAGATCTCTGATTAATATTAATATAAAACTATACAATATTTTCTAAATCACCTATTTTTTCTGATAAGAGATCAAAACCTTGTTGCCAAAATCTTTTGTTAGAGATGTCGAAACCGAGTTCAGTTAGTAACGCTTCTGGGTTTTTTGATCCTCCTGCAGAGAGTAAATTCAAATATTTTGGTATAAAAGATTTTCCTTCTTGTTTGTACATTTTAAATAATGATAAAACGAGAAGATTGCCGAAAGAATATGCATAACAATAAAAAGGAGTATGATAAAAATGAGGTATATATGTCCATTCCCACTTAAAATCATCGGACACAATTACTGAATCTCCAAACTGATCCTGGAGATTCTTTTGATATAAAGATGAGATATTATCTATATTAGCATTGTTTTCGATGACCTTATTATGTGCATCAATTTCAAATAATGTAAAATATGATTGTCTCATAATGGTTGCATACATATCATCTATTTGTTCTGCTAATAAAATGGATCTTTCTTGTTCTGTCATTTCTTCTGCTAACTTTTCATTCAACAACATCTCTGCAAAGACAGAAGCTGTTTCAGCTAAAGGAAGAGGAGCATGGGAGACAGCGATTGGGAGCTTTGAAGAACAAATACTATGTATAGCATGTCCAAATTCATGCGCCATGGTAGAAATATCACGATACATACCATCATAATTCAATAGAACATATGGAGTTAGTTTAGGAGTAATAGTGGAACAAAATGCTCCACTCATCTTTCCCCTTCTTATTTCTGCATCAACATGGTTTTTATTAAAAACTATTTCTGCATAATCTCGAAATTTAGGATGAAATGACTCAAATACATTTAAAACGATATTTACTGCTTGTTCATAAGTATATTTTTTTTGTATTATCCCTTTTTTAATAAGAGGTGCGTACAAATGATAACGTTCTAGTTTTTTTAATTTTAACATTTTTCCTTTTAAATTGAAATATTTATGAAAAATAAAAGAATTTTTCTTGCATGTGTCCAATAATGTAGATACTACATTATCACTTATATCATTATAGACATTTCTTACAGAAATGGGTGAATCAAAACTACGAATTTTAATGTTTTCATCATGCCATTGAACTATTAAATTTAAATAGATTTCACCTAAAATTCCACTATTATTTTTATAGACATTGAACAATGATTTATATGCGGCTTTTCTTTCCTCAGGTTTGTTACTTCTAACTAGTGACATTAGTTTTTCTTTATTTATAATTTTTTTTCTTTTTATCTTGTTATTTTTTTTTATTTCAAGAATAAATTCAAAATTATTTGTCATTCGATCATATATTTTGACTAATGCATTTGGTCCAGTTATTTCGAATATATTAATAATTTTTTCTTCCTTTTCAGATAAGGTATATTTACCTAAAACTCTTTTATGGTTTAGAAAATGTATATAAACTGGATCAACACTTTGAATAAGTCTATTTGCATCTTTTTCTTTTAAAATATTTTTGAACCATATATCAAAGAAGATTAAATTATTAGAGATTTCAGTACCTAATAACTCCATTTCTGTAACGAAGGCAGAATATTCATTAGACGAGGTATTGGATGAATATTGCAAATGTGCAAAACCTATTACGGTATTTAATTTCTCTGAAATCTTCTCCAATTGTAATAGCATATTAGAAAATTTTTGTGAGTTAATATTATCATTAAGTAATTCACGGTTTTCTTTGAATTTATTGACCTCATGTTGTAATATTTTTAAATAATATCTGATATTGTTTTTTTCCTCATTTACTAGATCTGATAAATCCCAACAGCCTAACTGAGGTTTTTGTATTAGAGTCATTAGTATATAAAAAAATTATAGCCTTGTATTAATAGTTATCAATTAAGATTATTTGAACCTAACATTCATTTTATAAAATTAAATTACGTTTTAAGTACTATTTACAAACATATTTACTATTAATAGCAATCAATAATAGAGATAAAATAATATTTGAAAGAATAATTTATCTTAAATCTTCCAATAAACTATCGTCACGATAATTGTTTGGATCTAATCTGAATCCTTTTGTATTTTCATATGGAATATCACTTAGCTTAAGATGATAGTCTAAATTTCGTCTTTTAAATTGCTTTGTAAGCCATAGAACGAATTGCTGTTCAAGAGTTATTCCTTCTTCCTTGGAAATTTCCGGAAAATTTACTATCAATTTTTCTATAAGAGAAAGGTCAAAATATATATTGAAGAAATCCCATCCTAAAGCAGCACCGTTAGATGATACTTCACAATTAATTTGTGCGCTCACAGAAAATTGCAAATAATCTATTAATTCAACTATTTTCTTTCTTTCTTTATCAAAATTCAAGCAAGACCCAGATATTATAACCATTGGTGGTTTTTCTGAGAATTTATTCAATACTAATCTATATAAAGGAAGAATATAAAAACACAACTAAAAAAATCTTTAGTAGTGGTTTGATATCACACAATAAAACAACTTAAGGTTCAGCACTAGTAGGTTTAATTATTATGATTAGGAATTTAAGTGGAAGAAACTTTTCACTAGTTCATAGTTTTTTAAATATTGAAATAAAAAGTGATCAAGAGTAATTCAAAAAATGATTGAAACTAAATAAGGATATAGCTTTTAGATTATTTAGTCTATAAGAATACTCCTAATGATTTCTTCGTTCTTCTCATAAAGTTCATGATTTAACATTATATCCATTTAAATTTCTGAATGACACTTAATGTATCTCTTTCTTATCATTGAGTTTTATATTTATTCTATTAATATTTTTTTTCCGTTTTATACAAACAAAAAAATAAGTAAGTTTAGAAATATGACTAAATTTCATCACTAATAATATCTAAAAATATTTAGTCTTATAAATATATTGAACTTATAATTTAATTACTTTTAAATCAATATCTCTTATTAAATTTATTATCCTATCTTTTTCATTACCTAAACCCTTTTGGTCAATTATTATATGTGTAACTTTTTCATAACATTTTGAAATCATTTGGTATAGCATATCCTTATTAAAATTAGGTAAATTGTATTTATTTGCTATATGACCCATTCCATATTCAGTATTAAGTATTAGTTGATTGAATTTGGAACCATAATGATTTCCTCCTAAGCCTATTGCAATATCTTTTGCAGGAGAAATCTTTTTTGTTAAGATTTCTAATAAAGAATTACATACAAATGATGCATTCTCCAGATTAATCCATTGGTCTTCGGAGGAACCTATTTCAACAAACATAACGGGTTTTTTTATACTAGTGGGACCGTGATGTGTAGTTTCTATAGTTATATCACACAAAGGAACCTTTTCTCTTAATTGGAATATTTTTAACAGATAATTCTTTTGCAATGAAGGATATGCAATTCCTAACTCAAATTTGTTTCCGCCATAAGAATTTGTAAAATAATTTCCTGTAAAATGACAGGTCAAAGATGGAATCTTACTTTTTGATTGATGTCTAGAAAGAAAAATCAAAACATCAGTGTCGTTGGTTTCTACATCCATACTATCAAAAAATAGTAACTGGCCTCGAGATACAAACATAGATATATTATCGTACAAAGGAGAAGTAAAATAGTAATTTTTTATTTCTTTAAATTTTTTGTCCTCTTGTAAATATTTCATCATTGTTTTACTAGCGGGATCAATTTCCGAAGTAATTAGGGTAAACAACATATGATCATCATTTAAAACTATAATATTTTAGTAATTACATCAATTAATTAATGTATTAAATGAAATCCAAAACATTTAACATTAACACAAAACATCTTAAAGTATGAGTAATTGGGAAGAAAATAATCAAGACGATCGGGATGATCTCAATATTCTTACATTACCCAATATAAAATACATAGTCGAAGGGTTGAATGTATTACTTCAAACTAACTTGGATGGAGAAAAAAGATCCCAAGTTATTAGTTTAAGAGAAAAACTAATCAATAGGTCGAGTTCAATCATAAACGATTTTAATTGATTCAAATATTATCTTTTCTTTTGAACCCTTTATTGTGATTTCCAATCTTTCACGGTATCTCTTAAGTGAGTCAAGGATCGAATTTGACCTCCATTAATTTTTTTATACAAAGACCAATATATTTCACGGTTAACATCATTTCTATCTTTTAATACTTTCAAATGGTATCTCATTGCTCTTATTTTTTTTACGTACAACTCTTTTTTTCCTGTTCTTGCTGTTTTACGACCTTTCTTAGATCCAGCTCCGGTTCCATGTTTCTTTTTTATATTTAATTTTGCCTTAGCTTTACCTCTAGAGGTTCCTTTAGGCTTAGAGGTCCATATAACTCCATTTTTAACTAAAGATCTAATATCTTCTCTTGTTATAGAATCCGCTATATCATCGAGCTTATCAGGTTCGAATTTAACTCGATTAGAACCAACATCAAGCATTCTAGCTACTAATTCACGTTTCTTTTTAAGATTTACAACCATATCTATCCATTCTCCTTTATTTGTGATTGATTTTGTGATTTAGAATCTTTTCCTGGGTTCAAGACTTTAAAACCCAATTCGGCTGCTTTAGTCAAAATTTGTTTTTTCTTTAATTTTCCAACTATATGTCCTATTCTTACAGCATCTTTTTTTGAATCTAATGATAACAGATCGTTTGTATTGTAGACTAAATTATCAACATATCCTGATGGATGAAGTCCTCTAGCGACCTTTGGACCTCTATATCCAACTTTTACTAATTGAGGAACGCCAGAGACTTGTCGTCTCATTTTATTATCTTTCCCTTTAGGCTTCCTCCAGTTTTCTGCAAGCCTGTCATATCTCCAGCTTTCTTGTCTTACAAAATTCGGTCGATGTTCTGATATTTTTTTCCGTTTTTCTAGCAGTTCCTTATTAATAACCATGAGTAAGCGTTTAAATAGAATTTTAAATTTCAATAAATATGTTTCCCTCAGAGAATGAAAGTAAGTATAAACTCAACTCATGTTAGAAAATTATATTAGATAACACAAAGGTTAATAATTACAAAAAAAAATACATGTATGGGAAAATATGAATTACCCCCTGTACCTTACGGTTATGATGCACTAGAACCATTTATTGACGCAAGAACTATGGAAATACATCATACAAAACACCATCAAGCTTATACAGATAAACTCAATGCAGCACTTGAGAAATGTTCCAGTGAAATTCAAGAAAAAGATATTGTGGAAATATTATCTAATCTTGATCAAGTTCCTGCTGATCAAAAAAGTGCAATCAACTTTAACGGAGGAGGATTTGATAACCATCGAATATTCTGGCATAACATGCAATCAAATGGAGGAGGTGAGCCGACTGGATCTATTGCTGATGCAATAAATTCGTCATTTGGAAATTTTTCAGACTTTAAAGAGAAATTCTCGTCTACTACCGCATTAATCCAAGGGAGTGGCTGGGGTTGGCTTGTCTATAATCCATCTACCACTAAAGTAGAATATAAAGCGATGCCAAATCAGACCAGTCCAAGGACAGAAGGTTTAATACCACTTTTAGGATGTGATGTTTGGGAACATGCATACTACCTCAAATATCAGAACAAACGACCTGATTACATTTCTGCTTGGTGGAATGTTATAAACTGGAAAGACGTTTCGCAACGTTTTGATACGATCAATACATAAAGGTTTTCTTTTCAATTACTTTTTTATAATTTCCTATGTAATGTTAAGTAATACGAAAGTATGATATTATTTTATTAATCAATGGCTTGAATGTTTTATAATCACCACTATTAGAACTGAATTCAATATGAAATACATTATTAGGGTTTTTTAGAAAAATATATTCATCTTTATTTATAACTAATCCCGATTGTGGAGGCGAAAATGTATATTGTATATATTTATTTAGGTTGGACTTAACTTCTACATTTGTTATATTTATATTCGTTATAGTTTTCATTAGTTTTTCTGAATATGAACTGAAGTGCTTGGAAAAAGTATTTTCTGGATCTAGAATTTTTGATTTAATAGTAAAATATTCCTGAAATGTATCTAGAGAAGACTCTAGTGGAGAAATGAAACTAATTATTATAGAGAGATCATTATCCGAAAATTGATCTTTAAATTCAACATATGTCCAATTTGATGGATACATTAATTCCACAGAATATTTTTTATTTTCATACAATTTAAAATCATTTGTAACGATAGATGATTCTGCAAAAATTTGATTGAAGTTAAAAAATAGAATTAAAAATGATTGTAATAATACTAATGAACAGAATAATTTCATTTTATATTTTTAATATTAATAGAGGTTATCCATAATACGGTAAAAAATTGTTAAAAGATTATTTGTTAGACATAATTATAAAAATTTAAGTGAGAGATACTTCTATATAGACATCATCAGGTATTCTCAATCTCATAAGCTGTCTAATAGCTTTATCATCCGCACCTAAATCAATTACTCGTCTATGAATCCTTAACTCATATTTATCCCAGGTATTTGTCCCTTGTCCACATGGAGATTTCCTTGTTACTACTTTCATTTTTTTTGTAGGAAGTGGATAAGGACCTTTTAAATTTATACCACTTTTTTCACCGATTCCTCTTATTTCAGAACAAACACCTTCTAAGGTAGAAAGATTAGTGCTTGTTAGTTTTATTCTAGCTTCCTGGGGCATTATAATATTTCACTTTCACTTCTTTTCATATTTTTCTGTAATGGATTTAATAACTCCAGCAGCAATCGTAGTACCCATATCTCTTAATGCAAATCTACCGATTTCAGGGAATTCTTTGAAAGTTTCTATAGCAAGAGGTCTCACTGGTCTAATTCTTACAATCGCTGCATCACCTGTCTTAAGAAATTTTGGTTTTTCTTCCAAAACTCCACCAGTTTTAGGATCAATTTTTGCAACAAAATCTGATAAAGTCGCGGCGACTTGTGCTGTATGAGCATGTAAAACTGGGGTGTAACCTGGCGCCATAGCAGTTGGATGATGGATTACTATTATTTGAGCTTCAAATTCTTTAGCAACACTTGGAGGTTTATCTGGATGTCCTATAACGTCTCCTCTATGGATAGATTTTTTGTCAATTCCTCTTAAATTAAATCCTATATTATCTCCTGCTTCCGCTGAATTCATCTGAGTATGATGAGTTTCTATAGATTTAACTTCTCCAGATACTCCTGCAGGCATGACTATCACCTTATCATTAGCTTTGACAACACCTGTTTCTACTCTCCCTACTGGTACGGTACCTACACCAGTAATTGAATATACATCTTGGATTGGAATTCTTAATGGTTTACCAATTGGTTTTTCTGGGGGCTCGAAAGAATCAAGTGCTTCTAATAAGGTCGATCCCTTATACCAACCCATATTTTCAGATTTTTTTGCTAAATTATCACCTTTCCATCCAGAAACAGGAACAAAATTTACTTTACTAGTGTTATAACCTACCATTTTGAGCATTTTTTCTGCAATACTTTTGACTTCATTATATCTAGCTTCTGAATAGTTGGAATCATCCATTTTATTTAATGCAACAACTACTTGGCCTACTCCTAATGTTCTACATAGAAATGCATGTTCTCTAGCTTGACCTCCGGGTTCCGTTGCGGCTTCCGTTTCCCCTGGTTTCGTGGAAATAACTAAAATTGCCACATCAGCTTCTGAGGCACCTGTTATCATGTTTTTAATAAAGTCCCTATGGCCAGGGGCATCAATTAATGTAAAGAAGAACTTAGTAGTTTCAAATTTCTGAAAAGCTAAATCTATGGTAATTCCCCGATCTCTTTCATCTTTAATACTGTCTAAAACCCATGCATATTTGAAAGTATCACCCTTACCAGTCGCTTCTGATTCTTTTGCAAATTGTTCTATAGTCCTTTGATCAATAACTCCTAAATCAACCATTAAATGGCCTACAATAGTAGATTTACCATTATCTACATGTCCTGTAACCACGAGATTCATATGTGGTTTTTTGCTTGAGCTCATACACGGAAGAGTATTCAACTGCTTTATTTATATTTCGATTACCATAAAATGAATCTCTTCTAGGAATACCAGAAAACATAAAAACATCAATATTTTGTTGTAATCAACAATTATAGTAAAATACATTAATAGTCAACAAGTAAATATTTTTAGTTGAATAATTATAAAAAGCTTACTGATAATGAAATTGCAATAAAGTTAAAAGAAATAAGCAACTGGGAGATCCAACAAGGTAAATTATGTAAATCTTTTGAATTTAAAAATTTTACTCAAGCCTTTGGTTTTATTACCAAGATAGCATTAGAATCAGAAAAATTGGATCACCATCCAGAATTATTTAATGTTTTTAATAAAGTGAAAATTTTTTTATCTACACACAAAATTAATGGGTTAAGTGAATATGACTTCATTTTAGCAAAGAAAATTGATGACCTTTAAGAATACATAAAATTAATAAATTAATTTTTAATTATCACTAACTGAAGTCCGTCATTAAATTTTATACATCGGCATATAGAGAAAATTCATGTGGATGAGGTCTTAAAGTAACTTCTCTGGATTCATTTGTTGAATGCTCTATCAATCTTTCAATTACTGAGCCATCAAATAAGGGTTTAAGAAACTCTTTATCCGAGTCTAAAGCCTCAGATGCATGTAATAAACTAGTTGGTAATTGTTTGATTCCGAGTTGACGTCTACGTTTGGAGGTCATTTTGAAAATATCTTCATCAATGGGATCACCGATAGATGTTTTTTTCTTTATTCCATCTAAACCAGCTGCAACAATACAAGAAAAAGCTAAATATGGATTACAAGAAGGATCAGGAGCACGAAATTCAATTCTTTTCATATTGGCAAATTTTTCTCCTCTAAAATGTCCTGGAATACGTATTATAGCTGATCTATTACCAGTACTCCAAGCAACATACACAGGAGCTTCATATCCTGGAACTAATCGTCTATATGAGTTGGTAGTTGGGGCTACAATTGCGGCAAGTGCAAAAGAATGCTCTAATATACCTCCACAAAAGTATCTAGCTAAGTCAGACATTTCTGCATATTCATCATTTTGGTCAAAAAATAAGTTCGTGTTATCATTCCAAAGGCTGATATTAACATGTAAACCAGATCCATTATCTAGTGCTATTGGCTTTGGCATCATAGTAGCTATCATATTGTGTTTTTTGGCCACATTTTTTACAATATATTTATAGCTCTGGACAGAATCTGCAGCATTTACTAATGTATCATATCGTATATCTATTTCACATTGTCCAGCTGTTGCAACTTCATGATGATGTGCATCACATGCTATACCAAAATTATTACTAAGAATATCTACACATTCATTTCGAAAACCCATTAGACTATCCCCTGGAGTACTAGGTAGGTAACCTTCCTTTAGATTCATGGTATATCCAAAGCCATCAGAAGCCCAAGGAGCTTCTTTCGAAATTATTTCATAACTTTGACCATGATATGGGGTAAGGGTATTTACGAACAATTTATCAAAAACAAAAAATTCGACTTCTGGTCCCCAATATGATAAACAATAACCACTCTCATTAACATATTTTTCAGCCTTCTTTGCTATACCTCGAGGATCGCGCAAAAATTGTATTCTATTAGATCCTCCCCTCAAAATATCGCAAATCAATCTGCAGGTTTTATAATCCTCTATCCAAGGAATAATAGCATAAGTAGAAGGGTCTGGTCTAACAATTAAATCTGATTCATGAATTTCAGTAAATCCACGGATTGAAGAACCATCGACTTTTGGTAATCCATTTTCAAAATCAGTTTTTTTAAACATATCTGCAGAAATAGTAATATGATGAAATTTTCCAAAAAGGCCAGTAAATTGTAAATCTATAAACTTGATATCGTCTTTTTCTAATTTATCCATAACATCATCAGCGCTAAAGTGTTGTTGTTCAATTTTTCCTTCAATAATCTTATATGGCAAATCAGATGGTAATAATTAAGGATCTCATAATTAAGGCTTTCAGAAATTTTAATAGAAAACGGAATTATTTATAACTTGAATAAGCTACCATATTAATTTAATGTCTGAGAATTTGGATGAATACTTTACATTAGAAATGGCATATAATATTCTTGTAAAAGAATATCAAATTACTTCGTTGCAGGATATACCTTATGATACATACCAGAGATTAGCTATTACAATTGGAAATTTAAAGGCTAAAGAATATGACATTCTTGGAAGAAAAATTGTGCAGAAAATTATTGAAAATTTATCGATAATATCCAATCTATTACTGCAAATCAGAATAGAAAAAATACTTTTAGGAAATATCAACTCAAATTTAGAGATAGGATATTCTAAAATGACAGATGAAGAAAAATTTATAGTCGATGGAGAAATTCAGTCAAAAAGAAAGAGAAAGGAAATAGCGACCTTAATAACTAATGGCCAGGCAAAGATTTTAGAAAAAATAACAGATACAATAAAACAAAAAAAATTACTAATTATATTTGTAAAACCAATGGAGCAATTTGTTGGAGTTGATATGTATAAATATGGACCTTTTAGTGTTGACGATGTGGCAAATTTACCTTTTGAAAATGCATTATCTCTTGTTAATAATAAAATTGCAATTGAAATCGCTCCTATCTTTGATTAAAATTTAATTATTTGAAGGAAAGAAAAATATTATGAATAATATTTATTAAAATATTGACACATAATGAAATAGATATTGACCAGTTTATTTTGCTAACAATTTATCCTAGTATAGCTCTATTTGGAATTACATTTTTTGCAAAAAAAGCAAAGTTAGTTCCATCTATCCAATATTGTTTACAGGCTTTTTCATGTATTGTATTTTCAGTTACTTATCTGATTTTTATTCCTAATGGAGGAGCTCAAGGGTTAGCACTAGTGCTACTACTGTTTAGTGGTATATTATTATTATTAGCTAGAAAACACAGAATTCATCCTGAGGAAAATGATAAGTCATCATCCAAGGAAATTCCATTTATTTAATGGATTTCAAGGGAAATTGTCCTGATAAAAATAAAATTTACAACCAGAATTTAAGAATAGAAAATATATGATATTGTAGTATCTGTTAAGTACCTTCTTCCTTATTCTCGTCGTTCTTTACTTCTTTTTCCTTTGAACTTTCTTGATAGGATGATACTAAAACAACGTTATCATCAAGGGACATTCGTACACGCACCTTTCTTGGTGGATTTGTTTTGCCTTGTTTCCAGATTTCTTTATTTAACTCTTGATCTATTTTTATATTTTCATTTTTCATATGACGTTTGGCAAATTCCTTAATCATATTAATTACTCTATCAGTTCGTCGATATTGAGGAGTTAACCACGCCTTTCCAAGATTAATGGTAAATACATGGGTTGTATTCTCATCAGATTTTGACATTCCTAAATCACCATCCGTTATCCTACGTTAACATCGGATCTTCTCCATAGTCTACGTTTTGGATTAGATCGTACTTGTCTATGCGTCTTAATAATAACCCATGCCGGTACAGGCCTATTCTGTTTAATTTTCCTAATTAATCTTTTCTTTCTAGATGTATTCTTTCTGGCGGCCATTCCAGTAAAAGAATGCTATTTCTTACTTTTAAGTGTTGATATGTAATGTTCAAGTTATATAATAAAATTACAGATAGTATAACATAACAGTAAGTCAAGTTTAAAGTATGGCAGAACTCTGTCGCCTGTGTTTTGAATTCTTTCATACAAGTAAAAATATAAAAGATATTAAGAAAGTTAAAATTGTTGAAAAGAATAAATGCAATGGATCATATCATAAAAAATTAACAGATAGTTTTAAAACATAATCTAAACTAAAATTATTTATCGTTATAATTGCATATTTCACAATGATCGTAGGTATCACCATCAAGATGGTTAAAATGAGTTTTACATGATCTACACGTATGATGAATTTCTTCAAATCCATCAGAATCTTTAAAGGCAAAGTATTCTAAATTTGTACTTTTACATTTTATACATCTGCAACTGCAGAACATACACTATAAATAATTTTAATATATAAATTAGTTTTTATATTTAGAAGAAAAATAAGAATTAAATAAACATTCATAATGGTCACATATAAAACTCCTTAATATTATTTATTAAAAAGTTCTATTACATAAAGCTATTTGAAATTTAAGAATTCTGCAAAAAGTGAATATTGAGAAGAGTCAATCACCTTAACCTTAATTATTTGTCCAACACCTAGGTTTAAGGTATCAGCGTTATTTATAATCACTGATTTATATGCGTAATTTCTTCCCTGTACTAACGTATTTGTTATTTCATCAATATAAACATCGCCAATCCATCCTTTCCAGAGAATATTTCTCCTTCTTGAGATATCACGAGAAAGAGTATGTAAAATCGTAGAACGGAGTTTTTTTTGATCAGAAGCTATATTCTTTAATCTTGAAGAAACTGTACCTGATCTCTGGCTATATTTTGATATATTTACGATATCGGGCTCAGACTCTTTAATTAAATCCATTGTCAATTTAAAGTCATTCTCGGTCTCATTTGGAAAACCTACTATAACATCAGTTGCTATTGTAATTTCTGGAATAAATTTTCGAAACTCGTATATAGCCTTTCTAAAAATTTTAATATCATGACCTCTATACATCTGTTTTAAAATTTTATTACTGCCACTTTGGACTGGTATATGTAAGAATTTAAATATTTTCTCTTCATTTTTATAGACCGAGATAAGGTCGTATAATATCTCAGATAAATACATTGGATTCAGCATTCCAATCCGAAGTTTATAATTTCCCTCTATTTGAGTACATAATTTTAATAATTCAACTAAATTTGTGTTTATATCTCTTCCATAACAGCCGTTGTCAGTTGACGTTAACCATATTTCATTACAGCCATCTTTAACATCCTTTTTTATTTGGCTAATTATAGAGCCTGGTCGATAACTTTTAAGATTACCCTTTGAAATTTTGGTCTGACAAAAGGAACAATTACTTAAACAACCTGATGCGATTTCTACAATACTAATAGATTTCTTCATTCTTATCTTTGGTAGGTTTACTTTCTCAGCTGATGAGTCATCAAGAAATACTAGTTTATTATTTGACAATGTAAGGTCAACAGCTTCAACTGATCTATCTAAAGAATTTGGGCCTAATAAACTGACGTTTGGATTAATCTTTTCTATTTTTTTTCGTTCTGTTTTTGTAAGACATCCAGCTACTAGTAATGGTTTATTGTCAACAGTTAATTGTTTAATGCGGTGGAGCATTTTATGTTCGGTAGAATCTTTCACGGAACATGTTACAATTATATTAAGATCAGAATCGTCAATACAATTCACAATATTATACCCCTGACTATTCAAGGTGCCAGCTATAATTTCCGAATCTGCAAGGTTGGCTGAGCATCCATACGCTTCAATCCATACATTTTTTTTTGCATTTTTATTTAGTTTTATTTTATTGTCTAATTTAAAGATACTATCATAATTATTTATTTTGGCATTCTTTTTCAAAATTGAGATACGTTCAATAAGATCTGGTTTTAGTTTTTGCATTAGTGGCTATTATAATACTCAATTGAATATTCTATATAATGATTGAGATTATTGAACTAAAACAATCGATTAGAAAAAAATATGGTCTATGAAGAGTATTTTTTTTCTAAGTTTTTATAGAGAGATAAGTTAACAAGATCATTGAATTCTTGAAAAGTAATCATTTTATTTTTTACTTCTCTAGTTGTACCTGTTTTCTTTAAGGTTTTAAGAGTTTGTTTTATTGCAAAAGCCGCTGAATATAATGAAGATAACGGAAAAACGACCATTTTAAAACCTATTTTTCTCAGTTGGTCAGCAGTTAGATTAGGAGTTATTCCTTCCTCAATCATATTTGCTAATAAAGGGGCGTTAATTTCTTTTGAAATTAATTTCATTTGGTCAATAGTTTTTGGTGCTTCTATAAAAATAACATCTGCTCCAATTCGTTTGTAGTCTTTTCCTCGTTGTATTGCTTCTTCAATTCCAAATTGTGCAAGGGAATCCGTTCTTGCGACTATGATAAATTCATTATCTTCTCTTGCATCTATGGCAGCATGTAATTTGAGAATATATTCTTCTTTTGGAATAACGGATTTGCCAGCCATATGACCACATCTTTTTGGCCATACTTGATCTTCTAAAAAAATTCCTTTTGCACCAATTCTTTCTAAATCTTTAACAATTTTCCAAACATTTAAAGGATTTCCATATCCTGTATCTATATCAACAAGAATTGGGATATTCACCGCATTAATAATTCTCTTCGCATTTTCCAAAGTTTCCCCAGCATTCAAGAATCCAAAATCTGGCAATCCTAATAAAGAGGCTGATGCACCATATCCAGTTTGAAAAGCCATTTCAAATCCTACATCCTCAGCTATTTTAGCCGTTAAAGCATCATATACTCCTGGAAGAATTATAATATCATTAGCATCCGCTAGACGTTCTCTTATAGAGATTTTTCTTTTATTATACATCTCACTATTTTAACAGATTTATTGATTAATAAATAGATTTAAAAATTATTGTTAATTTTTGATTTCATAAATATCATAATTAGTTTCAGAGAATTTAGAAATACCTATCAGACATTCCCGACAAGAATAATATTTAACTGGAGGATCATGACTAATAGACCCATTTAGCCATATCATAATGTTTCCGCACACAGGACATTTCATAGTCATAATAAAAGATTTAATAAAATTCAATATATATTTTTTTAATACTTTATGCTAATGTTAGATGCTATAGGAATGGTCTACCGAGTATTCGACTGCATGTAAATGAGCTACAAGACAACTGATGACATTCATTTTTCTCCAAAACAAACATATATTCTAGTTGAATGATTTTCAGGAGAGTTATTTATGTTTTTCACAGAAGATATATTCTTTATAGGGAATGTTGTTTTTAATCTGTAACCATTATTATCGCAAATTTATATATCATAGAATTGTTTGATATAGTCGGTTCCTTTTCTTAATGAATCACCTTTGAAATACTAATCCATAGCTGAACAGATAATCGATGCATTGTTTTTAGAGTTTTCAAATCCTAGATTTATTACAAATCTATAGTTACATACTCTACGAAAATATTCTGGATTAAAACCTTCTCGTTATTCCTTTTACCTCTTTATGATATTTTCTGTTAGATTAAATTTCAAACAATTCTACATTGTTGTGGTCAAGTACTGGCGGTATTAACAATTCCCCCTATATCATAAGAAACTATCATTTTTCGAAGTTGTATCGGAAAGGAGACTGCATACGTATATTTGGATATTATGTGTATGTATGAATGATATAAAATTATACTTACATTCTCCTTTTTTGAATCCCATCATTGTTGTGTATACATTTTTTTCTAGGTAGTACATTTTTCTTTAAATTCGATGATTGCGATTTTACCTTAATGCAATTAGTGGTTCTTTAATAGATGAGTCTAATCATATAGTATGCCTTTTCTCTATTTTCTGTTTTCGTTTTTTGGTGTTCCATGCATCTACATACTGATAGTATAGACATATACATAAGAACAACGATTCCCGAAAGGTTAACTCAAATGATAGTGCTTAATAGAGGTGACTCGTTAAAATGGGATTTGAAGATAAAAAGATAACAATCTAAAAATTATTGTTTCTAAGAAGGATAAGAGCTAAATATGGTATTGTCAGTATAATAGGGAAGAATATTGGTTTAGCAGTGGTTTTTTATTTTGCTATTGAGTCGTGAAGGTCCAGTATACCATACTCTTTTATGTCGTTAAAACTCCCTAACAATGTTTTCATAGTTTTTGTATCTTCATCTGATTTGTATTTATACATAATAATAATACCCATAGCCATATAGAAATTTGCTACAGAAGTAAAATCTATTTCATTGTAAGGCTGGTTTTGTAGAATATATGCTCTAACGTTTGAATACGAGGATGTATATTAGGAGCTATTGTTATTGTTCGTCTTAAATATTTCTAAGATGACAATTCTCTGCATCAGTTAATATAGATTCAGAGAGAATCTTAGATTTACGGTTTAATTTTTTTATTGGTTCGATCTTTTCTTAATTAGTTAGATATTCAATACCGTTAATTGTTGTCAAAATTTCACCTCCTTCAGTTTATCAGTTTATCAGTCGAGTTGAAGCGGCTTGTGAAATCAGTCGATAACAAAGCAGAACTAACGTAAAAGAAATATTAATAAATCGCTAGTGATATTATAATTATATGATTTCCCATTGGTTTTCCAGAGTAAACAGTGTTATCCCGAGAGGCTTCTCTAGACAATATATTTTAAATTTGTTAAAAGATAAACCCATGAGCGGCAAAGAAATTATAGATTTTGCAATTTATGAAAGCGATGGAAAATGGAAACCATCTCCTGGTCTTATTTATCCTATGCTAGGTAGATTATTAGAGGAAGGGTTAATTTCAGAAACAGAGAATGGAAAGTATAAAGTCACACACAAAGGTGTTGGAATTGCAGAAGATATTCAATCCATACAAAAGATATTCCAAAAACAATTGGATGTTATGTTTCGGTTTGGAAGTATAGGCAGGTTTATGGCGATGGATTTAATTGATAGAGTTTCATCTCTAGGCTCTACATTAAGTGCGAATTTGGATAAAATGACCGAACAGGAACGTGAAAAGTATAAAGAATTTTTAATAACAGAGTTAAAAAAGATAGAAAAGCAGGAAAAAGAAATAAGATAAAATTTTTAATTTATTTTGCTTGGAAAGCAAGGAAAATTATAAATGCTTAAAGAATATCAATATCAAAGAGTATTGTGATTTCGGAGCTTTTGGAGTGTATCAATGAGTTAACAAAAAAGATTAATCAGATCGAAGGGGATATTCAAAATGCTAGTAGTATGGTAATAAAAGAATATATAAAGGCTACCGAAACAATGGACGAAAATCAAAGTTATTTTTTATCAGGTATTCAGTATGGAATACCAGGAAAATCATATTTGTTAACTTCTAAAGGAATCGAGGTTTTAGGAGAGGAAACAATTGAAATCGGAGTATTCATTAATGATGTTATAAATTATGCAAATAATCCAACAAGGAAAATCGAAGTTTTAAAAGATTTAGTTACTCATCTTCAAAAATTTCTCGAAAGTATGAATAGCCATTCGTCGTCCTAAATAAAGAATTTTATGAGGATCAAGTATTGTCATATCAACGATTTAACAGTATTTTATTACTCCTAAAACCTATTCGAAGTTTCTTGTTGTGATATTCAATATCTCCAACTTTATCAAAAATTCCTCTTGAAGAAAGATGAATTTTGGTGTATTTCAGATAAATCTTATAGGAACCTTCTCTTTCATTATGAAAACCAGATAAAAAGTGTACTTTTCCTAATATAACTAATTCATCCAATTCTCGACAGACAGGCCTTATTTAAATTTCAAGCTTCTTCTTCTTTCAAAATAATAATGTAGAGAATCCCTACAAAATAAAAAAACGTTACGTTGAATAAAAATGATAATAATGATTAATTATTTATAACAAATTTGAATTCAGCATATTCTGGGTTTATGGGAATAAAGTTTATCCCAAACACAGGTATCTTAATTGAATACACTCCAGGAGAAGAAAACGTAAATGGAATAGTAACAGAACCTTCTGCCGTATGGAGGAGAGGTTGATTAATTTGTTTTGCTGCTGAAAATATTTCTGTTCCATTTTTTAAGACCTGAAAATCATAATCAACATGAACCTGAATTTTATCAGTACCAGGTTCAAAAAAATTGATTTTAAATTGTACTTCTTTATTTTTACTAATAACTTCAGGATAAGAAGTTATATTGACGTCCAAAGCGCCACCAGTAGTCGATTGAAACAAGGTTTGATTCACAACACCAAAAGTACCTACAACAAAAGCGCTCCCTAAAAAGGAAATAGTTAATAAAAATCCTATTATTACAAAACAAATTGAATGTTTTTGTATCATAACAAGTCTAAGAGTTATTGAATATATGTATTTATTTATTAACTATTGGTTCTATTATCACCTGCTAAAAAGACAATAATTATTTTTAATTAATACAATATTTTTTAAAAATTGAAATGAAAAATAGAAATAACTATTTATAAATGTCTATGGTAATGGTTATATTAATCAAAAATTAAAAAAGTAAATTAGCTACTTAGATCAATATGCTAATAAGTAATTCACAAAATTATGAATAAAAATATGGAAGAGTCTTACTCTCCTTTGTTATAAATTAAAAGGCATGAACCTATTTTAATTGATTTTTTGTTAGACGTTTATATTTTTATAATTAAGTAAAATTTTTAGACGAGTACAATAAAATAAAATTATTTTGTCTTAGTTTCTGTTTCCAATTCCCTTTTTAAATTTTTCTTAATAATAAAAGGAACAATATAATAATATAATCATAAGTATCTGGTTGTGTTATTCTGTAGTTTGTAATTCATCTTCAAATAAATTTTTTCTCACTTTTATAGGAACATCATAGTATGATGCTAGCGCAATGGCATCAGAGGCCCTATAATTTCGTAGAATAAGCGTGTCCTTTCTTCCCCTAAAGTATAAGTTAGCACGTAGTACTGATCCGCTCATATATATTCTGACTTCCATTAATAATAGATCTTGCATTACAGCTATTTCTTCAACTAGATTGTATATCGTAGGAATGGTATTCTTGTCTCCTTCTCTGAACCTGAGTATATGTTTTGCAACTTCACCTGAAAATGCATTAATAGGAAATTCCTTTCCTTCTATAGATTTCAAAATTAAAAAACCTTCCAATCCCAAATGATCGGCATAACCAATATTACTAATTTCTACTGGAATGTATTCATCATTTGATGAAAAAATATCATTCATACCTATTAATATTAGGATAAACTACGAGATAAATTTTTCATATATTCATATAATAATAAAATTTATTTTTGGTGGTTTGGTTTAATAGAGTAATTCACAACTATGAGGATAAAGGAAAGTATTTTATTGAATAAAGGTTTAAGAATAATAATCTTTAGTGTTTCATCATTAATATTGTCTTATGTTTTTTATTCAAAATTTACTAACCCAAATTATAATGATATAATAATGTTTACACCTGTCTTATTTAATATATCGATAGGATTACTAATAATAACGTTTATCTCATCAATAGCTATTTGTTTCGGTTTGTGGAATCTTTATGTTTCAAATGAATCAGCAAAAAAAAATTTAAAATATTTTATTTCCTTCCCATTTAAAGAAAAAAGATACATTTTAATAATGATATTATCTGGAATTTTTTATGGTATTATTTTTTGTTTTCTTTCTCAGATATTTGTCTTTACTGATAATGGATCAAACTCTTTTGAAGATAGTAAATTTAATCCCTCAATAAAAATAATTCCATGTTGTAACACAATAGGGTATGTACCTATAACATATTTTTATTTAACTGAATATTTTTTCATACTTCTAATTCCACTTAATATAATATTAGTATTTATTGTTTCATTCTTAGTAGGCTTTAATATTTCTATAAATGCTTTTATGATAAAAAGATTGAAAGATAAAAATAACTTAAGAGTAATAGGAGGTATTGGTGCAACATGTGGGTTATTTATTGGATGTCCTACTTGTGCAGGTAGTATAATAGCAGCAATTTTTGGATTTAGTGCTGGAACCACAACTATATCGATATTGGCATCGTTTCAAACTGTATTTATTGTTATAAGTATTCCTGCATTAATGATTGCACCATTTATACTTGCTAAGACTTTTAAAAATCGGATAATTTAAAAATATTTCAAATTGTTAATTAGGTTTTATATTAATACAAATTTCATCTTATAAATTCTTCATAATAAATGTTTACTAAAAAAAATTATTTAAAAAAAAAGGAAAATTTTAATATTATCAGATTGAATATCAGTTAAATAAAATAGTATCATTTCTTTTACAAATTGGAGGACGAATCATTAGAGAGGTTATTAAAATCATTCATTGATGAAAAATCGTTGATTAAATTACTTAGAACACTTGAGGATGAAAATATAGGAAAAAATACTCTAAAAATTGATAACAAGTTTAGAAAGATATTACAAACAGACATGCAAAATTATTTCTACAATTAAAATTTATTATTAAAATTTATCTGATTTAAATATATGTAAGTCTCGTTTTACATTGGTTTTTACTAAAAAAGGAGAGATAAAATATGAAATTAGATTTACCTCGATTTACTGAAAGATTTGGATCAATAAGTCTTCATGGTGTACAGCGAGTTTTTGAACTCGATTCTGGTTCAGATAAAGGAAAAAAAGTGTCGGAAAATATTACCGGCGTTGGTAATGAGCAAATTTCAGAAATAGAAAGTAAGATGGCCATAGTGATTCCCATAAAAAACGAAAGATTGAAGCTATTAGAGGGTGTTTTAAGCGGAATTCCTCATGATTGTATGACTATTATAGTTTCAAATAGTCCTCGCCAACCAGTCGATAGATACAAATTAGAAAAAGAGTCACTTCAACAATTTAATCGATTTGCTAACAAAAATGCATTAATTATTCATCAGCGTGATGAAGGCCTTGCTGAAACCTTAAGAGAAGTGAATTACAATGAGTTAATAGGTTCTGATCAACTCATTAGAAACGGCAAGGCAGAAGGAATGGTATTGGGAATGCTTCTTGCTAAAATGACTGGTAAAGAATACGTCGGTTTCATTGATGGTGATAATTATGTACCTGGTGCTGTCAATGAATATGTAAAAATTTTTGCTTCCGGCATTGCAATGTCTGATACGCCCTATAAGATGATAAGAGTTTCCTGGATTTATAAACCCAAGATTTCTGAAAGCGGAATTTATTTTTCAAAATGGGGTAGAGTATCTGAAATTACTAACCACTATTTAAATTCCCTTATTTCATATTATACTGGATTTGAAACGGAAGTAATGCGAACTGGAAATTCAGGTGAACATTGTATGTCTCTCAAACTTGCAGAACTACTTAATTTTTCTTCAGGATTTTATTTAGAAACTTATGAAATTGTAAATTTACTTTAACAATTTGGTGGAATCTTGCCTACAGAA
The DNA here is from genome assembly GCA_035762785.1 of Nitrososphaeraceae archaeon. Lineage (GTDB taxonomy): Archaea > Thermoproteota > Nitrososphaeria > Nitrososphaerales > Nitrososphaeraceae > TH1177. The sequence continues at coordinate 83,215 of DASUCH010000043.1, read as the reverse complement.
AATCAAGATGCAATGGATAAAGGTGTAGAGGTAATGCAAGTTGAAACCCGAAATCCCCACTTTCATGAGGACAAAGGAGAAGCACATTTGAAAGAGATGATTAATGGATCACTAGGATGTATATATCATAGTAGAATATGTCATCCAAAGTTACAAGAAAAGATACTTGAAGAATTAAAAAATAAATCAACATTAGATAACAACGAAGTTCCACCGGTGTTAGAAAAAATAAATCCCTTTAAAGAGGTAGATATAAAAACTTTTGATAAAAAATTACATGAAAAAGCAACTAGTTTGATACATTGGAATTACTAAAGTATGTCAAATTCGGTTAATACCAAAATATAAAAAAATTAGAAAATTTGTAAGCTTGCTCTATCATTCTTTGTCAATAAATTCATCAGGACTTGGAGGTTCTGGATTAAGCCCTTGTCTTTTGCGTACATCAGCAATAAGGGTTCTTATAACAGACTGAGGGACTGCTTGCCAACTTTTAAAGTAGGTACTCCAGAGTGCTTTACCTGCAGTCCCGCCACGCATAATCTCTGATAAATCAAAAGTTTCAGAAGCTGGAACTTCACCTTGCATAATAGCTATAACACCTTTTTGGTCAACATTTAATAATTTACCTCGTTTTGCGGATAAAATTCCTGCTACCGTACCAATTTGCTCTTGAGGACATTTTACTTCAATTCCTAGTATAGGTTCCAAAAGTACTGGATCAGCGATTAACATAGAACCCAACATGGATCTTCTTGTGGCCGGCATCAATTGTGCTAATCCTCTATGAGCAGGGTCCTCGTGTGGGACAAAATGATTAAGAACAAATTTAACGCCTCGTAGAGTCTCATGTGCTAGGGGTCCTGAATGCACTACGTCATCAAATCCTGATTTGATAGAGTCCATTGATTCTTGAATAAATTGAACTCCTTTAGTTTCGTCGATCAACATATTTCCCGATGAATCAATAGCACTGACATTCCTGGCTTCATCTGCATTCCAGCCCTTTTCTCTAAGGATTTTAGCTAATTCTTTTTTATCCATATCTTCCTTTATGTGTCCATTTTTAATCATTTCTATAATATCTTCTTTAAGTGGTTCTACTCTCATGAATATCTTATTATGTCTATTAGGAGATTTACTCATAATAGGTCCGCCTTTGGTTCGAATCGTCTCTCTATAATTGATTAAAGGTTGAGAGGTAGTTATAGATAGACCTGCTTCTTGCAACAGTGATGTAGCGATCTCGAGATGTAATACCCCCATTCCAGCCATTAATGTTTCTCCGCTTTCTTCATTTATTTTGATAATAAGATTTGGATCTTCAACTGTTATTTTACGAAGAGCTTCTACGAGCTTGGGAAGATCTTTTGGATGTTTAGTTTCCACAGCAATTGTTACTACAGGTTCGGAAACATATTTAATGGATTCAAAAGGAACAATATTTTTAACACTAGAAATTGTTTCACCAGCAACGGCATAATCTAAACCTAAAAGAGCAGGAATATTGCCAGCAGGTATAACACTCACAACTTCTCTAGTATTTCCCATGTAGATGTTTACGGATTGAACTTTTCCAGGTCGTTTGGCATCTATTAAATAAACCTCATCTCCATCTTTAATCGTACCTGAAAATAATCTTCCTGTAGCTATTCTGCCAGCTTGCGGATCCACATTAATTGTAGTCACCATCATAACTGGTGGACCGTTTTCATCACAATTTACCAACGACTTCCCGATATCAGAATTTAGATCTCCTGGCCATATCTTTGGGATTCTATATTTTTGAGCTATATGAGGAGGAGGATGATGCTGAACAACCATACCTAGCACTGCTTCATGAAGGGGTGCTTTCTCAGAAAGAGCTTTAATCTTTGATGGATCGTCAGAAGTATATGCATCATAAACATCCTTAAAACTAAATCCCTTTTTTTGGGCTACCTTAAAATTAAATCCCCATCTATCTTTGGCAGATCCAAAAGCTACATTATTTGCCTGTATACTCACCTTCCATTTCTCTTTCAATGCTGGTTCTGCATAAATATCTACTAATTTATTGAACTCTGCGATAATATTTGATAGCCATTTTTGCATTGCAGGTGGATCTAAACGTAATTCCTTTACCAAGCGATCTATTTTATTTATATAAAGAACAGGCCTAACTCTTTCCTCTAGAGCTTGTCTGGTTACAGTCTCAGTCTGAGTCATAATTCCTTCTACAGAGTCAGAAACAACCACTACTCCGTCAATAGCACGTAAAGCTCTTGTTACTCTACCAGTAAAATCAATGTGCCCAGGTGTATCGATCATATTTATAACATATTCCTTACCTTCGTGCTCATAAAATAGTGTTACATTCGCTCCTCTGATAGTCATCTGCCTATTTTGTTCAAGTTTCATTGAATCGAGAGCTAACGCCTGTCCTGCTACAGAAGGGGAAATAATTCCTGATGCAGCCAAAAGACTGTCACTCATGGTAGTTTTACCATGATCTACATGAGCAATAACACCAAAATTACGTATTTGATCTTTAGTATCAATAATTCTAATAATATCTTGAGTTGATTTGAATTTAGGCATATAAAAAAAAAAATTAAATAGATTATTAAACTTTCCTTGATCAGAAAATACTTAATTTTCACTTGTTCAAAAGTTAAACTTACTATAATTTCCTCTGATGTAGATTGAATTAATTATTATCCAAAATATGAAATAACAAAAATGACATTTTTAAATTTCTCGGTTAGTAATTCCAATAAGAAATACTTGTGATGAGGAGACAATATCACATAATCAATTATAGAGTACTAGATGCATCAATTGGTAGGTCTATCCAAAAGAATTCTTCGTTGAACATTATAACATTTTTCTACAATACAAGATGTAGTGATTTTGTAATTTTTGTCAAAAGATAACAGAAACAATTTCTATTCTAAAACTATCTATTTGGTTGAAAAAATGTGGAAATGATTAATAACCCGAATTCTTAACTCTTACTATAATAAATAAAAACATAGTAGAACGTTACTCAATTTAATTTAATTGATTGATGTTGTACCATTGAAATATTAAACAAGAATGTAAAATGTCATAATACAAATATTAAAAACTTTTTAATAATAACAAAAAAATGGAAAAATGGATAATTTACCTGTTTAACATTAATGTATAATTGAACATACATATATTACTTTAAACAATTAAAAATGGTTCAATGAATATTACCGACAAGTCGAGAAAATCAATGGAAAGTCTTGGCTTGACAAGTTATGAAATTAAAGTATATTTATCATTATTAGAGCATGGTTCTATGACAGCAGCAGATATAAGTAAAACCTCAGGTGTTCCCTACTCCAAAATTTATGAAGTATTGAATAGTTTGGAAAACAAAGTTTGGCTTGAATCAGATAGTTCTAGACCACAAACATTTTTTCCAAAATCTCCTTCTACTGCATTAGATGCAATAAGACTTCAAAAAGAAAATGAAATTAAAAGTAATGAGGAAATCATTAGAAATGAATTAATGCCTATTTATGAAAAAAGTGGAATTAAAGAAAAACCAGAAATCTGGGTAGTCAGAGGGTTTTATAACATCGCAGGTAAAGTAAGTGAGATCATTCAGAATAGCCAAAGAGAATTGCTAATAGCGTTACCACAAATAGCACAGGAAATAGCTAAACCATTACAACCTATGCTACGAAGTTTACACGATAAAGGTATAAGAATTATAGTTCTTGTTTCAGAAGAAACTAGTTCGGAAATTATAAAAAATATTTCAAGAATTGCAGATGTAAGAATTAAAGATAATTTGTTTGGTGGAGGAGTTATCGGTGATGGTACTCAAGTTTTAATCTTATTAGGAGAAGAGGCTAATAGAAAAGGTAAATCTGAACCAATTGCAATCTGGGCGGAACATCCAGGGCTAGCAGGATATGCAAAAGATTATTTTAATTACTTGTGGAATGATGCTACAAATAACCAATGACATTTAAATGAATACGACTTGTACAATAATAAATTATTTGGAATACAATCAATCAGATAACTTTTTATTTTATATAATTCACTGCATTTTGGCAAACAATGACGAAACTAGCCCTACTGAATTTAAAAATGAAGAAGATCTTGAGTTTGGAGTTTGTCATGTAATTTTATTTGGCTGTTGGATAAAAAAAGAAATAGCAACGTAATTCATAAACTAGTAATTATGTATCTATTTCTCCATTAATAAATCGGAGAAATTTTTCTTTTGCTTGAGTATAGGACATTTGGACTGGAGGATGTTTAAAACAATATGCTGAAACACTTTCTAACGCTCCTGATAATCCTCTATCTAGCCCTATTTTGGTTGCACGTATTGCATCGATCATTATTCCAGCACTATTATAGGCATCAGCTACCCTGAGTTTCAGATCTAGTTCTATTGGAATATTTCCAAATTTTTTACCGCGGATATTAATATAACACACTTTATCATTTTCTAAGGATTCAACAAAATCAGATGGACCTATCCTCATAGGAATAGAATATGGGGACATTGCTTCAATTGCACTGGTTTTACTTAATCTTTTATCCTCTAATCTCTCTTCATCTAGCATATTATAAAAATCCATATCACCACCTATGTTCAATTGGTATGTTTCATCCACTTTAACACCTCTGTCAATAAATAATTTTACTAATGTTTTATGGACAACTGTAGCTCCGACTTGACTCATAACATCGTCACCTATACACAAAACATTATTATCTTTAAATGACTGTTGCCATTGAGGCTCAGATGCAATAAAAACAGGAATTGCATTGATAAATGATACTCCTGCTGTCAAGCAGTGTTCTGCATAGAATTTTGTTGCTTCACGACTTCCAACGGGCAAGTAATTCAAGAGGATATCTGCCTTAGAATCTTTTAATATTTCAGATACATTTGATGTTGGAAAATTTGATACATTTATTTTTTCTGCAAGATGTCTACCTACGCCATCTAAAACTTTTCCTTTATTTACTTTAACTTCTAAATTATTAACATTGATGATCTTTTTGGCATTATTCGGATTAGAAAAGATTGCCTCAGAAAGATCTAGGCCCACTTTTGAATCTGAAACATCAAAAGCTGCCACAAATTCAATATCGACAGGGGTATAACCCGCCAAATCATATGCAGTCAAACCAATAGAATCCTTCTCATGTACAGATTTGTAATAATGGATGCCTTGAATTAGAGCTGAAGCACAATTTCCGACCCCAGCGATTGCAACCCGGATTTTTCTCATCATCGCTTTTTAATAGTCTACTTTTTCATTTATTTATATACTTTTAAGAACGTTCTGAGTGAGGAATTTTTAGCAAATATTATCCTACAATAGTAGAATTAATATAAAGATGAAATACTAACAATGAAACTGAATCATTTTGAAAAAATTCGTTTGGGATATATGATTGAGGAAAATATATTTTATGCTCATTATTACTTTTCAATAGTTGAAAGCCATACTTTGATGCAATTTCTATTATTTCTTTTTCCCTATCGCTATTTTTACTTATATTAGTAAGAATTTGAAACGTACCGTGGGATTTAAGAGATAGTGAAACTCCTTTAAATAATAACAATAATTCTGTGTCTTGTCCATTAGGATTTTCATGATTAGGAAAATTATTAAATATAAATAAAATATTATCAATAGACCTACTTTGAAGATTAGGTAGCAGTTTTTTTGCATCTCCCCAAAAACAAGCTACATTTTGTAACATCAAATTGGAAAATTTCTCTTTAATACGGAGTACAGCGTCTTCGTGAGTACTTATTCCTATAAAATATTCATCTTTATGTTCTAATGCTATATGGTACAAAATATCCCCAGTTTGGACACCAATTTGTAAGTTAATTTTTGAATATGGAATTTGAGCATTTTCTATTGTCCTGTTTATTTGCGTTGATGGGTTACCCTCATGATAAAACTGATAAACCAAATCCCATCGTTGCTTGAAAACTGCAGGAAAATTACGATTATTTAATAATTCTTGAAATAACTCTATTTTCATGATTTCAGAAAAAAATTGATCAGTTTTAGAAATAACCTCAGATCGAGGAAGGTTTAATTCTTCATATAGGGATGTTACTCTGTACCAAGCATTAATAGGATCAGAGCTCATATATGTAACTGATAAATCTGCTAAGGATAAAACTTCAGATAATAGTATGTATTTTTCGGATGATCCAACTAAATGAGAAATTTTATTTATCAGTTCGTAGTAATTTCGTTGAGCTTGAGGTTTTTTTGTAAATGGGTAATCTGTTCTCCAGATCAAGGCTTCAATTATTAAACTTTGAAGAGGTTTGTTAGTTTTTACATACTCAGGATGAACAGTAACATAATCAATTGGTGGTAATAAATGATATTGATATTGGCGAAAATAATTTTTGAATTCTATTTCATTCATACTAAAATAAGCATCGATAATCCTAATTTTCAAGAGTTCTCTGATTGTATTTTCAACTTTAGGACCTTCAAATCGATATAATCCTATACTGGTTTTATAATTATATTGATAAGGATCATAATCATGTAATAAGCTTGCTATCAACATATATTCATAATCTTCTTCGGAAAAATAATATCCTTGTAACTCTTCAGGTAACATCTGAAAGCTAACATATGCGACCTCTAGACTATGGTGAAGGTTATGATATCTTTTAGAACCATCACCTAACCTTAATTTTTCATATTCGTATTTAAGAAATTGTAAAAGAATATTAATTTTTTCTATACTTTTCGAATGTATATTCTTAAGTCTTGCAAGTATTAGTAATGATTCAATTAATTCATCATTACTTAAATATGCCAAATTAATATTACTTTCTTCAATAATATGTTTTTTTTGTGCAGGTATATATTTAGCTGTTTTAGTAAAAATTTCCTTATAAATAATTTGGATTGGTAAACTCTTTATTAAATAAATTGGTAAAGAACTAAATCTCCAAGAATATTTGATTCTTTGTTTTTCATGTTGTGTGATGTCATTAGATGCTAAACCAAGTTGTTTATTAATAGCATTCATTAATAAACCAAAATCAGAATCATTGACATTTAGTTCACTTCTAGAAAAAGCACTCGGCTCAGTATTCATTACTAGCCATTGTGGAACACAAACGACATAAAGATATTTTTTTTTAAACTTACTATTAGTTTTTAAGTTTTCTCTTGAAGTTGTTGCAACATTTCTTCTACCAGAAAAAAAAGGAAGATCATTGTCTTTAACAACTTTAAGAATGATTTCTTTGTTTTTAATTTGGAGTCTAAGCATTATATGCCAATATTTTCCTTTATCTAGCCATTCAGGTACCACAGTTTCTATGTCCCAAAAATCTGTGGGTCCAGTCGGAAAGTAACCTGATTCATATTTTTTAGTGATAGGATTAAAAGTTGAATAGTTATAATCGCCAATCAGTGGATCTATTTTTTTGCAGAGATCTCTAACTAACAAAATATTATCTCGGGTTTTTGTAAATTCTCTGTATGCCATTATACCCCAAATACTTCCTAAAGAACTAAAAATTGCAAATATTATATCTAAATAATTTATTGGCATATCAGTAAAATACTTGGGAGCTAATGGAATTCCGAACCAACCTGTAGAGAGTATTCCTGTGAAAGCAAGTGTAACAAATAACGTACGAACTAGGTCGTAATAATATAGGCTAAATGATTTTTTATAATTTCCTAATTGATTACAAATTGTAAAATGCGTGATAATCTTAAAATATAATAATTTCATATTAATCTTTTTCCAATCACTAGGTATTCTTTATATGTACTCTTAATATATATAGGACTTTGATAAATATTTTTAATAATTTTTATTTGTTTTAAAAAGAATTTACAGTGTAATTACAAATTTAACTAATTAAAAGACTTACATCTTTCTCATTTAGTTTGAATGTTAAGTTTTTGATTCTACTTTTATAAAAAATTAATTTGCGTCCTTTATTATTAAGAGTAATTTTATCGATTGATAAAATACCTAGATCTTCTAACTTTTTTATTCTTTTATAAATTGAACTTAATGGAAGAGATGTTTCTTTATGTATTTGATAAACTGTTTTAGAATTTTCGATAACTGATAAAATAATTTTATATGTATCATTTTCAAGGATATTATTTAAAAAACAAATAGTTTCATTTTTATCTATATCAGAACTATTCTTGATTTCAGTTAGGCTATACATATTAGGTCAAACTAATTAGGTGAAACTAATTTATAAATGTAGCCTTACTAATAATAGCAATTATTTTTCAAAATCAGACATAGATTTACGAGAGGATTCGATAAGTTTCTTTTTCCGTGGCTGAATAACAAGAATATAGGCCGAACCAACTAGATATACAGATAATAGAATTAGTTGAGCAACAATGGTTTCGAGAGTTGGATGTATACCAGTCATAGTTGCTAGATTAACATCTAACCGTGGAATTATTCCGAATAAATGTGTGGTTGTTATATATCCTACTTCTTGAAACTCACGAATAGCATTTCCCAAAAAGGTTATAGACATATATGCACCAATCCCCATGGTTAAACCAAATAGAACTCTTAACGGTAGCTTCTTGCCCAGTTTCCTAACTATGAATGCTACTCCTATTATAACTCCTAGACCGATAATCATCCCCAAAATAACAAAAAACTCCATATGTTTAGCGTAAGATAACATTGCCTGATAAAACAAGACAGTTTCGAATCCTTCTCTAAATACTGTAAAAAAAGACAGCAAGACAAATACCATCACACTCCCAGTTGTAGTTGCTTTCCAAACTTTGGACTTGACGAATTCTATCCATTTTTTTGTCTCTATTTTGTTAAGAACCCAAAAACTAACCCAGAATAATACAGCTACAGCAGAAATTCCTGCGATAGCTTCGATAAGTTCTCTACTTGCACCAGACAGCTCTATAAAGAATTCTGCAATCATCCATGTAAGAGCTGTCGCACCTGCAGCGAGAATTATACCATAATATACATGTTTTTTGAATCGCTCATTTCTTGAAGCTTCTAAATATGTAATTATTGCCCCTATGATTAATGCAGATTCTAATCCTTCTCTAAATATGATAGAAAAGGATGATGAAAAGGCAATACCTGGTGCTATTGTACCAATTCCCGAAACTAGCCTTTCAGATTCATCTAATCCTTTTCGAATTTCACCAATCTTTTTTACAATATTTTCATATTCTGACTTTTGTTCTATCATGTTTCTGAGTTCAGCAAATTTAATTTCCATATCTAAAGTAAAATCAGGATCGATTGGTCTCAGAGGTAATTCTATATTCTCATAACTATCTAAGTAAGCAGAACGGGCTACTACTAAAGCTTCATCATATTTCTCCTCTTTGTATAAATTCAATACCTTTTGAAGATTTAATCTAATTTGATCTATATCATTTCTAACACCTTGTTTTTGAGGATTAGTAGATTCACCCATCTCTCGACGATCTCCTTGAAAGGTTCCAAAACCTTTACTAAGTTCTTCAATATTGGCAAGGTTATTCCTAGAAGAAATTAATTCTGTTGAATTATTATTGTTATTATTATTGTTGACTGTTGATGAGTCATTTTCTAAAATTAATTTAGCTTTATCTAGTTTAGTTTTTATTTGAGTAATGAATGGTTCAATAACTTCTAATTTTTCATTATTTTTAATAAGTTTTCGGAGTTCTTCCCTCATATCAATTTCTATATCAACCATAAGATTTGGATCATTTTTTTCAATAGGAGCTTCGAGGTATTCATAATTATCCAAATAAGCGGACATGGCATGCTTATCAGCTTGTCTGTAATCATTGTTTTCTCTTATTTCAACAAGCACATTACTTAATAAGGTGTTAATAGTTGAAAAGTAATTTTGATATTCAGATGGAAGATTTTGTGAATTATTGTTAGTATTTAATAATGCTTTCAAATAGTTTTGAAGAGAGGTAATAGATGAAGATACTTCATTAAAATTGTTTTGATTCAAATTTTGTTGTATTTTCGAATATAGTGAAATTACTTGGTTCTTTTCGTTACCATCAAATTCATTTGAATGAATTTGATTGAATTGATATTGTGATCTTTCTAATATTCCTTTTATATTATCATATTGGAGATTTTTTTGTTCCTGATTTTGTGATGAATTAGTAATACTTATCAAGTTAGAAGCATCTTGTAATAACTGGATTGAGCTTTGAATTAGAAAATTCTTGTCACTGAGAGTATTATTTCCTACTATTTTACTATTTAGTAAATAATTAGTATTTCTGATTTCATCTATTGTTTGTTTAATTTCCTCTATAGGTTTAGTTTTAACATCCTTTAGAAAAATAGGCAAATCAGTTAAAAGTTTCTCTAATTGAGAAGATAATTCTGGAGCAGCGAATTGCAAATCTGCTTTTATATTTGGAAAAATATTTGTATGTGGAATATAGGCATGGGAAAATGCTTTATCTAGATTGTTTGATGCTATGTTTTTCTCACTAAGATCTAATTGAGAATTTATTCTTTCAAGATTAATGTATATAATAAATTTCTTTTTTATATCTAATGGAGAATCTAAATCCTCACTTACAGAGTCACTTTGTGAATATGCATTTTGGAGGAATAAAAGTGTAATTAAGAAAAATGCTATAAATGAAAATACATAATATAATTTGATTGTATTTATTTTTGAATTTATTTTATTTGCCATTTGAATTTTTCCTCAGATAATACGGTATATATTAGGGTTACCTAACTATTTAGCTATATTTAAATATATATAATATTTCTACATAATGTATATCTGAAATAATCTACTTATTATCATTCTAATAGAGTTCTATGCTACAAACATGTTTCTTTTATTTGAAATATTAAACACTAACGACAAATCTTTGTACTGTTAAATTGTGATTTATCACCGATAATAAAGATTTTAATTTTAATAAAAGTTTTCTTTACAACCAAGGTATAAATTATTTACGTTTGTAAAAAAGGCATGAATCCAATATTTGTTTCAACTTCCATATAGGAATGTATCATTTAATTAATTAAAAAAATGAGTTAACAATAAAACGATTGTTTGATCTCACAGAGTATGTCTTTTACATTCATATCTATTTCACTTGGATCTATTTTGGAATTCATACCTTTTTCCAGCTCCTTTACGTCTGTAAGGTAATTCTTATCATTATCTGATAAGTAGTTTTGTGACGTATTTAAAAGAATTATAGCTCTTTTAAAAAACTGTTGACCATCCTGATATTCTAGGAAATTAATGATCTTTCCCTGACTCATTGATTCTGTATATTCCTCAGATGCAATGGTTATTAAATCTGCAGTAACATTGAGTATATGATCAGGGTTAGTCCTTTTTTCTAAAGATATAGATTTATCTAGTGCATTATTAAGGAATTGCTCTAATTCCATTTTCTCTATAATAATTTTATTTAAATCATCTGATCTTACGGTTTGAACATACTTGTTTAATCTGTTTGAAAAATCTTTTGGTAATGTTTCATTTGTCTGAATAAGTCTACTATTTATTACATCTACAATTTCTGCGATAGGGTGTAACGCATGGGCAACAGCTAATACACGATTATTATTTTGAACATTTAAAATTGAAGCATCTAAATGTCCTATCATTTGTTCAAGATAACCATGAAATTGATGATCGCTTACAGTGGATTGTTGTGCGTCTACATAATATAAGCTGTTATCGTAATACAATGAAGAAAAAATGGTAAAGTATATTAAAATTGCAAATATTACTGAAGGAACTTTGAAATTCATATCTATATGCGAAATAAAAACAGGCTATTTTAACCTATTCACCTTTCTAGTATATGAAAAAGAAGAATATTATAACTATTGACTTATGATGACGAGTATAAAGACTACTTTTTGTTATTTTAGATTTTAAAATTCTTGAGGATATTGTGAGCCAACACAAGGTTTATGATTTCATTTTTAGGTCATAATAAATCGATATTTGTTGGAATAAACAGCTGCTTAATGATAATATATTAATTAAGTTTATTTCACAATATACTAAAGATATAGATACATTTTATGTCAAGATCAAATCTAACTCTTTTGTCTATGACAATCTATTTTTGATATAATTATTAGATAAAAAATATCAATGCAAAACAAAATTAATAGGAACGATTAAGGCGAATTTAGATGAAATAATAATTGGTATTTAAGCTCTAATTTGATACACATAAACATAGATTTAGAATGGATCAATAAAATATGGTAGAGTTGAAAATCGAAACCGTCACGCCATAAAATATCTATATTTTTTTATAATAACATAAAAGATCAAATTTAATATTGGGATAAATATTTTTATTTCTAGATCATAAATAGGAAAATATATTAATGTTTCTTAGCAAAGAACATATCTATGAAAAAGAAAAAATTCCGGTCTGCTATTGTACAGATGAAATCTTCAATTAACAAGCAAGATAATTTACGAGAATCCCTAAAATACATCAAAGAAGCAGCAGATAAACATGCTGATTATATTTTTTTCCCGGAATTTCAGATGGCTTTTTCTCCCTCTACTCAAACGCTTGATGAACTCTATAATACTGCAGAACTTTTAGCGAATAGTAAATTTATAAAGAGATTATGTCAGTATTCTAAAAAATATAAAATAGGATTGGTAGGTACATTCTTTGAAAGAAATCCTTATAACGCGGATAAAAAAGTTTTTGATACTGCTTTTAGTACTGATAAAAATGGAAAAATCGTTTCGATTTATAGAAAATTGCATCTTTATGATGCCTTTGGTTTTAAAGAGTCTTTAAAGTTTAGTAAAGGAGATAAAATTCCAAAACCAATAACAACTACAATAGGTAAAATGGGTTTGATGATTTGTTATGATATAAGATTTCCAGAACTCTCTAGAATACTTACTATTAATGGTTCAGATATAATAATAATACCATCAGGATGGGTTCAGGGTATAATGAAGGAAGAACATTGGATTACCATGCTTAAAGCAAGAGCTATGGAAAATGGAGTCTATGTAATAGCACCAAATCAAGTTGGAAATATATTTTGTGGAAGAAGTATGGTGGTAGATCCTTTGGGATCTATTCTTAGTGATTTAGGCGATAAGAGAGGAGTCGAAATTGTAGAGATTCAAAGAGAAAGAATCGACGAAGTCAGGAAGACACTACCTTTATTAAAGAATCGAAGAACAGATATTTATAATTTAATATCTTAATCGAAGAACAGATATTTATAATTTAATATCTTGAATTAATTTTGTAGGGCAATTAATATTTGTACAAAAGTTTTTACTGTATCTCTTAGTTGGATAAAACACATTTAGTATTGGCCAATTGCATTCTTTACAGAATTTCCTCATATTCTTAATTAAACCTTGTTGTGGAATTGGAGCAGAGGCAGTACAACCATCGGAAAAGTAATCTGTGCATGAGATAAATCGTTTTTTGGTTTTTCTAGATCTTATAATTTGAAACTTTCCTTTCTTACAAACAGGACACGCTCCTATCAATATTAACTTCTTGCTTCTAACCCGTTGATGTTCTAGTGGAGATACAGATTCTATTTTTTTAATATAATGCATAGAATCAATTAGATCAATGATTATACTATTTAGTATAAATATTCTATCTGTAATTCCTCTTTCAATATCTGCTAAATAGTGTTCTAAAGTCCTGGTCAAATTTGTAGAAATTATCTGTGGGAGATTTTTTTCCATAAAATCTATTAAATACATTCCAAGATTAGTTGATTTGATCTTATTATTATTTACAGATACATAATCTCTTCGTATTAATAATTCTATAATATTTCCTCTTGTAGATTTTGTGCCCATTTCTTCTAATTCCATTTTCGATAATAAAGATGAATAATTGAAATAAATTGGAGGTTCAGTCAACTCTGAATCTTTAGTAATATCTATATTAGTTAATGTATCTCCTATTTGAAGGTCTGAGTATTCAACAGAGTTTTCACTATAATTATAAAACGAACTATAAAATTCAATCCATCCTTTCAAGAGAATATTTTTTCCTTCTTTATTAAATATAAAATCATCATCTACTTTAATATCAATTTTAGTTTTTTTAAAAATTGCAGGTTCACCAAAGGTAGCAAAAAATCTTTTTACGATAAGATCATAAACTTTTATTTCTGAAGAATTTAGATTTATTGGTTTTGTTCCAGTAGGATAAATAGCTGGATGAGCAGGATCATATTTTATACCATTATTTGGAGAAAGCTTGTTCTGATTTAACAACATGGTAACATATCTTTTGTATGGATCTGAAATTTTTTCTAAATCATTTAATATTTTCCTATAGTTAATTGAAACCGGAAGAATTTGACTGTTAGTCCTTGGATAGGAAATCAATGCTTTTAAATAAAGATTTTCTGCAATCGAAAGAGTATAAACTGGAGAATATTTAAATAATCTAAATGATTCCTTCTGAAGGTCTCCTATGTTAAAGGGATGTAATGGTCTTACATATTCTTTGTAGATATTTATATTATTTATAATACCTTTTTTACCACTACAATGATCTATAATGTAATTTACTTGGTTTAATGTATTTATTCTTTTTTTTTCAAAGAAAAAAACAAAAACTTTATCCTCTTTTCTAAAATTAGCTTTTATTCTCCAAAAAGGGGTTGGTATAAAGTAATTTATTTGCAAATCTCTATCTACTATAAATTTCAGAGTAGGACTCTGAACCCTTCCAACAGTTTGATAAGAAGATCTATTTTTTATTTTTATAGCACGTGAAACAGCCATCGAAAAATTTATTCCATAGATATAATCTAATAAGTGTCTAAACATACCAGCATAAGCCATATTTCTATTCGTTCTTTCTAATGTAATAAAAGATTTAGTTATATCATCAGAAGTTAAAGTTGACAATTTTGCTCTATAAGAATTACTATAAGCTTTTTCGCATATTAATTCTAATATATTATATCCAATTAATTCACCTTCTTGATCATAATCGCATGCATGGATAAAATTATCAGTATCCTTAGCAAATCGACGTATTAATTCTATAAGGTTTTTTGAATTTTTATTGTGATATGTGAATATCGGTGCCCAATATATATCAAAAATAGGAAAAATTTTACCTCTCTTATTAGTATCTTTTAGACCATATAGATGACCTTTAGAGGATAGAATTACATAACGTGCATTATCTTTAGTAAGTACATCAAAAACTATGTTCCCTTTTATTTTTATTTTTTTCACCTCAGATGTTCCTAAAGCAATAGCAATTCTATTAGCAACATTTGGTTTTTCACAAATTACAAGAGAATATTTTTTATCTTTTGAATTGAACTTCAAATTTATGGATTTTGATTTCTTTCATTCACTTTCTTATATTTAACTTTTATAATCAAAATACAGTTTCATGCAATAAAAGGAGGTGAGCTTTTATGATGATTAAGATAAAATACATAGCAGAAAAGATATAAACAATATTTAATCCAATCAAATTATGCGTATAACAGTTTCAGCAATAAAAGCAGATATAGGAGCAATTGGTGGACATACCAGACCTAGTGATGAATTACTGGAGGTTGTTAAAAAATATATTGAAAAAATGGGAACCAAACTCCTCATAGACCATTATATTGGATATAGCGGCGATGATATTCATATTATCATGACCCATAAGTTAGGAACAGATAATGAAAAAATTCATAAAATAGCATGGGATGCATTTAGTGAAGGAACTAAAACAGCTAAAAGCCAAGGCTTGTATGGAGCTGGACAAGATTTGTTAAAGGATTCTTTTTCTGGAAATGTTAGAGGTATGGGTCCTGGAGTTGCAGAAATTGAAATGGAAGAAAGACAAAGTGAAGTATTCTGTATTTTTGCTGCTGATAAGACAGAGCCTGGTGCGTTTAATTTTCCATTTTGGAGAATGTTTGTAGATGCTGGAAGTAATACAGGGCTCTTAATAAATGAAAAATTGGCAGGTGGGGTTACTTTTAGGATTATGGATGTCATGACGGGTAATATTGCAGATTTAAAAATGTGGGAGGATAAACCAGAATTAGAAGCTGCTTTGATGTTTCCTGGCAGATACGTTGTTCATTCAGTTTATTCCTCAGAAGGGGAGCAAATTCTTTCTGCATCAACTGATAGGTTACATAACATAGCTGGAACCTATGTTGGTAAGGATGATCCAATAGCAATAGTTAGAACACAAAAGAACTTTCCAGCAACAGAAGAAGTTGGTAGTGCTTTTAATAATCCTCATTATGTATCAGGTAATACAAGAGGTAGTCATCATTTGCCTTTAATGCCAGTAAAACTGAATTCACCAGCTAGCCTAAATTATTCAATACCAATTGTAGAATGTTTAGTATTTAGTATGCACGAAGGCAGACTAACTGGTCCCCTTGATGGATTTGGAACAGCCGATTGGGACTTACAAAGGACATGGGCATCTGAAAGAGCAATGATTATGAGGAATCAAGGATTTATTCATCCTGCAACTTTAGTACCTGATGAATTAGAATATAATAAAGGGTATGAAGCAAGAATGGACAAATTAAATCAGAAATTTACATCAAGCATAAGCAATAAAGAAACACAAAAATTCTCTAAAAAAAGGAACAAAAAATAATTTTTAATACAAAAGGAATAATAATTTGAAAGGAATTATTATAATTAACTGTAAGAATTACATAGAAGTGGCGGGAGAGAAAATATTGCAACTCTCAGAAATTGCAAGAGACATTTCAAATAGTAATCAAGTACAAATAATGATCGCACCTCCACAAAATTCTTTGTTTTACTTATCACAATGTGTTAAACTTCCTCTCATTTGTCAACATATAGATGACGAAAAAATAGGAGCTACTACTGGTTTTATTATTCCTGAATTAGCAAAATCTTATGGAGCAGTTGGTTCATTGATAAATCATAGCGAACACAGAATTGAACATACACATATACAAAAGCTTGTAGAACGATTGGGACAATTAGATATGACTTCAATTGTTTGTGCGGCAACATCCAAGGAAGTTGGAAAATTGGCTAAATTAAATCCAAATATGATTGCTATTGAGCCTCCAGAACTAATAGGAACTGGGAAGGCAGTTAGCAAAGTCAACCCATCTATAATTACTAAATCTGTTAAAGAAGCAGCCAGACAGTCTGAAAACATAAAAGTAATTTGTGGAGCGGGAATAGTAGATAAGACCGACGTTAAAAGTGCAATAAATCTTGGATCAAAAGGGATACTTTTGGCAAGTGGTTTAATAAAGGCAGATGCATGGCAAGATAAACTGATAGAACTTTGTGAAGGTTTTGAATAATAGTGATATCAGAATTTTATTAAAATGAATTCCAAAGTATAGAAATTTATGCTCCAACTCTTTTCATTTTTGAGCCGCAGCGAGGACAAGATACTTGGTTATGTTTAGCTCCACAATTCATACAATAGTAGTTTACAGAACTGTTACCAAACATGGTAGCACTTGACAATCCAAGTTTCTTAAACTGTCGCTGTCTGATATAAAAGCTTAGAAGAAGAAAAACTCCAATTATAATGGGTAATGAGTATGGGAATGGTACTATAAGAGAGATAGCAATGCTAATAGCTAGAGAAATGCCTAACCATAGCGCTTGGTTTAATATGAAATTTTTATTATTAAAATCACTCATCATTTAATTTATAGCCGCATGTTATTTATAAATTATTTTGATAATAGAATTCAATAGATGATTTTAGCAATCCACCACGTTTAAATATTCCTATTAACCATAAAAATGATACATCGACCAAACCGAAGGGGAACAATTTCCATGACCTAGGATATTGAGCAGATGTCCTAGGTCATATTATTTTAAAGATTAAATTGTTGCTTGGTATGCTATTTTGTTATAGTTTTTTTTCCCATACCAGGCTTGTGTATAGCATTTCTGGCACCAATTTTTTAAATGGAACTCCAGTACCCTCGTAGAATTTTGTGAACCACTCGTACAAATGAAGCCTAAGTGCCTGAATATAGACTAGTAATCCTTCTATCATCATAACACCTAGATTTCCTAATATTGCTACAACTATTCCAACTGCAAAGTTACCGGTGGAGAAAAAGAATTCTACTCCATTATTGGCTGTACCCATTAAAGCTACATGTACAAGTAACATAATTCCAATTCTAGTATAACTAATTGTATTAGCAAATAATTCTACTAATCTAATCAACATAACTTCAATGACTGTCATAAATAATTCTTCATTTACATTTCCATGAACTTTCACTTTCCCAAGTTTAACGCCCAAAGGAACTGCAAGAATTTGTAGCACCATAGTTATCATAAGAATCAGAAACGAAATCTTAGTAACTATTTCTACAGTAACCCAATCACCAGCTATATTTGAAAAGAAGGGAGCAGGATTTTGATTGGTATACATTTCAAGAACCTTGTAATTAGCACCTACTGCAGCTAACATGAGAGAAATAATTGCCAAATACATTATCAGGGTCGGAAGACGATTGGTAAGTACTTCGTATTTCTTGCCTTGTTTGATTCCCTTGTATATGGAAAATGCAAAAGCACTTACTAGGTGTGTAATACCAATATTGATTGAAAAAGTAAGAATAGTTAGGACAGTCTCTTCTGAAAAGTCTGCTGCATTTAATATCCCTATGAATCCTAATGATCTCAGATATTCACCACCTGGGAGTTCAAAAATATGAAATCCGAAAGCCTCTCCTACTATCAACCCTGCGATTACTGCAGATATTCCTGATGCAAGAATCAATGTACCCCATTTTTTTAAATTTCCTGTTCCTCTAATTCTAAATGTAGCACCAAGCAAGGCCAATAATGCACCTTGTCCTGCATCTCCAAACATCAATCCGTAAAAAATAGGAAATATTAATGCAATCATTGGAGTGGGATCTATCTCATTGGGTTTAGGGGGACCTTGGGTGAGGGTTATTGGTTCAAAAGATCTAAAATAACGACTATTGGCAAATAAAATTGGTTCTTGATTTTCTTTTGTCTGTTCAGAATCATGTTCATGGTCCTTCTCTATTTGATGAGAATCATTATGTTTTTTATGCTCGAATATTGTTATCCATTTTTCATGTAATTTCTTGAAATTAATAGCCATAACAGTTGGAATGTATCCTTGAATAACAGCAAAATTCTTTAATCCTGCAGGTTTTCTTAAAGTTTCTAAAATCTCTCGTATAACTTGAGATGATTCTCTCAAATAAAGAATTTTTGAATTATTTTCTTTGCTTATCTTCAAAATATTAGAATCGATATTTTTTTTCTTTGTAGTTAATTCTTTTATTTTTGTAGCTAAATGTTGAAAAGCTTCACTTGGATTTTGAGAAAAAGTAGTAGGTATAACAATTTGTGAGATGTCAAAACTACGTATTGTTTTTCCTATTCCATCAGAATTCTCATTTTTCGCGAAGAGGAATAATGCAGAATGAGTATCATTTAATTTTAAGGTAAAAAGAGATATATCTGAAAGCGAACGTTGAATCTCTGAGAAATCTTTAGTTTTAATAATAAACATATTTTGATATAATAATTTACTATTGTTAAGTTTGGATATATCGATCTTTAGATTGGATACTACACTTAGAGTATCTCTTAATGTTTTATATTCTTCAAGTTGCCTATTTAAAGAATCTCTTTCATTAATGATTTTTGAGGTTTCATTTACCAAAGTCTTTGAATCTTCCTCCAGTTTCAAAATTAACTGTTCAATTTCTGAAATTTGTAATTCTTTTTTATTCTTCGGTTTACCCTTCATAAGGGCATCCATTATTCCAATTTCTGTTTTAATCCCTAAATCACGTACAACTTCATCGATATTTTGAAAGAGTTTTTGTGAACGTAAATGCAGTTCATCTAGATTAGGATCAGAATATTCAGAATTAGAACTGATTGGATGAAACCATTCAAACTGTGCCAGCTGACTAGCAACTTTTGATGATTCCATCCTAGGAAGAATTATAGTAACCTTAGCAAGCTGCGCTAAGCCCATTTCAAGAATCTGGATAACGCTATGACTTAAAATCTTATCTATGATATTTACAATATAGCTGTTAAAAAATCATTTTAAAATACAAACAATATCTATTAGAAAATTAAAAAACACAAAGAATTTCTAATTCATCGTACTTTTCCTTTACAGCCAACAAGAAAAGGGTATTTTCATAAATCAGTAACCAATCTTTAACGCCAAGTACTGGTAATTTTCTTACTAAAATCGTATTATCAATCATTGTACGTACATATGCAATCTTAGGAGTCTCAGTCAAGGTAAAAAGTGAATCCGATATATCTATTCCAGGGCTACCACCCTGAATATTTACTACTACTGTATCATTTTTTTTATTTTTAATCTTAGAAGTAATGTAACTTTGTCCTATTTCAAATTTTTCTAAATCTAGCATTGCTTTTAGGTAATAATTTTTACTTTGATGGATTTCAGAGGAGAGGAATTTAGAAATTTCATCATAAAAAAAGGTCATCAATTAAGAATCAGGTGTTATATTATTTGAATTTTAATCAATATTATACCACTTCTATTTTAGATGAAATATAAAAATTAAGATTTTTTAAGGAATTTTTTTACTTTTTATATTAAAACTTATAATTTTTATAAATTTTCTTTTTTATATTCCCAAACAAAAAATTTATTTGTTTAATAAAACATAACTTTAAAAAAAAGGTCCTTTCAATATTATTTGATACTAAATTGTCGGAGAAAAATGGAAATGGAGAAAAAACTAATTCTCAATTAGTACGAATTGAGGCTTTTATAAGAGAAGAAAAAGAACATGATGTTTTAGCTGCATTAAATAAAATTGGAGTACCTGCAACCTTTTATGAATCCAAAGGAATTGGAAAAGGAGAAAAATATCAAATCAGATACGGTAGACGTGGAGATATCTCTACAATGCCCTATTCCAATAGAAGAACAGTAGAAACCATAGTTACTGAGGATAAAGTAGATGAAGTAGTGTCTGCAATAAAAGATTCTGCAAAAATTGATAAAACAGGTGGGGCTGGAGGAATAATAGCGATTTCAAAAGTAAATAAAATTATAAATATCTAATATTGTAACATTTCATAATTATTTTTATTTTGTTATAATATTAATATGATTATATAAGTATAGAAAGCAGCTCTCACGGCAAGTCATAAAAAATTTTATTTAGATAATTGCTAATTCAATATCGCCATAATAATAAAAAAATACAAATATCAACTTTTAATCTCTATTCCATTTTTATTATTAAATAAATAAATTATTTAAGAGAAGTATTTTGTTTTTAAGAATAATTAAATGATCGTGATTAACATGAGGTTTTTGTATCTACCAATTCGACAAACTTATTGAATAAATCCTTAGGAATTACCGCTCCACATGCTTTATCATGTCCTCCTCCGCTTCCACCCAAAGATGATGCGACCTCATTTACAATTCTCCCTAAATGAACAGTGCAATCTTTAGATCCTCTAATGGAAATAATAAAAGCTTCTTTATCTTCTTTATATTTATAAACCATCGCAATGTTTTTTTCTGACATTCCCAGAACAAAATTTACTACTGTACTTGATGCCAAATCTAGATTACTTTGGACTAAAGCAAGATTGTGTTTAGTTTTAATTTCATGAGAAATAGAACTAATCGCATTCGCTATTTTTTTTGCATATTTCTCTGCCTCTATGAACCCACCTTCAATTTCATGAGGGAATTTCATCGCAGATAATACATTAACAATATTGTACAGATATTCCTCATTGTTTTGGTTAGAAGAAATCATGTAAGACAGAGCTGTTGATTCTAACATTAAAAACTGTCTGTCATATCGAGGTATTAGTGAGGAAGCTATCGGCTTATTATCAAGATAATCAGTTAAAGCACCTGCAGCAGCAAAGAATGATGCATTCGAAGAAAGTTTCCTTTTATATTTATTATAAACATGAACACTGGTACATTCTTGAGTAGAGTGTATTAGATTGACTCCTATTTTTTTTATTTCTTTCTTTGTTTCTTCTTCAAGGTCATGATGATCAATATAAGTTACCTTATATCCTAAAGCAACCATTTTAGATAATATAGAAATAAACGTGTACTGATTTTTTTTGTTTAATCCAAGATCACAAATAAATATTCTGTTATACCCTTTTGTAACAGGTAAAAGATTTTTTAGCAGTTTTTCAAGCTTATTTATAAGATTTGCATAATCTACTAACAATATAGACACTTTTTTTTTGAAAGCACATTTTATCAGTATAGCCGAGGATAGACCATCAACATCTTCTTTATGAGAAATACATATTGTAATAGTCATGTTACCTATAATTAAATATCAAATATTATTCTCAATTTTATCAGTCTGGATTTTTTTCTTTCTAATTGTTAAAAGTGATGATAACAATATAGTTGCAGAAAAAAATCCTGAAATAGCGATCATTACCATAAAAGGATCCACAATTTGTTCAGTTGCCATATAGAATATCCAAAAATCATTATATATATATATTAATATGGCAATATGTAGTTAATTCAATTAATTTCTTACGTTAAGATATTAAAACCTTTAAATATTATTATTCAAATCGAATAATATGTCAAATGATCAAAACAGATCTGTTCCAAAAATTGTAGCATTGGAAGTTTTGGAAAAAAATGGTGTAGATGTCCAGAGATTAATTGAATTAATCAGAAAAGGTGTAGGCGCCGAGTTTACAACATATTATTATTATACAATATTAAGAATGCATTGTACAGGTTTAGAGGGTGAAGGAATTAAGGAAATAGTCGAGGATGCAAGAATAGAAGATAGAAATCACTTTGAAGCAATGACTCCTAGGTTATACGAATTAGGGGGGAGTCTTCCAAGAGATATTAGAGAATTTGCTGATCAGGCTGGCTGTCCAGATGCATATTTACCTGATAACTGGCAAGATATCAATTCAATATTGAAGGTATTGCTAGAAGCAGAACAATGTGCAATAAGGTCATGGGGAGAGGTATGCGATATGACTGCAGGGAAAGATCCACGAACATATGATATAGCACAAAAAATAATGCAAGAAGAAGTAGAACACGAGGCATGGTTTATTGAGCTTTTGTCTAAAAGACCATCTGGCCACTTTAGAAGAAAGTTTGTTGGACAATCTCCACATGTTAGTGAACAAGGTGGTTTAATCCACTTATAATTTCTTTAATTTTTATATTTTTTATGCTTTATAGCGTATAACCTTTATCGCAAGACTACAATACTTATTAGACCACTTTTTTATATTATTGAGAGAATGAGACGAAGAACAGCAGAGATTATTATGATAGGTTCAGGAATAGGAATAGCAGCAAGTGCTGGAGCTATGAATATTTCTTATATGATTTATGGAGGATTAGCAATCTTGGGTTTAGGTGTGATTTCTATATTTTGGAGATAATTTCAAAAAAAAATAACAACGATGTATAATAAAGAAATTAAATAGGTGTTTCCATAAGAATTTTGGATCCGATTACAATTTTTGATAAAATAAAAGATGCACAATCCCAGAACAAATCAATCACAGTATTGCATGATTTTTTTATTGACAGAATAATCAAAATTGAAAATATAGAGGAGTTTTTTGTACGTATAAAAGAAAAAACAAAGTATGGAGGTGGAAGCATCAGAGGAATAGCTACTACACAATTAGAAGGAGGAAATGCAGTAAATATTGCTTACTGTCTTGGAAAACTTGGATTTGATGTAGATCTATTCACTATAACTGATGATTCAAGTAACATGAACTTAAAATATTTTTTTAGTGATTTACCTAAAGTAAAATTGCACTTATCCTATGGAAAACCAGGATACACAACGTCATTAGAAATCCGTAAATCTATAGACTTTAATGATTCTAATATAATGATTAGTGATATAGGAGGGAATTCAGATTTTGGCCCAGAAAAACTAGATTCCAACAATGATAAAGAAATATTAAATAATTCTGATGCAGTTATCCTTGTAAATTGGGCAAGCAACTTGAAAGGTAATGAACTTTTAAAATACGTATTTCAAAATTCACCTAAAGCAATACATTTTGTTGATCCTGCAGATATTCAAACCAGGAGTAATGAATTCTGCTCATTATTAAGAGATCCAAATAGTATGATAGATATTCTAAGTATTAATGAGAATGAATGTAATTCTTTACTCTTTGAATTAGAGCTCAAAAATTTTTCCTTATGTAACAAATATAGCCGAAAAAATATACAACTAGCTATTAAAGGTTTAGCAAAAAAATTAGGTATATTTATAGACCTGCACACCAGATATGGTTGTGCTTTTTCTAATGGCGATGAGGTTTATTTTGCATATAACATAAAAAATATTGTTGTACGAAATTTAACTGGTGCGGGGGATTCGTGGGATGCTGCTGATATTATAGGACATCTTATTGAGTTACCTCCACAAGAGAGATTATTTTTTTCTAATGCTTTTGCTTCATTTTATATATCTATAGAAAATAGACAATTAATTTCACTAGAAAAATTTTTTCATTATTACTATAATTTGTATAATAAATAAGACATCAAAAAAATACAGCCTAGACAAGAGTACTAATTTATATTATATTTTAATTAATAGATCAATATTTAATAAAAATAGATAAAATAAAATGTATTATTTTGTTAGTGCGGTTTTTGTTACTAATTCTTCAATTTTTTTGTTTATGTCTAAAGTTACTTTAAGCAAGTCTGGTGTCCATCCTCTTTTTCTGATAAATGTAGACAAGGCTTTAGTATCTTTTGGCAAACATGCACCTTCAAATGGTCTACCTGCGATAGTTCCGTATTTACCTATACGTTTATCCAGGGATACACCCAAACTTACAGCTCTATCATCTATACCTATTTCTTTGCATAACATTCCTATTTCATTAAAGAATGATATTTTTAATGACAGAAAGCAATTAGAGGTATACTTTATCATCTCTGCAGCCTTAGGACTAGTAACAATAATTTTTTCAGTAAGGGGTTTGTACAATTCTTGTAATAATCTAGAACTATCTTCAACATCCTCTCCTATAATTACTCTGTCAGGAATAAAAAAATCTTCATATGCACTTTCTTGGCGTAAAAATTCAGGATTATAACAAACATCATAATCTTTACCTCTATTTTTTTTACATTCGTGCTCCAGATAATGAATTACTATTTCATCCATGGTTCCTGGCAGCATGGTACTTCTAAAAACTATCAAGTTATATTTCTTAGATTGATTTAACGCCTCTGTAATTGAGAATAGAGCAGATCTAACTTGTGACAAATCTTGTTCATCGTTCTCTCCAGTAGGTGTATTGACACAGACAAAGGTAATATCACTGTGCTGTAAAGCATCCTTGACAGTATGAGCAATTTCGAAGCCCTCTTTCTTTAGTGTTTCCATCCTTTTCTTAGAAATGTCATAGAAAAGAACATCGTGACCTAGCTTATGAAATCCTTTGCCCGTTGCAGAACCAACTACTCCGGATCCAATTATAGAAATTTTTACCATTACTGTTCCACAAACCTCTTTTTATAAAAAAAAACCCAAATTAATATATAAGTACTACTATCTCTTTTTCACTACTATAGTTAGAAGGGATTATTTTAAATATTCTTCTATAAAATATTAATATGAATTTTAAATATAAAATTTATATCATACACAACTGTTACTACTTTTCTTTGAGTTTTTTAATTAGAAGTTTTACGATCTATATATAAATTAGAAGACACTAATAAAAAATAATTTAGATGTACAGATTAATGGATTCAAGAGCATCAGAGGAAGTTACGATTGCTTTAATTATTTCAGTATTATCTGTACTTCTCATTTTTTCTATAATTTACGTTTTTTCACCTGATTTTTTTAGTAAAATATCTTTATTAGAACCCATTCAGTCTCTAATCTTAAAGCTTTCTGAATTTTTGGGATATGTGGCAATTAATTACTATCACCTCATATGGATATACATACCACTTGGAATTATAGGGCTTTGGCGATGGAGTGTATGGATCTTTAAAAAATCTACTTCATTCTTGTATAAACCTAAAGTCCCTTGTAGTGATACAACATATTACAAATATAGCATCATTACTCCAGTTTATAATGAAGATCCTAAAATTTTTGAACAGGCAATAAGATCGTGGATAAAAAATGCACCTAACGAGATAATCGGAGTAATAGACCAAAGTGATACCCGTTGCATTGAAATTTTCAATTCTATTGCTAAAGATTATTCATTTATGAAGATTATCATAGCAACAAAGCCTGGTAAAAGGCCTGCACTTGCTGAAGGAATAAAAGAGGCAAAATATAAAATTGTTGCTCTTGTAGATAGCGACACAATATGGGCAGAAAATATTAGGAAAGCAATACTTTCTCCTTTTGAAGATCAGCTGATAGGAGGTGTTACGACAAGACAACATCCTATTGAAAGAAAAACAATATGGCAGAAGATAACAGACATTTTTTGGGACATGAGGAATTATTATGACCTCCCTGCTCAGACTGCAATGGGTCAGGCTCTTTCATGTCTGTCAGGTAGAACTTCGCTATATAGAAAAGAGATTATAATTGAAGATTTGGATAACTTTCTTAATGAAATAGTCTTAGGAACGAAGAAAGAATCTGGAGAAGATAAATGTTTAACAAGAATTGTTCAAAGCAAAGGTTGGAAAACATACTATCAGAGCAATGCTGTAATATATTCATATGCAGCTCCTGATTTTAAGACCTTTTGGAGTCAACGATTGAGGTGGTCAAGAAATAGTCATAATTCTGATTTAATAAGTTTGTGGAATGGATGGGCTTGGAAGCATCCATTTTTAGCCTTTCATATAATAGATAGATTTATTTCCATCTTTACATTATTTTTTGGTCCGATATTTTTTGGTATATCACTTTATTTGAATCACTATGTATTAGCGGTATCCATTTTACTTTTATGGATGATAGGACGAGGAATTAAAATTTTACCACATCTAAAGAGACATCCAGGGGATATTATACTTCTTCCAGTCTATGTAATAATTAATTTTATGATTGCGATAATAAAATTATACGCCTTAGTAACAATCAGAGATCAGAAATGGATTAGATCCAAGAATAGGAAATCAGTTACCTCAACATTTAAAAAGATAAAGAATTTAATACTAACAACTGAGATAATAGGGTCATTAGTTTTTATAGTAATTTTCATAATACGTTAATTCTTTACACCTATATCGGTATACCTTTTATATTGAAATATAATTGTACTATAGATGGGTAGAGTAAACAAAGGTATTAACTGTAGTATAAAAGGATGTACCGAACAAGCAGAAAGATCTATGAGTGAGAGCAAAGGAAGAATGGCTAACGACTTGGATATTTCCTCAACTAGTAAAAGAATCTATTTATGTAGAAATCATTATAAAGAATGGAAAAAAGCTACAAAAGAAGACCGAGAAACAGAAAGAGCAAGATGGAAATAATAAATTAAGCTAAGGTAAGATGGGAAAATGCGTTTATTACAATTACATGCAGAGTTTATGGAGTATGAGCCTATCGAAGAGGAACTTAATGATGCAGAAAAAAATATACTAAAATCCAAAATAAGATTTGAAAGCTTAATAGTTGTTTTTGTATCAGTAGAAAAAGGAGATAATAAAATAACTATAGAAAAAGCAATAGAAGAAATTAAAAGTTATTCAAAAAATTTAAAGGTTAATAGATTACTAATTTATCCTTATTCTCACTTAAGTTCTTATTTGGAATCTCCAAAAAATGCTTTTGAAATTATCAAAGAATTGGAAACAAAATCAAGGAAAATACTAACTGAGGTAAATAGAGCTCCATTTGGATGGACAAAGAGCTTCAATATAAAAGTAAAAGGTCATCCATTAGCAGAAAATTTTAAAGTAATTTCGAATATTCCATTCCCTTTTATTAAAGGTACGGATGAGATATTGCGGAAAGATGATTTAAAACAACATCTGCCTGATATGGAGCGTCTTTCTTCTGCTTTAAATTCAGAAGAAAAACAACAATCTCTATGGTTCATTCTAGATACAAATGGGGTATTAACACCATTAGACGTATTTAAAATCGAAAAAAATAGTAATTTGAAAAGGTTTTTAGATTATGAAACCTCAAAAAGAAGAGCTGTTGATGAACAACCTGCTCATGTAGCTCTTATGAAAAAAATGGCTATTGCAGATTATGAACCAGCCTCTGATGCAGGTAATATGAGATACTATCCAAAAGGAAAATTAATGAAATCATTGATAGAACAATTTGTAACCAGGAATGTTCTTGAATATGGCGGAATAGAAGTTGAAACTCCCATAATGTATGATACAAAACATCCGTCTATGGAAAGTTATTTTAATCGCTTTCCCGCCAGACAATATAATATACTATCAGATAACAAACATTTATTTTTACGGTTCGCAGCATGTTTTGGTCAGTTTTTAATGGCTAAGGATTTTCATATTACATATAAAAATCTCCCATTGAAACTTTATGAGTTAACAAGATATAGTTTCCGTAGAGAAAAAAGTGGAGAACTCGTAGGACTAAGAAGATTAAGAGCATTCAGTATGCCTGACTGTCATGCATTTTGTAAAGATATAGAACAGGCAAAAGACGAATGTTTAAAACGTTTTGATCTCTCTCTAAATGTATTAAACGGATTTGATATAAAAATCGACGATATAGAAATGGCAATAAGATTTACTGAAACATTTTACAATGAAAACAAAGAATTCGTTGCTCAGATTTCTCGAAAATTTGGAAAACCTATATTAGTTGAAATGTGGAAGGATAGATTTTTTTATTTTATTTTAAAATGGGAATTTAATTATGTTGATAGCATAGGAAAAGCAGCAGCTTTATCAACAGACCAAATAGATGTAGAAAATGGAAAACGATACAAAATTGAATATATAGATGAACAAGGAAAAAGAAAAAATCCAATAATCTTACATAATTCACCTAGCGGAGCTATAGAAAGAATTATTTATACCCTATTAGAAAAAGCTGCTAAAATTAAACAACAGGGTGAAAGACCTCAATTTCCCATTTGGTTATCCCATACACAAGTTAGAATTATACCTATAAAGAATGAACATTTGCTATTTGCAGAAAATGTAGAAAATATTCTTTCCCAAAGTCACATAAGGACAGATATAGATGACAGACAAGAATCTCTTAGCAAAAGAATAAGGGAAGCAGAAACAGAATGGATTCCATACATAATTGTTATTGGAGATAAAGAAGCTAAATCTACAATTTTGGTAATACGTGATCGTAAAACAGGTAAACAAATTGAATCTAACATAGAAGAATTAATAGAATCTGTAAGAAATGAAATAAAAGATAAACCATTTATGCCATTAAATTTACCCAAATATCTTTCGAAAAGACCACAAATAATGGTTTAATTAATCCATCATATCATTTCAAATTTTATTATTAACTTAACATAGATACATTAAGTTTATTGAATTCTGAACTTCATCCTTTGTTGTTCTATTCACATTTCCTAAATTATATTATTAGTTTATGTTAACGTTGTAGTATTAGAAGAGGTATTTTGCGTATCTCCATAAATTGTCTGGTATGCAGTTTTTACTATATCAAAATAAGGTGTAGTTTCTATCTTTCCGTTGGTTATATTAATCAAATTAAAGTTTTGCACTTGATGAGAATCTACTCTCCATTGCCAAAACGCAGAACCCCATACATCAAGATCCTTAAACACAGATACTAATTTATTGGCTTCACTCTGATTAATACTACTAAATGTTTCATTAATAAATGTGATAATTTCTCCTTCTTCATCAATAATCTTATCTCTTTGAACATTATTCCATTCTCCTACATATAGTGGAACGTTTGCTAGTTCAGCAGCTTGAACAAAATTACTCAACCTTGATTCTTGATACTCATTTTCTTGGGGAACTCCGTAGACGCTTATTTTAAATACTAGATTACTAATATTTTTAGGTGCCATTTTGGCTAGATTAATTGGATTTAATTCAATAGGGCTTTGTAAAGATACAGGGATATTCATACTATAGGCAATAGTTTTATCGGTATTTTTTCTAAGAAAATCTGCCATAAAGGTATTATATTTTCCTATTTTTTCCCATTGGTTCTTATCATGGACCTGTGGTTCACTCAAAATTTCATAGCCCACAGTACTTGTATGGTTATCAACCGTTTCTAGAACTTTTTTGAAGAATTCTGTTTGTAAAGTCCAGCCATCATTAGCATCTTTATCTCGAACATTTCTATCCCACCAATTTGTCCACCATACTTTAGCTGTCGGGTATTTTGTACCTCCACCACTTCCATAAAAAAATGCAAAATCGGCTTCAAATAATGAAAAGGGAAAACCAGTACCTCGTTGAGGATTTAGATAAGATGATGTATGAAATTGGTGGTTATCATAGAGAACTTTAATATTATATTGATCAGCAGCATTTGCAACAGTCTTTAATTCTTCAATGAACTCTGTAGGATTTTTTACATAAGATTCCCAGAAAATCAAGAATCGAACGTGATTTAATCCATTAGATGAAAGAATTTTAAAACTCTCTTCAAAATAATTATTTGGAAGATCATAATTTGTATCTCGAGCTTGAGAAGTTCTAGTATAAAAACCATGCATATTAACACCATTATAAGGTGGACCGCTATTGGTATTTCCCTGATCGGCACCACCATATATCTGTTGTAAAGATAAAGAATAAAAAACAAGATGAGATACTAGTAAAGTAAAGAAGAATATGATAAGATATTTAACAATATTATCTTTAGCTACACCATGTAATTCCATAAACCAATATAACTTGATTATTTTTATATAAATGTGTGTCTCTCCAAATTTTACTAGAAGTATGTTATTTAAAAAAAAGTAATAACTATATCATTATCGTCATTTATATAGCATATTAATTTAACATAGTAACGCAAGTGTCGAGTATTAGAAATATTATAATTTTAGGTATTGTTGTGTTTCCATCTTTGTTAATTTTAATTTTAGCTAATAATATAGATATTTCATTTTCAGTTGATAATCAAAGTCCATTAATTAATAATTCTGAATTTGAAAATACGGATATGAAAAGTAATCATCCTCTACAGCAGGATGATATTTGTTTGAGATATGAAAATATTACAAAAACTATCGTAGTTTGTAATGGCACAGTAGATATTCTTACTATTAATGATTTTTTTAATAATAATTCTGATATTCTAGAAAGGACAGGAGAAAAAGAATGGGTATTGAAGTCTAATATTTTGATACTCGAAAACGGAACATTAAATATTAGTGGTATAAATACTCGTCTACTTAAAATAGATTCCGATTCTTCACATAATATTGCATATTCTATAATTTCAAGGGGGAATTTAATTATAGATAATACAAATATAACCTCATGGAATTCCACAAGAAATGAGGTTCCTCAATTAATCACTCCTGAAACTCCCCGAGCTTATGTATGGACATTCTGGAATTCGGCAGGACAAACTAATATAACGAATTCGTTTTTTGAAAATCTGGGTTATAAAGGACATTCAGGCACAACAGGAATAACATTTTTCTCTGGTGATGGTAGCGTAATTCAAAACAATACGATAATGAATAATTATTTTGGTTTACGCATCGCCAATGAAGTTTCTAATGTTACTATAAAAAATAACAATATTTTAAGGAGTCAATTTGATGGTATTAACTTGGACTCAAATACTAACAATATTGACATACTAGAAAATAGAATTTACGAAAATAATTTACATGCCATAGTGTGTAAAAAAAATTGTAATAATATAAAAATAATGAATAACATCTTAGAAAATAATATCGGTATTGGAATTCTACTTGAACGGAATTCTAGTATAAATTATGTTGAATCAAACAATATAAGATCCAACACAATGGGAATGATGGTTTCTGAATCATCGGAAAATGATATAATAAAGAATAACTTTGTAGGAAATGGTAATGGAATTTTCCTGAAAAATACAAAGAACAATCTAATTAATTCAAATAATATTACCAACAGCAATAACTATGGGATAAACATATACAGTAATTCTACTAATAATATAATTAAATTTAATAATATAGAAAAGTCCATGAATAGTGGAGTAAATATTGCAGATTATGGAACAAATAACAATAAATTGGTAAATAATAATATTGTTGAAGGCCCTAACTTTGGGTTAAGACTTGATAGAACATCTAATAATATATTAGAAGACAATGTAATAGAAAATAATGAAAATGACGATTTCTTTATCAGACAATCCAAAGATAACAAGATATTAAATTCTTATTTTAACTATACTGCATTTTTGCTAAATGATAAAAAAAGTAACATGATAATAACCGATACATTGAATAAGATTATTGATGGAAATAATATTACTAATACAGTGTACAAACAAAATAACACAATAATACTTACTCCTAATAATAATTTTACAAAATTAAATACTATTGATCTGTCGGTAAAACCAGAATCATCCTATGTAAATATCACCAGAGTAAACTATGATTTAGAAAAAAATAAAGAGTATAAAAGGATTGATTTAGTATATCCCGAACTGGGAATTGATACAAAATTTATTTTAGGAGGATTTAATCCAGGAAGCCAAGTATTGGTAAAGGTAAACAAAGAGATAAAAGATCTGATAACTATCGGTAATAACAAGAGTACGACAGAATTTAATTTGCAAAATGATCAATTAACATATAGACTGGAATTTGAATTAACTACTACACCAATAATAATTACTATCATAATATTATCTATTTTAATTTTAATATCTATCAGTAGTTTTCTGATCGTTAGAAGAAAAAGAAGAAATAGAGAAATAAACAAACCACAAACTAAACTTTAATAAAAAAAATTACTAAATTTCACTATAGAATTTCTCTCTTATGTAATATCATAATTTTATAATAATAATAACAGCCTAAAATCTGCATTCACCAACTAAAAGAGATAAATGATTAATGTACCAAATTTTACTATCGAATCAATAGGCATGTGATTCATTAGGAAATTTTGTAGAACTGTCCATATTTTGGTAAATGTGTGTTATGGTATTTTATAAAAAAATTTATTAGAATCTTAATAATGATAAAAACTTAAGTATTATAAATGTAAAAAAATGGTATGAGAGAAAGCGAGGGAGCGAAAAGGATCCAAAAGCCAAGGATTTATGATGATGAGACCTTGGAAAAAATGAAAAGATATTACAATATTGAAGATTCTACAGAATTAATCAGATTTATCAGATCTAATGGGCTACATAATGAAGAACATTATGATAATAATTAATAATTAATATAACCATTTAAAAACTTCAATTTCCTAGCTACCACGATAATATATATTAGAGCAGGAAAGATTTTGTTCCGCACAAATTGCAAACCCGGCCTGAACACAACCAGCAGTTTTACAAAGAGAACACACTGGAACACCATTATCAAACATTACCTCAATATCAATATTCTGGTAATTGTCGTGCGAAAGTATTCTATTAACTTTTTCAAATATTGTTAGGGTCATTTGAATATAACTATTTCTTCCATTATTTCCCTCCTCAGCTGATAACCACTGAGTAAAACATTCTATCTTCTACCAAAATATTATTTTTAACTTCAATACTATTGTTATCATTATTATAGGCTTAGATCTGTCCATTAAATAGTATCCTTTTTTCCATCTATTCAAAGATATGATAATCATTATTTGAAGATTTGCATAGTAGTAATTATATTTAAATATTGTCAAGGGTCCCTTTTGTTACTTTTCTTTGCAAAGTTTCTAAGAGAAGAATAAAAAGTAGAATTGAAAAATAAAAGCTGTGTTTAAAGTAACACAATGGTTGATTAATTAGAATCTCAAGCATCGTCGTCTTTAAAAACTTTATAAATTTTGCCATTCTTTGTATTTGCTGCCAAGACATAAACATCTCCATCTGTAGGATCTATCTTGATATCGGTAATTATGTCAAAACCAGTTCCAAAAATCGCCGATTTTAATTCATCAGGTTTATTTACCACTTTATCAGACAAAGATCCTTCTAATTGTAACCCTGTTCTAGTTTGATTAAGGTCAAAATGTAGAAGCGTTCCATTTTTTACTCCACCTACTAATACATCATCCATATATTCTTCTCCTAACGTTGAAGAATGAATAAATGCAATGGTTGTTGGGGCTATAGTGTCATTCCAGGTTAATACAGGGTCATAATATTTACCAGTACCATTAAAAGTCACTAATTTGCTTTTGTCAAACTCCTTATTAGAAAATTCATTATACATAGACGATAATCCTAACACCTGTCTCCATCCACTATTAAATCCAGGCTTAATGATATTAATTTCATCACCATAATGAGATCCATTTTCAGTATCCCATAAAAATCCTGTAATATTATCAAAACCAATACCAAAACTATTCCTTACACCATAACCATAATATTTGTCTAAAAGTCCTCTATCTCCTAAGGTAAATCCATCCTTAACCGTTTCTCCGTCAGATGTTATGCGTATTACCCCCCCTCTACCATCAGGTAGAGACGTACCCTCTAGATTTGAAGCAATCGTATCACCGGTTGGATCTTTTAATCTGTTCAAGTCCCCCATAATAATATATAAATTATTATCAGGACCAATTTTCATAACTCCTCCATTATGTGACGGACCTGGTAAATAAGGTAAATCAAGGAGAAGTACAGGATTGATTAGAGTGCCATTCACAAAATCAAATCGGTATACATGATTTCCTAAAATTTCTCCATCATCTTTGTTCTCTGCTTCAGTTACAAAAAGAAAAACAAATTTATCATTGGGACCATAATTACTAGCATGTTTAGTTTTAGATATATCTAATACAGCTATACCTAATAAGCCTCTTTCACTCTTTGTTGCTACATTTAAATCTAAAAGGTCACCAACGATCACTCCATTAGTTACTCGTTTCACTTTTCCCGTATTTTTTTCTATGACTAAAAGATCATCATTTCCGATAAACTCCATTCCAGAAGGAAACTTCAATTTATCAACAATTAATTCTGTTTTCAAGTCAGTATCTTTTAGTATTGGTATAGAAGGCTCTTTTTTGGATTTTTTTGATGACTGAGCATCTACTTTACCAATATTCTCTATATATATGAAACTGGCACACATCACAACAATAATAATTATTATAACACTAATCGTTGTAGAGGTATGATTATTATACATGCATTAAGTCATTGGAACACATCATATTTGAATCTATACTAATAAAAGATTATAATATCAATATTGTTTACTTATTATAAAAAAACTAAAAAGTAGTCATGATCTCTCTTCGAATTTATCTTTATATTCCTAATGATGGACAAATATATATTATTTAGATTGCCTAGTAGTTTGCTCTTATATCAAGTTGTTTTAATATAGGAGATTGTTTCAAATTTGTATATGGATAAATATTATTTTTGTATTTTGGTAAAGGATTATCGGGTTTAATACTTTCTACTAGATGAGTTTGATTGAACAAGTTTTTATGGAAAGAACCTCTCTTACTTTCTTCTTTAATTATCTTTTTATAACCTGAATCATCAATTACTATGAAATATGGAGTTTCTAAAGGTCTTGTAGAATAGTAACTTCTATCTTGATAGGAAATATCAAAAACATGTCTAGGCATCCATATGTAAAGAGGGTTTCCTATCATAGTCACATTATCATTTCTTTGTTGTAAATGTTGTATCAATACAGCATGTGTTTTAAATATTACAGAATTAGAATCAATAGTAATTAATGAAAAAATCGAAATTAAGCCAACAATAGCAATAACCGATACCACGGCATATGGCATAGTTTTACTAATTTTAGATATGGGTATTAGATTGGATAAATCTACAATTAACTTTGCTCCAGCAATAGAAAATACTGGAAATAAAGGAACTACGTGAAATGAAGATACAAAGTCAATCCAATATAAGAACAAAAGAAATGGTATACTAAATAACAATATGAAGAAATCTCTTCTGATCGCAGCATACAGAATCCCTGCCATGCCCAATGAAAATGTTAAGGGATCATTTTGAAGGAAAGTAGCTAGAGAATTAATTAGAGGTTTACTTTCTCTTTGAGTTTGATGTAATACATCTTCCATCCAAGTATCAAAATCCCCCATAGAATAAGCGTGTGCAGGCCATGCTATAGGTATTAAAATAACGGGTAAAAGCCAAAGTCCAATACTTTTTAATTTATTGTTACCACTATTAGTCATTACAATATATCCAACTAATGGCATCATAACAAAAATTGGAATCTTTGTAAATATCGCTAGACCAAGAAAAACACCTGATAATAAAATTAAAGATATATTTCGTCTTCCCAGCTTATTATTTTGTTCTTGATCTGAGTTACCTTTTATATAAAGGGCTAATAATATAGAAGTCAATAGCAGAGGAAGTTGTATAGACTCTAAAAATATTCTTCTTAATAACCACCCATATGGTATGACTGCAAATAGAATAGATGCTAAAAGTGCCACTTTAAGCCCATATCTTTTTTCTGTTATTTTGTATATTAGCAACGTATCTAATACAGCAAATAACCCCATAATGAGTCTTGGAATAAAATAAAGTGATTCTACTGAATCGGCATCTTGAGCTGGATTTACTATATCAGGATACCCAATCATTCCCAGGATACCAGCCAGTAATATTTGTCCAAAATATGGAGCAAAATATCTATCTTGTGGTTGAAGACCTTCGCCTTCCAGTGTAGACATAGCTTTACGCATATAGTGACCCTCATCCACATGTAGGCTAGGAAAACCTGTTATATTCCATAGACTTGTAAAAGAACTTAAAACCAGAGGTATGAAAATTAAAAGTATTTTTTTATTCCCTAGATTGCTATTTTTAGTCATTGCATTCAAAATTAATCACTCCGTCTATTACAAAGATTTAACTAGAATGTGTTTTTGGTTTCTAATAATTATCTTTGTATTCATAATGCAAGAGGGAACAAATTTATTTCTTTTGTTGATTTCGTCCATATCTATATAACTGCCATACTGAACCTATATAGTCAAAAATAACACTAAAGCCCATTTTGCTTTTACCTGATTTTCTGTCCATGAAAGTATATGGTATCTCAAATATTGGAATATCTTTTGATTTTACAAGTATTTCTAGTAGAATTTTATAACCCTTAGTATCAATTTTTAGGTTTTCCATAATATGTCTAGGCACGGCAAAAAATCCCGACATTGGATCTGTAACATTATTTACATTGAGTCCAAATTTGGCAATAACGGCTGCAGCTTTACTTATTAGTCGTCTTTTAAATGGCCATCCAACTATAGATCCATTCTTTGTATAACGAGATGCTATAACTATAGAATTGGAATTGCCTAGAGATTTCTCTATAATTTTGGGTATCATTTCAGGAGGATGAGAAAAATCTGCATCCATAACCAGTACATAATCACCTTGGGATGATTTGACCCCATCCAATATCGCTGGAATTAAACCATTTTTGATTTTTCTATTAATAATCCTAAGTGAATATAACTTTTCTTTAAAGTTTACATTTCCCCTTTTAGATTCAACATCACAGTCTATATAATTTTGTACGATATTACTAGTACCATCTGGAGAATTATCATCTACTATTATAATTTCTGTAAAAACATTATGAGTTAAATTTTCTTTAATTTTATCTAATAATGATATAATATTTTCTGCTTCGTTATATGTAGGAATTATTATTGAAATTGTATACATATTTTTTGTTTTAAATACTTCGTGATGATTTGTTTGCACTTGTTTTTGATAGGAGACATCTGCATATTAAAATTATCGTGAGTTATATTTATAACATTTTTTAATATTCTTTTTAGTAATAAATTTCTTATACCTTTATACTATATTTAATTACTATTAAAATATAATTCATAATATTCGTCATATACATATATATAATGTTATTATAAATATATGATAATAAAACCATCCTATAATCTTAAAAGTTATAATAATTGAACATTCTTATATAAGATAAAGCAATATTGTTTAAATCTCTTTTAAAAATAGTAATTTTGTATATTTGTATTACTATAATATTCATGATATCATCAAGGTTAAATCAGAGATAAATTTACAAGAGTTAGAATATTTTTTGTCAAAAGAGTTTGATGATCCTGACATCACATTAATGATAAGATCTTTTTCCAAAGATTCCAATATGTCCAAATTTCGAGCTACTAGGAAATTAATGACAGATAACTTTGAATCTGGCGGTTCACAATATACTATCAAATATACAGAACATTTTGGTTCTTCCGGAGCTCAATTCCAAATAAAATTTAATGGAAGCAAAATAGAGGTATCAATTAATGAATTAATATCAAGATCCAAACATGTTACATATGTGAATTTAGTAGAACCTATTCTCAGATTTCTCTTTCTTTCTAAAGAATACATTCTTTTACATTCTGCGTGTATGTCCTCTCCAACTGGTCAAGGGTTTTTCCTTTCAGCGCCTCCAGATACT
This sequence comes from Nitrososphaeraceae archaeon, assembly GCA_035762785.1. Lineage (GTDB taxonomy): Archaea > Thermoproteota > Nitrososphaeria > Nitrososphaerales > Nitrososphaeraceae > TH1177. The sequence goes on along the minus strand of DASUCH010000043.1, from coordinate 44,580 downwards.
GGCAAGACAACAACTGTAATAAAATGCGTTAAACATGGATTCTATTTTTTGTCTGATGATATGACTATAATCAAACTGCCAAACACTGCAGTATGCTTTCCAAAATCAATGACAATTAGTGCACATACATATAGAACAGCGGTTGAAGCACAATCATCATCTCATAATAGCGATAATGATACAAATGATAAAAAAGGAATGAGAATTAGAAGTTTGATTCACTCAAAAACGGGTAGGAGTTTGATGCATAAATTGGCCGATCATAATGTACCGATCTTTACGATTAATACAATTGGACAGTCAAGGATAAAACCTCCTAAGTACCACATTAGCGACATTATAAAAGATGCAAAAATTAAAGACAAGACAACAATCAATTCTCTTTTCTTCTTGGAAAAAGGTAGTGCAGGGGAAAAAGAAGAAAAAATGGTTGGGATTTCGGTAGATGAGGCATTAAAAAGAGCTATAGAAAATAGTGATGACGCATTTCTCTTTCCACCTTATAGTGATTTAATAAAATATATACGAATTGAGGGTAAAACAGCATATGATCTTTTAGAGGTGGAGAAAAAAATGATGGAGGAATTATTATCTAGTATTGAGTGTTATATCCTAAAAAGTAGTGGAAGAAAATGGTCTGATATGATACTTGATAAATTCTCTACATGATTACAGATTCACTAATCTTTTTAGAAATACTAAAAATAACGCTGCGTTATTTAACATTCAATAAATTTTAGTTACCTTTTTTACATCTTATCTTAGTTAACCGAAATATGCATCTATTTTTAAAAAGAGAAAGATGGAACGGAAACTTATTCCATATCCATTCCAGGCATGCCGCCCATGCCGCCCATACCGCCCATACCGCCCATACCGCCAGGCATACCGCCTCCAGGTGGGCCTCCTTTTGATTTGCTTGATGCAATAACATCATCAATTCGTAAAAGCATACAAGCTGCTTCAGTTGCAGATTTGATTATTTGTTCTTTAATTACAACAGGTTCTAATATATTTTGTTTAAACATATCTGCGACAGTGGTACTTCTTACATTAACACCAGTCCATTTCAGTCCTTTGTTTTGTTTTGCTCTTAACTCTGCCATTGTGTCGATTGGATCCATACCAGCATTAGTAGCAAGAGATATTGGAATAGTTTCTAATGCCTCTGCAAATTTAATTACCGCTAATTGTTCCCTACCTTCTAAACTGCTAGACCAATTTCTTATATGAGTGGCTATGTAAGCTTCTGGTGCCCCTCCACCTGCTACTATAAATGGTTTTTCCAAAACATCTTTCATAACCATCAGTGCATCATGAAGAGAACGGTCGGCTTCATCTACCACTCTTTGAGATCCTCCTCTGACAAGAATAGTGACTGCCTTTGGATTTTTACATCCTTCGATGAAAACCCATTTATCAGTTTCAACTTTTCGTTCTTCAACTACGTCGGCTGAACCAAGGTCTTTAGAAGAAAGATCATCAATATTATTTACAAGTCTTGCACCTGTGGCTTTAGTTAGTTTTAGCATATCGCTTTCTTTAACACGTCTAACTGCAAGTATACCATCCTTAGCCAGATAGTGTTGTGCTAGATCATCTATTCCTTTTTGACATAGTAAAACATTCGCGCCTGAACTTTTAACTTTTTCTACCATCGCTCTTAGCATATTATTTTCCTCTTCAAGGAACATTTGCATTTGTTGAGGATCACTAATACGAATTTCTGCACTCATTTCAGTTTTTTCTATTTCTAATGGAGAATTAATCAATGCTATTTTAGCTTTATCAATTCTTTTAGGCATACCAGTATGAACAACCTCTTTATCAAGAACTATACCTTTAATAAGGGAAGTATCCTGCATAGAACCTCCTGCTTTTTTTTCTACTTTGATGTTATCAAGATCGACTTTTAGAGTTTTTGTTTTTTCATTCAATTCAGCTATCAGTTGTGTAGCATCTACTACTATTTTACTTAAGACAGGACTATCTTCTGAAACTAACTTTGAATACATGCTAGTATGCGCAATTTTTGCTAAAAGATCCCTATCATCAGTTTTTACTTTAATAGCAATTTTAGTCAATGTTTTAAGAGCTTCAATGGAAGCAGCAGTATACCCATCAACAATGACTGATGGATGAACATTTTTGTCAATCAATTCTTCTGCTTTTTCTAATAATGAACCAGTAAAAATCACTGAAGATGTGGTTCCATCGCCTACCTCATTATCTACTGATTTGGCTACTTCTACGACCATTTTTGCTGCTGGATGTTGGACATCTATTTCTTTTAGGATAGTAGCTCCATCATTTGTTATAGTAACATCTCCGAGAGAATCAACTAACATCTTATCCATTCCTCGTGGACCTAAACTAGATTTCACAACTTCAGCAACCAATTTAGCGGCAGTAAGATTATTTTTTTGTGCCTCCTTTCCTTTATTTTCACGTGTTCCTTCTCTTAAAATTACTACTGGCATTCCGCCAGCACTTGTTTGAATTTGGCCCATACTCATATTCATTCACCTAATATAATAAACACATTTCAAAACCCTATTTTTATAGTTTTACACGATTAATATAGTTAATATCATTATTTACATCTAATTTCCCTTTTTTTTCCTCAAATTTGGATTTAAACTTGGCTACATTAATAATATAACGTTCATGTTTTCCTTCTCCTATTTTTTCAATATCATCAAATGCCTCCACATTAAACAGTACTCTTCTATTATTAACAGATTCTATTATTGCTTTCAACCTAATTTTTGATCCTACAGGAGTTATAGCAATATGTTTAATATCAACAATGGTTCCAACTGAATCCCATTCCTTCCCTTTTAAAACAAAATCCTTTAAAAGCAGTCTACAGGTTTCTTCCATTTCAGAAATCATTGAAGGAGTAGAAAGCACATTTTCTCCTTTCCATAAAAAACTGATAGTCTGGTTTGAATTAGTTGTTACAACTCTCTCTTTTGTAGCACCAATTTTTACGTCAAATTCCAATTAAACTCAAAACATAAAACATGATCGAATTTATTAAACTAATTGATAGAATAATGAAAATTTGAAAAACAATATAACAAATTGTAAATAATTAAAATTAAAAACGAATGAGAGTACAATTGTTCAATTAGAGAACCCATAATGGATCCATTTTTTATCAACTAAATTCTTGGTATCACAGTCAACTTCTACTGGTTTTTGAATCTCTCGCAAAAATCCTTCCTCGACAGTTTTAGTAGTTGCATCTATTCCCATTTTTGAACCGAGATTTAAAATTGGAGATGCAGGATCAAGGGTATCAGTAGGAGTGTTATCAATTATAATTATATCTCTTTTAGGATCAGATTTTGTAGTAATTGCCCAGATTACTTCATTTATATCATGTACATTAATATCATGATCAACAACAACAAAAATTTTTGTTAATGATAATTGGCCCATCCCCCATAATCCCATCATTACTTTTTTCGCCTGTCCAGGATATCGTTTTTTGATAGACACTATAGCCAGTCCTTGGAACCAACCTGAGGCAGGCATAGAAAAATCAATTACCTCAGGTTGAAACATTTGAATAAGAGGAAGAAATGATTGTTCAATAACTTTTCCTATGTATGCATCTTCCAAAATTGGTTTCCCGACAACGGTTGTCAGATAAATTGGATTTTTTCTTCTCATCAAACATGTCAAATTGAATGTTGGGTATGGTTCAGGAGGCGTATAAAATCCAGTATGATCCCCAAATGGTCCTTCTATTCTCATTTCATTAGGGTCAACCCATCCTTCTAATACAATCTCTGAATTGACAGGAACTTCTAAATCCACTGTTTTGCATTTTACTAATTTTACTCCTCTTTTTCTAACGATTCCAGAAAAGAAAAATTTATCCATTCCTTCAGGGACAGGAGCTATTCCACTAAAAATAGTTGATGGATCCGTTCCGATTACTATTGCTGTTTCAATAGGTTTGTTAGACTCCTTCATTATTTCATAGTGTTGAGCTCCTCGTTTATGTGTCTGCCAATGCATTATAGCTTTTTGATCATTTACAATTTGAATTCTATAAACACCGATATTTCTAATTGCAGTTTCTGGATGCTTGGTAATAGTTAATCCAAAGGTAATAAATTTCCCTGCATCATTCGGAAACGATTTAAGAATTGGTAGTGAGTTAAGATTAGCCTTTCCGGTTTCAATTATTTCTGTTACAGCACCAGATTCAACATACTTTGGAGCATAATCTCCTAATTCAGATAATCTAGGAAGCATCTTTAATTTATCAAACAAGTTAGAAGGTATTTTCAATTTTGTTAAATCTGTAATTCTTTTACCAATTTCTCTAAAATCTGAGAGATTCAGAGCGATTTTTAATAAATCCATAGTTCCAAATGCATTACCTAATACAGGAATATCATATCCTTTTACATTTTCAAAAAGTAGAGCAGGTGAGTCACCAGAATACATCATACGCCTCATAATTTCCGCTATCTCAAGATTTGTATCGACTTCTGTTTTCACACGATGTAATTTGCCAACAGATTCGAGTGTATCAATATATTCAGATAAACTATCAAAAGCCATAAATCAACAAATAACTAGTTTATAGAGTTATAAAAACAGCTCTTTTACTTCAAAAAATGAAATAGTGGATTAGAACATGATTTAATGGTTTTTTATTATCCCCCAAATTATTACTGCAGAAATAAAGCTAAAAATTCCGAGAAGGAAAGGAAAATCAAGAGAATTTAGAAGTTCAATTATTGAATCAAATTCTGAATTCATGTTATTGTTATTTGTTTTAATTATTATAATTGGATACTCATTATTATTAATTAGTTGCAAAAAAAATCTTCACTTTTTTGTCTTTATAGGTGTTAATAGATGTGTGCATATACAAAAATTGAACTAACATCTAAATTCTATTAAAATATCAATAGAAACAATCTCGTATTTGTTTTAGAATTCTTGCTGTAGCCCCCCAAATTATTTCACTATTATATCTAAATGCGTAGGAATCACTAAATTGTTTATAATTAAAATTATTATTGAGACTCTTAAACAAATCAAATACAGGAATATCCAATATTTCCGAGACTTCATCGATTAATATTCTAGTTTTTCTTATATTATCCTGAAAAGTAACAAATGGAATTATTGCAAAATTCGAAGTTAATGTTCTGACTGTAGGGAAACTTCCCACAATTTCATTTGAATGAAAATTCAGACCTATTTCCTCTTTTGTTTCCCTTAATGCTGTATTTAATAAAGACGAATCTGTTTCTTTGAATGTTCCTCCTGGAAATGAAATTTCATTTTTGTGATACTTCAACAGAGAACTTCTTTTTGTTAAGATAATTTTTGGTTTAAAATCTGTAAAGTGAATAATTACAAGAACAGAAGAAAGAGTATATCCAGATGATTTTAATAATTGCACATCGATATCGATTTTATAAGAAAGTCTGTGAATAATCTTTTCTTTGAATTGGTTTTTATCGATATCCAATAATATAAAATAGTGATAGGAATATTTTAAAATTATAGATTTAAGAATAATTAAAAAAGAGAATTTGATTTAGCACAAGAATTGATAAACAATTTCAATAATGAGTCAAATGAAAAAACAATTAGAAAGACAAGGTATACCAATTTTCATTATACTGTATATAAATCAATTATATTTTATATTCCTTGTGACGAAAGTTAAATGATAATAGTTGATAATTAATTATGAGTTAAATCCACCTAAAATATTACCTAATGATTATTTTAATTACACAAATCTTTTAAGTGATATAGAAAATGTAAAAAATAAGGCAATGATACTTGCGGAATATATCAATTGTCTTCATTTTACTGATTCAGTATTAGGGGTTCCTAGATTATCAAGTATAACTATGGCTCGCATAATAAAAAAAAATAATGCTAAAATGAAAATTTCATGTAGTATAAGAACAAGAGATAGGAATTTGACGTCCATGTATCAAACTATTTCTGATTCTGTTTTACTAAATATTGAAAGTTTACTCATTATACTAGGAGATCAATCCAAAAATGATTTACAGATTCATGAATTATTAAAACCTAGTAAAGTTGTTAATCAGTTTAACGCTCAAGAGTTCAACAAATTAATTAAATTAAATCTATCTATTCCAAATAAAATTAGAAACATTGATACTATAAAAGGAAAAATTGATGCAAAACCTAATGCATTTGTGACTCAATCTATGGAATCATTAGAAGATTTAGAAAATATAACAGATCAAATAAGACCTTTTGATATCAAGGTAATTGCATGTATAATGATACCTTCAGAAAAGAACAAAAGATCAGCTGAGTTAATAGGTTTAAATTGGAAAGAATATGAAAAAGAACCTATAGAGTTTATAAAAAATTCTGGTAAGATTGCAGATGAGGTTTTAATAACATCTCCCAATCATTTCGCATTGGCAACAGAAATATTAAAAGAGTTAAAATGAGTCTGTCCTTTCTTTTCTTGAATGAACCATCTCTGATTTTAATTCATAAAGAACTTGTCTTTGAAAGTCTTTGAGGTTATCATCTTCTGTTAGCCTGGGTCGTCTATAATCTATTTTTATATCTTTTTTTATTTTACCTGGTCTATTGGTAAATACTACTACTCTATCACCAAGACACACAGATTCTATAATATTATGTGTAACAAAAATAATGGTTTTATTGGTTTTAGCCCAAATCAATTGTAATTCAACTAATAATAAATCACGTGTTTGAGAATCTAAGGCAGCAAATGGTTCATCCATAAGTAATACCTCTGGATCCAAAACTAATGCTCGTGCTATCGAAACTCTTTGTTTCATACCTCCAGAAAGTTGATATACATATGCTTCTGCAAATTTTTTTAATTGCATCATATCAAGGTATTGCATTGCTATTTCTCTTCTTTTTATTTTTTCAACTTTAGCTAGTTTTAACCCAAATTCTACATTATCTATTACTTTCATCCAAGGAAATAGGGCATTTTCTTGAAAAACTATTATTCGATCTGGACCAGTTGCAGTAATTGGTCTACCATTTAATACAACTTGTCCTTTTGATGGATTATCCAATCCTGCTAATATATTGAGAAGAGTTGACTTTCCACAACCTGATGGACCAACAAGGCAAACGAATTCACCATCATTTACTGCCAAATTAATATTTTCTATGGCATTTATTAACGTCGATTGTTTTCCCTCATTTCTATAGAATGATTTAGTAACGTCTTTTATTTCTAATTTAACCACTAAAATACACCATACCTATTATATACCAATCTTAGAACTTCCAAAAAACAAAATTTTAAATCACTTCCAACTATGTTGTAAAGAATGTAAGTTAAAACGGTTTTTAGAATACAGAGTTTTAAACTTGAATTTTAAGTAAAGTTTATTACCATTATTATTATCTATTCGAATATATTTATTAGAAATATATATTATTATTTGTTTTGCCTCATAAAAAATTGGTTTACTCCCCTTCAATATTAAAATTATCTATATAAATACAAATATAAATAATAGCATTAGGGTGTTATTTATTTAACTCATTCTCTAATTTTTTAGTATATATAATATATTAGACATTGAAGCATTAGTTTTCAACCCAGTAGGACGAAAAATTGTCCTTGACGCGCGATACCCTGAATAAATAATCTTCTCAATAATTCGAGTTAATTTTGTTGGACTGGTTTTGAGCATAGACCCTATTTCATCTACTGAAAAGTAATAGGGTATATCATCTAGTTCCTCTACACTAATCTCAAATATTTGTTTTATTTGATGATTTTTTTTATCATTATTAAAATCACCTGAAAAATATTTCTTTATTAAGTTTGAAATCATATTTTTATCAAATAATTTCCCTATCCAGAGCTGGCCAACGATCTGGAATTTACTACTGCATATTGGACATAAATCTTTTGCATAAATATGGGAGAAATTTCTTTCACCACATTTAAAACAATGTTTTATGTACCCTATGTTCTCAAAAACCTTGTTAGCCAAAGAATTACTTACTGATGTTTTAAGAAATACACGAAAATAATGTTTATTCGCATGAGCAAAGATAGGAGATAAAGATATTCCCAATCTTGCGGCAATTAATGCTGTTGAAGATATTATTAAGCGTGCAGCTACCTCATTTGAATATATATTGTTAATAGATAAACCAAAATATTTTCTTCGGCATACATTTTGATATATTCCACTTAAAACTGCAGTATCAGTTGCGGTAATAGAAATTAATCCTCCATCTTCAATAGATCGGAGAACACATTCAATAAAAGGTGAAGGGCTTCCAAATGGATCCAAATCTACTATCGTAAATCTTTTGTTTCTTTCCCTTGGTCTAGAAATAAGGAATTTACATACCTCATTTACAGAAAAAAAACATTTTTCATTGACATTATTTAGTTTCGCAGATTCTTTTGCAGCTGCTATGGCTAGTTCATTAATATCATTTATGTAAATTTTGGAAACTTTGGGTACTTCTACTGCTACTCGGAGTCCTCTAGGTCCAATTCCTCCAAATGCATCAGCAAATGTGATCTGATTATTTTTATTGTTATTATATTCATCTAAAAAAATATTATAAATATGAATAGATAAATCTCTATTTAACCTTGCAAGATGATTAAAAAAAGCAGGAGAATGTGGAGGGACCTTTTCTTCGAGTGAATATTTCGGAACAAGTAATTTTGTTCGACCTTCAGTGATCTGTATAAAATTATCCATGGTTTAGTAAAATTATAGAATTTATCCATCATATAATTACCAATCTTTGGTTTAACCTTTGTATAGAAATTTTAATGTACAAGTTTGAACTAGAGACAATTATTAATTTGTTAATATGCGGGATTGATGAAGCTGGTAGAGGATCTGTCATAGGCCCTCTTGTAATTGCTGGTATAAGTCTTAAAAATAGTAATATTAAAAAATTGGAGAGAATAGGAGTAAGAGACTCAAAAACTTTAACCAGAAAGAAAAGGAATTTTTTGTTTTATAAAATATTAGATATTTCAGAATTCATATGTATATACAAGATTGATTGTAAGACTATTGATGAAAATGTATACCAAAGAAAATTAAATAAATTAGAAGGCGTAATAATGTCAACAATTATTAAACATCTGGCAGCAGATATTGCCTATGTGGATTCTTGTGATGTAAATATTGATAGATACACAAATTACCTAAAGTCAAATTTAGATTTAAAAAATAATACTAATGTCATTGCCATGCATAAAGCAGACAGAATAAACCTTGTTGTATCAGCAGCTTCAATAATTGCAAAAGTAATAAGAGATCGAGAAATTCAAATATTAGAAGAAAATTATCAAAATATTGGAAGTGGTTATCCATCTGATAAAAAGACTATGTATTTCATAAATAGCTGGATTAAAGAATATAAGGAATTTCCAGATTTTGTAAGAAGATCATGGAGACCTATAAGAGAAATAACATGCAAACAAAGTAAAGTTTACGATTTTATTTGATTTGACTGTATGTAGCGTATATCAATCCATGATCTTTATCGTAAGGATCAAGATTTAAAATTTGTTCGAGATGAAATCCACTATTTTCTAGTTTTTTTGCTTCTTGAAGTATAACTGTTCTTGGATCTTGGGTTACGTCTATACTCCGTGTCTTTACTACTAGCAATATTTTCCCATTATCTTTAAGAAAAGTTTTGCAATTGGCTATTGCTATTTCAGTTTGATCAGGTTGAGCAATATCACAATACACCACATCCACTTCACCATATGTCGAGAAGTATGAGAGAGGTTTTCTAGCATCTTCAATGATTGGAATAATATTCTCTCTTTTAGAAGCAACGTTTTCTATGAGCTCTCTAGCTACACGAATAGAAGATTCTATTGCAAAAATGACTCCAGAATTACCTATAATATCAGAAATATGGCTTACTGTAGTTCCAGTAGATGCACCTAAATAAAGGACTTTAGTTTTGTTTTTTATAGGAAGATTTCTCAAACCCTTGATTATACCTGCAGCAAGTTTACTTCTAAAAATATCCCAGAGCCGATATTCTTCCTTATCGATTGTTATTAGTTTTTCATCATACACTGTGTTTCCCTTAATTAAATTCAAAGTAGCTAAATGTTTTTGGCCATTAAAAATAACCCATCTATACCCGTCAAAGTCATTGTTAGATTCACTTAGAGACGCTGAGTATGATGAAGTGGATGGTGCTGTTAAAGGTATTTCTTCTTCCTCAATGGTAATATTTTTCATCCAGATAAGAAATTATAATTCGTTAATTGATATTTAAATATAACACACATAAAATATGCCAAGAAAAATATATTTTAATTACTATTTATTTCTTTTAGAAAATTTGAATTTCTTTACATTTTTTTTATTGAATTTATGAAATCGTTTTTTTGGATTTCTATTATAATTTATCTGCATTTCTTTTCTGTAAGGCTTGTGTTTACTAAGTCTCGGTTCTTTATATTTTTCTTGTATTTCAGCTATGCGTTTACTTAATTGTTCAGAAATATGTAAATCCTTTTCGCCATACCTAAAGAGGTCAATTCTTACTGCAATAGCGACTTTTGAAGCAATTGCTCTAGCCATCTTTCCTCTTTGCCATTTAGGTGCTGAATGTAATATAGGATGTTGAAATAAAATTCCATGTTTGGGAGGGGGGGCTCCTGTTTTTAAAGATCGAAAAAGTGCCTTTTCAGCACCTATTATTTGAATAGTACTAGCAGGCATAACAGAAAGTTTTTGTAGACTTCCAGCTTTAGCCATCATTCTTGCACCAACTGTGGCTGTTAATAATTCTTTGATATTTGGAGCGATTTTTTCCATCATCTCTTCAATTTGATGGGCAAGAATCTTTCTTAATTCAGTTTGCATTATAACTTCATTAGCAAGTTGTTTGATTATAGACAGATTTTCTTCTAAAATATCTCCACCTTTACTTCTTTGAACAGCTATAAGTATCATCTCTGCTCTTTTATTTTCTATTCCGAGATTTTCAAGGATATCTAAATCAATATTGTTTCGATTTCCTGCTAATCTAACGATTTCAGCATAGGTAAAGATATTCTGGATTAAATAATCAAGTTCAGGAAAATGTAATCCATACCACTCACGAAGTCTTGCTCCTATCACATTTATGATCTTGTCTAGTTCATCAAGAGCATTTATTGACTGAGTAATATGTAGATCTAATTTCTCTGAAATTCGTCGTACCTTGCTAGAAGAAAAATCTAGTGCAAATTGTCTTAGTTGCAAATGTGCATCATATTCATTTTCAGCAAACCCAGACCGTATAAGGTAAGTGAGTTTATGTTTTGAAATTTCTATAATTTTTTCTGAAGGAAGTAAATAAATATTAATTCCATTATTTCGAAGATAGGATATCAAACCCGTGTCGTTACTAAAAACGGAATCATATCGACGTAATTTATCAGAGATATCAAGGATTTCAGAATAATCACCATTTGAAATTAAAATATTAGAAGAAATAATATTGTTGAATTTTTTTGAATAAATTAACTCATTTTCACTATCAAATATAAATGGTCCTAATTCAGACAAGATCATTGTACAATTTTTAGTCATTATGTGATTCATTGTTTGTTACACAAAGCCATTAAAAAATATGTCTAAGATGGAAGAATTTGTAGATATTAATAAATATCATTTTTATTTTCATATTTCATAATTGTTTTTTAATTTCTTAAAAAATAAAAAGAAAGGACCTACTGTTAATGGTAATGATAAAAGCAAAAAACACGTTGAATATAACCGACAGGTAATTCTTAAAAAACAATCTGCAGATGGTATTATTACATATTCAAAGACATGGCATCCTCATGAAGGAATTCTTATTTTGCAAGGTAAAAGCAAGAAAAATGGTGAAATACGAATCGATGGATTAGTAGTTCCTCCTTTTGCATCAGGTGGGCCTTACTACTCAGGTTTCCCCACAAGTGAGTTACCTATGGATCTTTCTTATGTAGGAACAGCCCATTCCCATCCAGGTGGTTCTAATAGACCATCATTACAAGATTTGAACAATTTTTTCGGTGTAGTTTCCATAATAATTAGCTATCCATATGAATATGAAACAATCGGTGCCTTTGATCGCAATGGAAATAATATTAGTCTGATAATTGAATAAAGTGATATGCAAACCAGTAGCAATCTTATTACCTGAATAAGATCAAACTTCGACTATAATAGAATTGCAATAAAGAAAAATATATGAAGAAAGGTAATACCAATATATTATGACACTTGAAGAATTACGTGATAAAGCTTTTTATCAAAATACAATAGATGTTTGGATAATGTTATGCAATGAAAAAGGCGTTAATTCTTATGATACCGATAGATATACAAAATTTATTAGTTATCTAAATAGCAAAGGACTGAAAATGCAAAAATTTCCTCTTTGTATTAAAGAATCTGGTGGTACTTTTGATAGAGGAATGGACAAGGCGAGATTTTTGGATGCTCTATCTAAGGTTTATTCTGAAGATGCATCAGCATATACAATCAAACTATCTCCTGATAATATTTCAACGCTCAGAAAATTTTTTGAATAATTTTTTGATTTGCTTTCTAATAAAATAAAATAATATAGCAGAATTATTGAACCGTTGTTGTTGAAGGTTGTTGGATTTTTGCATTGATGTTTTCCAATAAAGCAGAAGTTTTAGGATCTGCTTTCAAAGATAATGCATGTTCTACAAATTGTTTTGCATCTGAATAATTCTCTAGATGATATAATATTTTTGCTTTATTAAACCAAGGTTTATCCCATTTTGGTTCGAGCGCTATGGCTTTATCAAAAGATGATAATGCTTCATCAAATTTACCTATTTTGTAGAATGCCCATCCTTTGCTATTCCATGGTTTAGCCCAGCTTGGTTTTAATTTGGTTGCTTTATCAAATGCAGTAACCGCCTCATCATTTTTACCCTGTTTTTGCAACGCCCACCCTAGACTATTCCATGGATTAGCCCAATTAGGGTCTAAAGAAATTAATTTATTGTATAAAGCTATTGCATCATCAAATTTTTTCAAGTTAGTAAGTGCTTCTCCTTTGTCAAACCAAATATCAAGCCAATAAGGTTTTGGTCCATTATTTTTATTAATAGATTTTACTTTTTCATCTAAATTACCCAATATAACAAATGCTTTATCGTATAATTCTATAGCTGTAGTATAATTGGCTAATTCAAAATATGCATTTCCCTGTTTAATTAAAGGTGCTGCCCACTTTGGATCGAATGTAAATGCATTTTTATAAGTTGTAATAGCTTGATCATAGTTTTTGGCATTTAAAAATTTATTTCCTTGTTCATACGACAATATAGCGTCTCTATTTGTTGATCCTAGAGATTCTTGTATTTGTTGACTATTATTAGATAGAGAGGAAGGAGAAGACGCATTTGTCTGTGCAAATGCATAATCATAATCACTAATTAAATTTAATCCAGAAACTATACATAATATATTAACTAACATAATAAGTTTAAAATTTGGCGTTGATAAATAATCTTTGACCTTTTTACTAAATATATCCATTCATTATTGTAATAATTTCACACATAAATTTTTTTTTATGATTGTGATGCTCAAAAACGGCAACACAATGATAATTAAAAGAAGAGAAATATGCCTTGTAATTACATTCTTTTCATCTTTGGATTCAAGACAGAGTCTATTGTATTTCCAATCAGAACAAAGGCTAGCCCTGTTAAAGCAATTAACATGCCAGGAGGGATTAACCACCACCATAGGCCTCTTGATGCAGCTGCTGCAGTATGAGCTTCATGAAGAATTTGACCCCATGTTGGAATAGATGGATCTCCTAAACCAATGAAGCTTAGAGAAGCCTCTGCTAGAATTGCTCCTGGAACGGAGATTGCAATGCTTGCAAAAGTTAAAGGAAGTAATTGAGGAATTATATGTTTAAAGATTATTTTAATGTCCGATTGTCCAATAAGCTTTGCTGCTTCAACATATTGGAAATTCTTTATCTGTAATGCTAGGCTTCGTGAAATCTTAGCAGTCCCCATCCATCCAAAAAATATTAAAAATAAAACAATAAGAAAGATACTTCTTCCTATAAATAATGACATAATAATCAAAAGTGGCAGAGTTGGTAAAGAATAGAAAATATCATTAATTCTCATTAGACTTTCATCTGTTCTTTTTCCTTTGTAGCCAGCAATAATACCATATATCATTCCTATTACAATGGAAATTGTAGAAACAGATAAACCTATAAATAAAGCAACAGGTGCTCCCCACACCAATCCAACAGTTAAATCTCTACGTAATTCATCTGTGCCCATTAATCCAAATTTTTCTCCTCCAAGAATTAATTTAGAATTTAGAATTTCGTCTTCATTATTGAAGAGATAAAATTTAACATTGAAAGTATAATTTCCTTTCATAATTGATCGATTTTCATGATTTGAAAACAGCATTACTTCCGGTTTTGAAGTTTCTTGTTTATAATTATAAAATTTTACGTAATCAAGTAATTTTTGATGTATTAGACTATCTGTAGAAAATATTCTTCCCAATGTTATGCTTTGATTTGAACCAGATATTGATGGAGTAACCGAATCGAAATAAATATCAAATTTATTGTTGTTTGGTCTTATTAATTCTATTTCAATGGCAGGAGGAATTTTTTCTTTATATAGCGAATAAGTTATCATAAAATCATTTGGTGGAATATCAGAATTATAATTAATATGATATGAATGTCTAACCACATTAATCCCATTTTCATCTGCGGTAGAAATTGTTACCTTATTCTTACCACTAGTCGCGTCATTATTTTCTATGGAAGAAGAAAGGATCAGATGTTCTGGAGTGTTTCTTCCGAGAAATCCAAAAAAATCACTCCATATAGGTGATGCAAGCCTAGGATTATCAATCCAATAATTGGGGTTGTTCCATTCTTTAAAAGATGCAAACGGTATACCAAAGAAAGCATAAATAGTCATAGATACCAAAATTAAAAGAATAATTACTCCTGCAATACCGCTTTTCCTTCGTATAAATTCAGAAATAAAAGTTAAATTGTTATTTATGTTGTGAATAGATTTATCATTCGTGTTATTTTTTAGTATTAAATTCTTCTTCGAAGTAGGAAATTCTATATTGTCGACATTAGGACCGGAATTATTGTTATTGTTATCAGCTTGTTTATTACTCATTTAATTTCACCCTAGGATCAAAGTATGCATAAATTATATCTATTAAAAAAACTGTTACAAGAAATATCAAGGTAGAGACGTAAGTAAGGCCAATAATAATAGGAACATCCATCAATCCAATAGCATCAAAATATAATTTTCCCATACCTGGCCAATCAAAGACCACTTCAACAGTAAAAGCTCCACCAAAAGATCCAGCTAGACTTAGAGCTATCATTGTAATTATAGGAGGAGCTGCATTTTTGAGAGCATGCGAATACAGTATTTTCTTTTTGGGAATAC
This sequence comes from Nitrososphaeraceae archaeon, assembly GCA_035762785.1. GTDB lineage: Archaea > Thermoproteota > Nitrososphaeria > Nitrososphaerales > Nitrososphaeraceae > TH1177. The sequence continues at coordinate 29,063 of DASUCH010000043.1, read as the reverse complement.
CCATTGCAAATTTTGCTTTAATGAAGTCTTCTTCTAATATTCCAGATACTATATGTCTAACAATAAATGCAACAGATCCGAATCCAAGAATTACCATTGTCATAAGTGGAAGGGTCATATGATATAGTAAATCAAAAAAATAGAATAGATCATCTGGAGGAGTTAATGGTGTTGAACGAGCCGGGAATATATTAAGCGAGAACGCAAAAATAAATATCATTATCATTCCGAACCACCAAACTGGAATACTATTACTGAAGATAGCAAAGATCGAATTGATCCTATCCAATTTGGAGTCAGCACGACTAGCTAAAAAAACTCCCAAATAAACACCCATTAAGGCAATAACTATTGTTGAGGTTGTAAAAAGTAAAAGAGTTTTGGGAATTTTTTCAATTATTATATCTTTTACAGATGATGATCCTGAATCACTTACGAAAAAATTCGATTTTCCAAGATCTAACACCATAACTTTGAATAAAGTATTAAGAAATCGATTTGGAGAATACCATGGTTCTTCTAACCCTAAATTTTTTATCTGCAACAGAATCTGTTTATCGATATATCTTTGGCGTTCTGTAATATCCTTAAACTCGATTTTTTGATTACTCAAACTATCTATAACATTGTATTTCACGGAATCCTTGATTACATTATCCATTGTCGGGCCCAAAAGAGATATAGTTAGAACGAGAATTGAAAATAAAACTATAAACATATTGATGATTCTTTTAAATAAAAAAAACAAGAATCCTGATGTCATTTATATTAAAAGTAGTGATATTAAATATATTAATAGTATTGTTTAATCAATATTTATTTTATATGTAGTTTGTATAAAGAGTTATTCGTTTATAAATATTCTATTTACTAATTAACTTTTGAATTATTAATTTATATTAGAAGAATTTTTATTTATATTTATATCTAATATGTTTGGATAAATGGTTAAATATTAATAATTTTAATTTAAATATATAATCAAATCATATTTATTAGATACGGATATCTAATTAATAGTGCAATTCAATTCTACCAATTAAATCAATATGAGCTACTTCATTATTAATCCCACAGAAAGTACTGTAATTCCGATTAATTAAAAATATATAAAAATAAAAAATATAATGTTATATTTCATCAAAGATGCATTTCTTATAATTTCCTAATTTAATTCTTTGTTAAAAATTTTATGGGCGATAATTTATTGAATATTTCATTAATAGTATTTTTTTCTCTATGTGGTTGTTAAATTATCTAAAGCGGATCATTTACAATATATACAATAACAAAAACCTTCGAAAGGACTCGTATTATACCATATTTGTTTAGTTTTGTTGATACGTACTATATCTATAGTATAAATTTGAATAAAGGTCGTCTGAATAGCCAGTGTAGCACTAGGTTGTAGCAATGATGAATTAACTAGTAATAGCCAATCATAGCGTTCAAAACTAATTTTAATAGCAGTACCATTGAAATATATTACTTGTATAATTTGTTTCTTTTCTATAATTTTTATATGTGCATAAAGAAAGAATAAGTTTAACTATTAAAAAGTTCTTGAATAAAATTTGTTAGAGAATAAATTATATAATTATATATTGTTTAATTTTGATAACGTCATATGGAATCTTTACTAAAAAAATCTAATAGATATAAAAATAAGTGTCTAAGAATATTATAATAATAAACATACTTAAAGTGCAATTTACTTAAAGTCCAACATACTTAAAAGTACGCGTTATTAATATAAAAACTTTAGTGGAACATAATATTTTAAATTTTAGTAATATAGTTAATTTAAATGGCAACAATAATTGTTATTTCTATAATTATAATCATAATTATAATAAGACATATCTCAATTCTGCTATTTTGATCCGAAAGTTTATGCGTATATTAACTAACTTTCTCTAAAACCTTATCAGAATTTCTAATATTTAGGATTGTTATATTATTATTTGTAATATTTAAAATTATACAACTAGTTTTAATATACCACCCCCTTCCCATAGTAAATACCCACACTGAATAAACTTTACAATCTAAAAGCGGTAAATTTACTTATTAAGGCGATTACAAGCCAATACAAGCTTTTTAATAGATAGTTTAATTTAATCCTCTTATTTTAGTAATAACTTGGAACGATAGAATAAAAAGGGATACATTATTTATTTTTCATGATGAAAACAGATTCTTATAGTGAATTTCTATATTACTAGTTGGTAAAATATGTAAAATCCTCATAGCATGCATATATAAGAAGATAGTATCAAAAAAATGATCTAAAATCTTATAATACTCTGTTATAGTTTAAGTACCAATGAGACGGGGGAGAAACCAGTCAGCTGTCATAATAATATCTACATTCCCAAATAAGGAATCCATAATTCAGAATGTTAATGATTTAATTATAGAAAAAAAATTATGTGCATGTATTAGTTTAGTGCCCATACGATCATTTTATTCTTGGAGTAACAAACTTGAAGATCATGAAGAGATCATGGTCCTATTGAAAACAACCAAATCTTTGGCTACAAAACTAAAATTGGAAATCGCAAGAATTCATCCTTATGATGTACCAGAAATTATTGAAGTTAAGATGAACGATGTTTCTAAGTCATATTTAAAATGGATGATCGATTCCATTAAAAGTTAAAAATTAAAATAGTTGCAGTATTGTTATTATCTACGATTCGAATTAAGGTTTTGATTAATTGCTCAAAATTAGATTTAAATTAAAAGGTCTGGATAATATAATTTATAGTGCTTTCAAATAACATAGATGTCTCTGTTCACACTGATGTTGGAAAAGTCAGAGCAAATAATGAGGACTCCACCTATATTAATAAAGAATCTAAAATTTTAATGATTGCGGATGGAATGGGAGGCCACAATGGTGGCGAAGTAGCAAGTAAACTAGCGGTAGAAACTATTTCTAAATATTTAACTAACCGAATAGAAAATAATATTATAAAAGAAATAGCAATAGATGACTATTTGGTACAAGCATTAAATCTTGCAAATTATAAAATTAGAATTGAAGGATCATCTACCCCGTTGTTATACAATATGGGAACAACAATAGTTCTTTGTGTAATATCTGAAACAAATAATTTACATATTGCAAATATTGGAGATAGTAGATTATATATCCTTGATATCCAAAAAGAAAAAATATCAAAGCTGACTAGAGATCATACATTACTAGATAGTCAAGACAGAGAGGTAAGAATTTCTAAAGAATATTCCATCAAATATCCTTTAAGACATATTTTAACCCAAGCTCTGGGTATAAGCGAACAAATTAATCCATATCTTACTAATTGTAAATGGCATAAAGGAGAATATTTACTATTATGTTCTGATGGTCTTACAGATATGCTATATGAAAACGAAATATTAGATATATTTAAAAATAACTATAAAAAAAAATGTGACCAAATAGGTAAAAACCTTGTAGAAAAAGCTAATGATAATGGTGGTTTAGATAACGTTACAGTCATAGTCAGTCGTAGAACTGCTTGAAATTTCAATCAATATTTAATAGTATACAAAAAAATTATTATTTTATTACCAAGTAATTATAGATTAGGGATAAAAAACTATTTAACGAAGTTGGTATCGAAGCAATGCAACTATTCCACCTAATGCAGTTACTCTTAATCCAATATCTGTTGAAGAATCGACAGCATATACATTAGCTCCATATGTTTCTGCTAGATTTAACATGTTTATTATTTGTTCTTCCTTTAAATCTTTAAATATTGAATCAGAAAAAACAAGAGATTTAACAGATTTCAAATTAATTGCTTCATCGACTTCTCTAAATCCCATAACATATTTTGCTTCACCTCTACTAACTTGTAACATGATATTGTCTAATATCGCAGATACAAATGATATTTTACTAGAACTCATAACTTCTTTGAGTAATGGGGATCTGAGAAATACCATTATTCCATCTTCTCCTGCTATATCAATCCCATCAATAACAGTTAATATATCTTTATAATTAGATCTTTTACCTATAATAAAATTGGAAAACCTTCTTTTTGTTTCTCCTGGACCAAATAATATTATTTTATAGTTTTCATATCCATTTACAATATTATGTAATGCAAGGTATACTTCGTCAAAGAACACTTCTATATTGGGATTATTCTTGGCTCCCTGAGTATAATATTTTCCACTTTGTCCTGAGTAGATATTTGGAATGATTTCTAAATGAGTTCCAGTTATTTTTCCAATTCCTGCTTCCTTTGTATCAATGGCTACAATAACAAAAGTACCGGAGAAAGCTGATTTCAAAAGTTTTAAATCTAGCTCTTCCCATTTTTTACCTTTATCAATAACAATATTATTTCCAATTTGAACTATAATTGAATGATATGTTCCCTTTGGTACAAGACTATTATTTGATTCAATGATAGTTCCAGCTATTCTCAATCGATCTATCGATTCATCCAGTGCTATTTTCTCTACTTTAACTGATACACGAATTTTTACTCTTTCTCTATCTGGTCTAGAATATTCTTTTTCAAATTTTATCACTCGAGAAGTATCAGACACTACTATATTATCGGTCTTAATGATCCTTCTTAAAGTAAAAAGATCATCAGAATCTTCTGGAATAATTAACATAGCCTTGCCCGAAGAATTCGACACTTCTTTACTTTTCATATTGCATATAATTAGCAGGTTAGTTGATTTGTCAAATCAAACAGATGGACTTCAATTTGATTTGGGGGTTTCATTTGATTGGTTAGTTGATTTATTTAAATTTTGGGCAGATGCAAGATAGTCATCCACCCATTCTTGCGTTAGGACTCCTGATTCAACAAGATTAACCAATGCGTTAGGTGATGCAGTTCCATTAACTTTGCCTGATTTTTTCCTAATTTGTCTCCATTTTAATTGAGTATTGCCACTTTTAGAAGAATATATTATTCCGAGAATATCTTTTGCGTTTACAAAGGTCATTTCTCTAATTCGTTTTAAAGTTACCTTATCAACAGCCTCTATATAAATGGCTCCTGGTCCATCTTCTCGTTCCGGAAAGACCTCATAATCACGAAAATAACTTTCAGGAATAAACGATTTACATGTACTTACAATAATAAATTTTCTAAAACTTTCAAGTGATGCAGTAGTATCAATATTAACCAATATATTCTTAAAAACAACGTGCCATTTATCAAGTTTATGAAACAGAAAATACCTTTTTAGAAAATCTGTCTGGTATATTCTCGTATTGTTATTATAATCAACTGGGTTGTACTCAGTTTACTATATTATATACAAGTATTTTATAAATACAAAAAATAAATTATTTAAGAAGAGTAATTATGTGTAAATACTGCCTGAATCAGACTTCTTGATCTCTATAATAACTTTATCTCCGACTTTAATATTCATATCCTCATAATCTTTCATCGTTATCTTAAAGGTAGGATTATCTCCAGACACTCCTCCTGCTACTCCACCCATACCTCCAGAAATCATCTTTGATATATCACCCATTGCCTTTGGTAAATTTTTCATTAAATCTTCCGGAGAAGTAAATGCCATAACATTAGGACCAAAAGGATTCATTCTTTTATCACTTCCTGGTTTGTAGTCATGAGCATCTGAGAATGTTACATAAACATAAGGACTGCCATCTTGTGTGGCCTCAATTCTAGAGGCAATAAATTCTCGTTTCATTCTAAAGTAAAATGATAGTTATTTCAATTTATAATTTTGGATATTTTAGTGATCTCTATTGAGTGGAATAAGAAATAGATCATCGTCAATTTCTACACATTATCAGATCCATAGAGTTTATCCTGTTATAATATGATAAAACAGTCTTCCATACCTAATGTATTAGAAATATTATAGCAGTTCTTATAGACGCTAATATAGAAAACCTTACAGCATTTAAAAATAGTAACTTGAGAATTTCATGAAAGAGATTCCAACTATAATTTAGTACAGATACGATTAACAAATAAAGTATAATTAGTTTTACATGCAAATTTACTTTATACCATAATTAGAATTACGTTTTTTCATTTAATACAATTTCTTAGTTAAAGTACTTCTATGACCATTAAAAAAGTTTAAAATAATTCTTACCTATTATAAAGATGTTATTTCTTTTAAATATAAATCACTATCAAGCTTTGAAAATACTGAAAGATCAATCTCTGCACCTGAAGACATAATTTGCTGTAGATACTTGCCTGTTTTTTTATCTTTCCACCATGTTTCACCAAAGATATTTTGTAAATGAACATCCAATTCTTTGGCCCTAACTGCAGCAAAAATATAACTTGGAACATACATTATAGCTTCGGGAAGTATATGATGAAGCATCCAATATGCTCCAGGAATTGAAATTCCTGTAAAATCTTTGACTAATTTTGAATATAATAAATTACAAGCTTCAATACCTAGATGATTTTTCCAAAAACTTGATTTCATGAGCGCATTTGCAGAATAAAAGGTGGCGAAAAATAATTCCATAAAATTATTTCTTGATTCCAATTTATTCAGTAGCTTATCATCGGTTATTCCAAGAGATGATTTGAGAAAAATCCCTTTTTTTGTTAAACGTTCTAGCAAAATAGAAAATATTTCAGCCACTCCCATGGAAATATGATATTTTTTCCAATATTCTTTTTCTGGGTTTATGGAGCTTGCATGCATCGCATGTCCTGATTCATGAAAACATCCTTGAAGATCAAAATAAGGGCTTTCGGATTTATATAGAATGCGAATATCATAAGGTATTCTAACAAAGAAACATATTGGTGATGGATATTTGTTTTGTCTATTTTCTGTATCAAAACTTATTCTATTTAGGTCAAAATCCAGAATTTTTAAAATTTTATTTACTTCTTTTAAAGGATTAATTTTTTTAAATGTCATATCAAAATCTTTATATGTCTTATTTCGAAAGAAATAAAAATCCTCATAATATTCCGCATCTCTTTTTAAAATTTCACTCGACATCATTTGAAGAGATTTTTTGAAAGGTTTGCTTGAATTATTACCTATATATTTGACAAAATTTATAAATCTTGTATATGTTATTTTTTCATTCATCAAATAACCTGATAGTGGATCTAGGTAGTTAGATCCAATTGAAATATTACTGCTACTACTTTGCTGGATAGTTGAATAAAGTAATCGTATCTTTTCAAAGCGATTATAAATAATGGGAGAAATATATTTTGTTTTTTCTATAAACTCATCGAAAACGTCCTTTCTTTTCTGAACATTCTTCTCCTTACTGTTAAATTGTCTCCATGTATTCCAATTTATATTTCTGTTATTGAATTTATGCTTTGAAACAATTTTCTTCGTTCTAATATCATGTAACTTAAGCTCTAAATCTTTAGTTGAAGAATCTACAAAGTTTTCTACAACTGAAAGAAAAAGATCAAGTGGCTCTATATAGTTTTTTAAAAATAGCTTAGAGTTTAACAATCTTAAATTAGCAAGAGAGAGTATTGATTCATTTGAATGTTTTAAACCTGCGTATTTTTTATAGACCTCATCCGTTTCTGCAATTAAAAGGCATTCATCAATATTACACCATTGTAAGATATTCATTTATAAACCAAAATAAATAATAAAATCAATTTATATATATAAGTATTCAATCAAATAGTTTTATTTACTATTCTTTGAATATAGGATGATTTTCCTTTTTTTTGAGTCTTGTTAATAGTCAAACATTCGACATTTGAATAGTTTATTTCATATCCTTTAACAACTGATATTTTATTTCTAATTGTTATATTATACAAATAGATAAATATTTTATACAATTGTAGACATATTATAGATCACAATTATTCTTTCACTTCTTAGCATTACAAGGAGAGAGATAGTAATCAACAATCCATTCTGTTGTTTTATCCCTATGTATTACAATACTCGCTCAATCATGCTGCGCTCTCTAAAGAAGGTGCATCCTATATTTTAAATGCAAAAATTACATGCTTGAAGATACCAAGTACCACTTTCCATGTATCTTGTTTTGCATTTGCCATATTATCAACTAGAGAGCGGTCTGCTACAACATGTTTTCATCTTGAATGCGGATTCCAATCATCAGAGTTGTGATCTGGTTCGATACATGTCCATCTTTAGAGTGATGATTATTAATCTGAATTAATGTTTCATCAACTATGAATACAAAAATTCTTTATCTTCCTTTTATAACTCTGAGATGAATAACCAGATCTTTGAATCTAATACAATACAGCCACATCACTCCTTTTTCATCTCAAAATATGACTAATGTTTTGGTATTTCTTAGATTGAGACTAATAAGAAAGTATAGATAAGAAAGAATAAATAACTATAACTTTGGATGTTCTATATTTCTGTCAAATAATCTATTTACCATAGGGATTAGAGATAGAAAATTCATACTTTAAACTATTTTCTTAAGTTAACACAGCGAACCCTAAATAGTATATATTAAATATTACTTGATGCTTTAACTCATCAGAAGATAATATTTTTAGTTATTTTATTTATTACTTCAAAACACGTTTTCACCAATTTAGAAATCAAATAATACATGCATTTGATATATATTTTATTTATGCAATTTCTATGTGAAAAATGTTTATAAAAAATTACTAGTTGGTTATTCAAAGATGACATTGTAGTTTAAGGTCTGAAGAAGAATACTATTAGTATTCATGGATAAACATTTTAGCAATAATTGGATTAAAGAAAAAAAACGGAATTCTACTGATATATTGAGAGATAGTTTACGATCTCATCAGCCTCTTAAACCTAAAATGGAATTAGCTAAGAGTAAAATACAAACACAAAACAAAAAACTTGATTCAATGTTGGAAAAACTAAAAACACGTGAAAAAATTTATTTTGAACAGGTAGTTTCATCTTTACAAAAGCATGATTCACAACAGGGAAAAATGATTTCTACTGAACTTGCCCAAGTTAGAAAAACTGCTAGAACAATGTCACAAATAAAATTAGCTCTAGAACAAGTTCATATGAGATTGGAATCTACTATAGACATAGGTGATTCAATGGCAGCTTTAGGACCAGCAATGGGTGCTCTCTCTCATATTAAAGGAAAAATTAATGATGTTTTACCTGAAGCTGATGGGGAGCTGAATGAAATAAACTCAACATTTAACGATATTTTAACTAATGCGAGTGGGATTGGAGATAATGCTTTCGATTTTAATAATTATGGAGAAGACGTTGGTAGAATTCTAGATGAGGCTAGCTTCATGGCGGAGCAAAGAACAGGCATGGACATACCAGACGTGCCAGATACAGAAGGGGCAAATTTTCGAAAATCACGTTCCTTAAGAGAACACTCTCGCTAACATGATTACAGCTAAATAATCTTTATCCAATATTCTTTTTTATTCAAAATAAACAAAATAACTGGTATTCAATTATCTTTTATTTTAAATAATTATAGCTTTTTATAATTATACTTAATTATTTGATGAGCGTATCTTTCATTAAGTGACTTCATAAAAGAAATAATTTCTTATACTCAAATCTTATAAAAAAGAATCCAAAGAACCTTGGGAGAAGTAGAGATGAGCTCTTCCTATATATCCAAAGATATTGTATAATTTAGATTTAATATATAAACAAAGAGATAAAGAATATGAAATAAAATTTAAACAACCAATAAAATCAGTATAAAAATAATTTGAAAAAGATCGATATTATGGAGCATTATCAGGTAAGCTATTTTAACTTTATCAGAAATATCGGATCAGTAATATTATTTGGTACAGTTGATAATTTGTAGTTCATATATTATTTACAAATCAAAATATATATCTAAATTTTTTTATTAGACAACCTATTACAGAACAAATAAACATTGAAGAAAAAATCAAATATAAAACTTCAAGATAATAATCGCCCTCAAAAACTGATAAAAATAGAAAATATCCTTGATAATATGGAGACTACATTGAATTACTTTGAAGACCTCTCACGACTTACAGCGCTAAAAGAACTTCAAATTGAAGAAGATAATGATCCCTTCAAGATACTAATTGGAACTATTTTATCTGCTCGTTCAAGGGATGAAAATACTTCAAAAATTGTACGTAAACTTTTTCAGAAATATAAGAATGCGTTTGAATTATCCAATGCAGATTTGAATGATATAAAATCAATTATACATAGCATAGGTTTTTACAATACTAAATCAGAAAGGATTAAACAAGCATCCAATATCATTGTCGAAAAATTTCATGGAATTGTGCCAAGTGAACTTGAAGAGCTTTTATCATTACCTGGTGTAGGGAGAAAAACTGCAAACTGCGTTTTGGTATATGCTTTTAATAAACCGGCCATACCAGTTGATACGCATGTTCATAGGATTTCTAACAGAATTGGTATAGTTAAAACACAAAATGTTAAAAAAACAGAGGAAGAATTAATAAAAATCGTAGACAAAAAATACTGGTTAATTTTAAATAATATTTTTGTAATATATGGACAAAATATTTGTCTTCCTATAAGACCTAAATGCCAAATATGTAGTTTAAAAGGTATATGCAACTTTTACACAAATCAAAAAAAAATTTAATGGGATTTATTTATTCCTTCTCACGGTCTCTTTTCTTAATTTTTAGAAGGTAGAATACTATCCCTCCAACTAAAACTAACATAATGATAGGTAGAAAATATAATGGAGAATCTCTAGGATTACCAAATATAAGATCAAAGGAAATAAAGCCATCCAAAGTATTTATCGGAGAATCAGTATCATCTTTTCCATATATAGCAATAGAACCTAAGTTAAAACCATCTAACGATAGCCTGTCAATTACGATTCTTTTTCCATTAGTAATTGTTAAACCTTGATTATTAGCATGTCCTACCATAAGGGGTTCATCACGAGACCATCCATCAGTATCTCGTTCATGGACTCTTATGTATCCTGATTCATTTGTATTAACAGCAACCCAGAATTTTTCATTTTGTTCAAACATGGCTAATTCAATGAATTTTTCGCTAGGCTTATTTTCCATCAATTTAATAATTGTTTTTGCTTCAGAAGATTTGTTGTAGGTCATATTATTATCAATGCCAAGAATCCAACTATCATCTTTGGAAGTCTCAAAAGTATGAATTACTGGATTTTTACGGTCTGTATTAGATGCGCTAAAGGGAACAACAAAGCTTTCATGACTTTTTGATTTTGTTACATTAAGCGTTTGTGCTGGAGGTTCAAATTCATTTTGAGCATATAAAATATTATTTGAAAAAAATATCATATAGATGAAAGCTCCAATAAATGAAGACAATTTCAAAAAATATAATAAAGAATTCCTATGCATTGAGTGCATTTTATATAAATTTATTTAGAGTAATATGAACGTAAATCAAAGATTAAAAAACAGGAGAACAATAAAATTAATTTATAGAATCAACCTTATTAAATCATTTTAAGTAAAATACCCAAAAAGAATTCTAAAAATGCTAGAATTTTTGTACCACAGCAAAATTTTAAGAAACAAATGGATCTTGAAATTTTACAATTATGTCTGCAATTTCTGGCCTCATTAAATGTTTTCCTGGCATCTCTCCAGAAGTGACCATTTTTCTCATTTTTGTCCCTGATAATTCTTCTTTATACTCTGAACCATGAGGACAATTTCTTTCATTAGCATATCCTAAGCATTTTTTACAGTAATAAAATGATGGGAAAAATATTGGTTCAATTCCAATATCAGGATATTCTTTAAAGATTTCGTGAGCTGCAAATGGATGGTAATAATCACCTACACCAGCATGGTCTCTGCCTATTATAAAATGAGAACAGCCAAAGTTTTTTCTCATAATTGCATGATGGATAGCCTCTTTTGGTCCTGCATACCTCATTTCTGTATGAAGAGTAACAAACATCACTCTATCTTGTGGATAATAATTTTCTATTAACTTTAGATAGGATTCAAGTATCAATTCGTCTTTAAAATCACCTATTTTCTTTTTTCCGATCAAAGGGTTGAGGAATAACCCATCATAGATATTTAAAGCCGCTTTTTGAAGCATTTCATGTGCGATGTGAGGAATATTTCTGGTTTGAAACCCCACTATGGTCTTCCATCCTCTTTTTTTTATCTCTTCTCTTGTCTTTATTGGTTCTAATCTATAATTTCGTAATTTGGAGTTATTTATTCTTTTATAGATATCGATTCTTCCAGAAACTAAATAATCTTTCATTTGAAAGGTCTTGGATACTCCAGGATGTTGTTCATTCTCAGATTGGTATAATGCCCTTACCATTGCTAATTTATTATAGGAATATAACTCATCAAAATGTAGAGTGGCAAAATGTTCACCTTTATTTTTTAGTGATATTTCTCGATAATCTTGTATTTTTTTTGCAATTGGTTCTTCTACATCTAGAATTATAGGAATTGTCCACGGCAATCCATTTTTTAATCTTCCAAATTTTAAAATACTTTCAAAGTCATCTTTTCCAATAAAACCTTCTAACGGACTAAAAATACCATCTCCGATATTTTCAACATCATTTCTAAGATTATCATCAATTTCAATGGAAAACATATCCTTGGTATTGATATTTGTTGATTCAAAAATTCTATTTACAAGTCGACCGCCATGCGGCTCCGGAATTTTTTTTATAATATTATTTTGGATAGAAATATTCTCCAATTTTTATACTTTAGACCATTAATTGTATTATTAACTCTTTTCAAATATCATTATAATGTTGCAATTATATCTAGTATGATAATAAAACTTGTACATAAATATAATAACCGCTATTTGTGGATAAAATGCTCTTGCAACCAATGTGAGATCTACTGTGTATGGGTAAAATCAAAATTGATTATTGCAGATATTTTTACAGTCTCTTATATGTATAAGGAGGATTATTGTTATCTTTATAAAAGTTCAGATTTTTTTGTTATATTCGGGTCAATGTGAAGTCCACATTCCTTTTGAGATGTTTCTTCCCACCACCATCTGCCAGATCTAGGATTTTCTCCTTTTGTAATAGCACGAGTACATGGTTCACAGCCAATACTTGGGAATCCGATATCATGTAATTTATTATATGGAACCTGATTTTCTTTTATGTATTCCCAAACCATATCTTCACTCCAATCAGCAATGGGATTAATCTTTATAATATCATTATGAGTTGGATCGAGCTCGATTTTTTTTATATTGAAACGGGTAACTGCTTGTTCTCTTCTTAGACCGGTTATCCATCCATCAAGAGAGGCAAGAGCTCGATTAAGTGGATTTACCTTTCTTATTTTACAGCATAATTTTCTATTTTCTAGACTTTCATACATGAGATTAAACCCTTTTTTATAAACCATCTCTTCAACTTGCTGTGAATCTGGAAAATATGATTCTATAGAAATATCATATTTTTTACGAATTTTATCCATAACATCATATGTTTCTTGGTTTAATCTACCTGTATCCAAGGTCACTATTTTCGTTTTACTTTTATCTATTTTGACCATCATATCAATAATTGCAACATCTTCAGCACCAAAACTTGATGCCAATGCAATTTTAGTTCCAAACTTTTCAATTGACCATTTAAGAATATCTGTTGCAAATAATTTTTCAAATCTGTTGGCCAAATCATTTATAATATAATTATGCTTAGATCTTTGATTTGCATTCTTTAAAAATGTAAAATTGATATCCTCTATACTATGCTCAGCAGAATTAGATTCTATCACAATAATATATTTTATTTAAAAATGTATATATTTATTTTGAGTTGCTAAAGTAAAATATCAAATTATAAAAAGCTTTATCCTGTGAATATAATGGATAATTCTTCGCGAATTTTTTTATACAGGGTATTAAAGGCTTATCGTGATGACGACCTATTGAATAAATAAATAGCTGTGGGAGTCTTTATCATATAGAAATGAAATTAAAGTATTTTTAATAACAACTGCCTTACCGCCTTGGGATATTTTGACATCTTGTGCAAAAACCCTATTTTACTCTGATAAAATATGACTTACAGGTAAGATAAAGATGGAGTTAATAATTAATAAATTAACAAAAATATCTATATTTTAATATCATTACTATAATTCATTACATAGATTATATTGAATACAGATTTTTGGAATAATATTTACAAGTACAAAGAATATGGTTTTGAGCCGCTAAATTGGCTTTCTAATTTTTCTAATGAAATTGATCCAGATTTGTTAGAATCTTCTCTCAATAAAATTAAAGGTACAAATTGGAAAATTATACCAGATTGGTTTGATTGGTTCTATAAAAGTGAAAGAAAGATTCCTGAAGTTACTAGAAGAATTTATAATTTATCCGACTTGGATATTCAGCAAAGTGAGACAGGTATCAAAAAATCACTAGCAATTATCCAATTGAATAAGGAAATTGTTGACAACCAAGAAAAATTTCTCCATCTTTTGTCAAAGTTAATTAATAGCATTAAATCGAAATGTGTAACTAAAAAAATTAGTTCAATAAATACCTCTTCAAAAAGTCAATTTGCGTTGATAGACTTTATTGAAACAAGAAGAGGAAATAAAGTAGGATACATTGCTGCTAATAATTATATAACCAAGGTAACCGACGTTTTATGTTCTCCTGAATCTGACATTCATTGTAAAATAACAGTTGCTGGAGCGATAGAAAATCTAAATTTACTGGGTTGTATAGACGAATTTAAAATTTTTCCTATCTATGATGCACCAAAAGAAGAAATGCTTGATGCGACCAGACAGAATTTAGATTCAATTACCCTATCTAATAATATCTATATGGAAGATTATAGTTCTCTGAAAATTGGCACCCTATTTTTTGGGGCCAGTGCTACTGCTACAACATACAAAGAAATTCCTACAAGATACACAGAGATAGAAGAGGAAATGAATGTTATAATTACTGATAAATTTGGTTCTCTAATTCCCTTTAGTCTATTTTTGTTAACAAAAATTAATGAGGAAAACATATCTGTTTTTGAAAAACATGGTATAGTAACTACTAAACTTGAAAAGGAAAAAGATAACATCATTAATAATTTGAGTCATCCAAGATTTGAACTTGGAAAACTAATAAACAAATATTGCCCTGCTTTTGAAGGAAAATTTGATAAAGCTTCACATATAACTGCGGTATTTCCTGTTTTAACCCAAGGTATTCTAGCTATCAAAAAGTTAGTTGACTACATAGATTATGAAATAATAGTAGATAAGATTCCAATTAAAAATAAGGAAATGTGTTCATATGCTGTTAAAGAATATTTAGTCCAACATTCTACTTCTTCATTTAATGGTTGTCATCTGATAATAGCCTCAAGAGAATGTACTGAGTCAATAATCCAAGACTTGAAAAAAATACATCTTGAACCAGAAGTTATTGGAAAAGTTGGAAAAAAAGGCAAACCACTTTTGAATATCAAAGACATGGATATTGATAAATATATCCTTAGAAGATCAAAAATTAGTAAAAAAATTAGGTCGTTTAGAGCTAAAGGATTTGAAAATAAAGAAAAAGACCTCAGAAAGTTATCAACATCCACTCCCTCTTCCTCTTCTTCTTCTTCCTCTTCTTCTTCTTCCTCTTCTTCTTCCCCCCTCTACTTATTATAGCAATAAATTCTGAAAAACCTTGTTTAACGTATTAATTATTAATTTAATTAATAAGAGGATGGACGACCAGATTTATCTCTGAAAGCTTTTCCAAATTCTGACATTTCAGATAATTGATTCTCGTTAAAGACAGTACCATCTTTGCAAACAAGTTTGTCATTTATACAACAACTGGCACAAATCCCTATTCCACATTTCATGTATCTTTCTAGGCTAGCTTGAATGGGAATAGAATTAGCCACTGATAAATTATAAATGCCCATCATCATAAGTTCGGGACCGCAGGTATAGATCATATCAAATTTATCTTTTTTTAAAATATATTTTAAAGCATCTGTTACCACTCCTTTTATTCCATAACTACCGTCTTCAGTGGTGACAAGAATGGTAGTTCTTATTTTACCTAATAATTCTTCTGCGAGACCTTTGAAAAGTACCTCTTTGTGTGTTTGTGCACCCATAATTATTGTACATTGCTCTTGCTTTTGACTAAATAAAGTAGTGAGACGCATCAAGGGAACCAAACCAGTTCCACCTCCTACTAACAAAGGACGTTTTATTTTCTTACTTAAACTAAAATAATTGCCATAAGGCCCGCGTACTCCAATTAGATCATTATGTTTTTTTTCAAACAAAGAAGTAGATCCAAATCCATGTTTACGTATAGTGATAGCAGCGTGATTTTTCTTTTTTGAGATCATCACACTCATTGGAATTTCTTCTGCCCTTGGTATCCACACCATTAAAAATTGTCCAGGTTTTGCATTTGAAGATAACATATCATCAAAAACAAAAGTCTTTACCGAAGGAGTTTCCTCTATTACTTCTTCAATAACAACCATTCGTATTTTATCAATATTTATGTGCAAGACCAACAATCTCCTTTATATTTTTACAATCTTTCTTCTGCAGATATTCTGTAATTCCTAATTTTATTTCATTGAATGCTTTCAAACCTGTATATCCGATAACAGATCCTAATTCTATCGCTGTTGCACCTGCCAAAAAGTATTCTATTGCATCTTCCCATGTGAATATTCCGCCACATCCAATTACAGGAATATCGATTTTTTTAGATATTTCATAAACACATCTGACTCCTATGGATTTTAAAGGAATACCAGACAGTCCACCGACTTTATTGCTCAGAATGGGCATTCCGGTTTCTACATTTATCGCCATTGCTCTGATAGTATTTATTGCAGTGATGGCATCAGCTCCTGATTCCTTTATTATCATCGCAAGTTTTAAAACATCGATATTTCCTATTCCAACTTTGATAATTACAGGTTTTTTAGTTTTTGACTTTATAGTCTTAATTATTTTAGTTACCAAATCTGGGTCATCACCAACTTCCATGCCCATCTTTGCAACATGTGGACAAGAAAGATTTATCTCATAACCTAAGATATTCAATTTATCAAATTTCCTTATTAGTTTTGGAAAATCTGACTGACTAGATCCAACAATGCTAACGATAAGAGGAATTTTATTATTCATGATTTCATGAGCAAATGCATCAGATCCTGGATTAGCAAGCCCTACAGCATTCAAATAACCTTTTTCTCCAAGACAAACAACTGTGGGACCTTGATATCCATCTAGAGGACTAACACTTATTGATTTACTAACTATAGCTCCTAAACCATCATTGTATAATCTGTTAAAAACTTGCTGAGAAATGCCTAAAAATCCTGATGCAAGAAGAAGAGGGTTTCTAAGATGTATTCCTACAAGATCAGTCGACAACATAGTAGAGGAGGAGTTATTGTAAATACTTTTAATGTTAGTAGTAGTATTAGTTGAACTTAAATTATTCTTCAATGACTAGTTGTCTTATGATTTAATATCTTATTAGTTGTTCGTTTTAGATTTAATTCAACATAAAAATATATTTAATTTTAATCAAAATATTTTGTTTATAATCAAAATAATTTTCAATTTTTAATTTTTTAAAAAATAATAAATATTAACATGTAAATGTAATTACCTTTTACTTTATATCAGACAATAAATACATCAAAAATAAATAATTAGTATACATAATATTTCTCATAATTTTTATCCAATTATGAGATAACATTATTCTAAAATATCTGATAATTACGATAAATAAAAAAAACTACACCAGATATATCATCATGAAATTGTATTGAGAATGTTATAAGATATACATTTAATACAACTTGGATAATTTTATAAGTAAATGTCTGGATTCTTCGATCCCCATATTCATATGTATTCTCGAACTACTGATGACTATGATGCTATGTCTAAAGCCGGAATAGAAGTTATAGTACAACCCTCTTTTTGGCTGGGAGGTCCAAGAACTTTTGTTGGGACGTTTATTGATTATTGGGAACACCTTATATCGTTCGAAACTACAAGAGCTAAACAATTTGGAATTGAACATTTCGTATGCATTTCCGTAAATCCTAAAGAATCTGTACAGAGACCATTAGCGTTAGATGCACTACAAGCGATGTTAAAGTTTATAGACAGAGAAAGAGTTGTAGCAATTGGTGAAATAGGCTACAACCTTATTAACGAATTAGAAGAAGAGATTTTTTTAAAACAGCTAGACATTGCAACCATTAAAAAGATTCCTATTATGATTCATTTACCTCATCAAAATAAAACTAAAGGAATAGAAAGGATTGAAGAAATACTAAATCAAAATAGTAATAAATATGATAGAAAGAAAATTCTGATCGATCATAATACGGAAGAAACAATAAAAAAAACATTGGAAATGGGATTGTGGGCAGGTCTTTCGGTTTATCCTTTAACGAAACTTACACCAAAGAGAGCAATGGATATTATAAGAAAAAATGGATCAGATAGTATAATGATAAATAGTGCAGCTGATTGGGGGATTTCCGATCCATTGAGTGTTCCATTAGTTGCTAGAGAAATGAGAAAAGAAGGATTTAAAAAAAATGAAATAGAAAAAGTTACAATGTTTAATGCATATGATTTTTATAAACAATCAGATAAATTTACTTGGAATCCTCAAATTCAGTGTTAGAATATTCATTACAATAAATTCAAAACTGGTAAATTAGAAATGTTACTTTCATTTAGTTCAAACGCTTTTAAGAAATTTTCACTTGATACTGCTATAAGAGAAATAGCTAAAATAGGTTATAAAGGAGTAGAAATTTTATGTGATACACCACATGCTTATCCTCCAGAGTTTTCAAAAGAACAAGCTAAAAAAATAAAAAATTTGATTGCAAATTTGAATATAGGAATTTCTAACCTGAATGCCTTTACATTATATGCCATAGGAGATGTTTATCATCCTTCATGGATTGAAAATGATAATAATTTACGAGAAATCAGGGTTAAACATACAATAGATTGCATTTATTTGGCTAAAAACTTAGGTGCGAAAAACCTTTCAACTGAACCAGGAGGTCCGATTAATATAAAAAAGAATAAAATAGAATCAAATATCCAACTGAAAATATTCGCAGAGGGGTTAAAAAAAGTCAAATCTATTGCAGAAGAAAATGATATAAAAATATTAGTTGAACCAGAACCTTCTCTCCTTATTGAGAACTCTCAGGAATTTTTACAATTAATGAAAACAATAAGTTCTGATTATGTAAAATTAAATTTTGATATTGGACATTTTTATTGTGTCAAAGAAGATCCCTCTGAAACAATATTAAAATTAATTGATTATATAGAGCATTTTCATTTATCAGACATAGCCAATAATAGAGTTCACTATCATCTTATCCCTGGAATAGGTTCTATAGATTTTGAACAAGTTTTTGATACAATAAAAAAGATTGGATATAAAGGATTTGTTACTGTAGAATTATATCCATATCAGAATAATCCCATTTATGCAGCAAAACAAGCCTATAATTATTTAAAAGTGTTTATATAAAAGATTTTATTAAATAATTCATGGTTTTATTATTAAAAATTTAATAAATATCTGTCTAATAGTATTTTTAGATATTTAGTTTTCAATTATATTAAAATAAAATAAAATAAAAATTAGTTCATCATCTAGATCTAATTTCTATTTATAAAGTTAATATAGTAAATCTTATATGTTACAGTCTAATACGGTATCAGAGTGCCTAAGTCTGGTTTTAAATCAATTACAGTCAGTGAGAACATCTATAAAAAATTCTTTAATATTTATGAAAAAAGAAAGAATGATTTAGAACTAAAAGGAATAACAAGTTTTTCAGGATATCTTACAAGCATGATGGAGGAGATGATGTTAAAGCATGAAGCATTTGCTAAACAAGCTCCTTTTATGGAAAAAATTTCAATTGACTCTGATCGAGTATTAGTAAAGGATAATAAAAGAAATAGAATAGCAGAAGTTATATTACGAAATGGTGAACTACGATGTTTGCTAGATGAAAAAATAGATTGTGTTCACATAGGATTTGTTTATTCTATTCCAGAAGTTTATATTGTATTAGACAAGAACGGAATGAAACCTCCAAAATCATTACATTAAAAAATTTTATAATCGAATAGATAAAAGAGAAATTAATCAGTTTAAATAAATATCAAGAAATAATTAATATTTATAGTTGGATAATATTTATTTCTCAATTCCATTATTACTTCAGTTTTTAGATTTATTTGGTGTAATGATATTTGCTGTAACCGGCGCGCTCAAAGCAATTCAATATAAAATGGACATGGTTGGAGTTATAGTATTAGCTAGCAGTACAGGTTTAGCTGGTGGGTTAATCAGAGATCTTCTATTAGACAGATTGCCACCTAAAATTATAATAGATCCTTATTATCTAACCATTGCCGTAGCTACAGGTGTTATTGTATTTTTTTTACATCCTTTTTTTAAGGAACGTAAAGAATTATTTTTAAAGTTTGATGCAATAGGTTTAGGAGTCTTTACGATCATAGGAGCCAGTATTGCTTATGAAATGTTTGGATTAAATTTTCTAGCAATGTCTTTAGCAGGTATTTTTACTGCCATCGGGGGAGGAATAGTAAGAGATGTTTTTGTAAAAGAAATTCCTCTAGTATTCATAAAAGAGTTATATGCATCAGCAAGTTTTTTAGGAATTATTATCTTTTTTATTCTGTTATACTTTGGTTTCAATTACTATATTTCGATGATTGTCTGTATAGTTATTATTACGTTGTTTAGACTGTTAGCAATGAAATACAATTGGAATTTACCTACCAAATCCTATTTAGGAAAAGAAAGACATAGATGATCAAAATTTGTTTGAATCTTCCGACACAAAATTTCACAGTAGGAAAAGAATAGGAATGAGAATAAAGAAAGGAGGAGGAGGAGGAGAGAGGAATGATAATAATAAAATATGGTGTTCTTGTGATATTTTATTTAAGTTCTTAATTTATACAATGTTATTTCAAAAATCTTTGCATTTGTAATTACTTATTATAGTTCTTATTTTTGGTAAGTTATCTATAATATAAATTATTAGCAATGATATTCCGCTACCCAAAAAAAATCCTCCTATAACATCAAATGGATAATGAACACCGACATAAATTCTTGAAAAGCATACTAATCCTGCATCAATAACTAAAACAATAGGTAAGATTTTTGTATATTTATTACCTTTAAATAAAATCAAGGTAGTTACAGCGCCAGCTACTATGAGAGTAGAATGTCCGGAGGGAAATGAATAATTAGTATCTGCAGACATTAGTGTATCCAAGTCAGGAACAAAAGGTCTTGGTCTTTCAATATAATCTTTAATTATAGAAACAAGAGGAATCAGGATTAAAATAGAGATTCCAGTTATAATGACTGTTTTCCTCCCATTTTTACCTCCAAATATGAAAATCAATATCAATACAAATGGTAAAAATATTTCTCTTCCATAAAGTGTGATCAGAATCATAAATTGATCAAGCTCTGTAGGCAGTTTTACTTGAAATTCATTTATTGCAATAAAAAGAGATACATCAATATTTAAAATTTTTTCAATATATATATTATTTGATTTATTAATTACTATTAAAGATAACAATATAAAAGATACAAAGCAAATAATGGTTAAATAAAGAATTCTAGTCATAATTTAATATAGGTAAATTTCTTTAACTTAATAATAACATACTGAAAATAATAATAATAATAATAGATAGATAGATAGATAGAGAAGAGTACGATTGTATACTTATTTATTAGCAAATACTATTTATAATATGCATTAGCTCTTTCAGTTAAATAGGGATTAGGAACCATAATTATAAACTAAAATAAATAAACAAAAAAATAAAAAATAAATAAATTATTTTGATTTTGTGTTAAGGAGTTCTTGCCAAAACAACTATCAGTCAGTTCTTAAAAGACTACTAATTAATTCGGAGATTCTTTTATCAAGAATATTATAATGTGAATCTGTTAGCTTTCCTTTTTTAAATAAATTAGTTACTTCTTTTCGAATCTCTTCCAATTGTTTAACTCCTTCAAACTTGTCTTTTTTTAATGCATCATAAGTAAAATCTATTCTATTCATGCTTTTATTCAGATAACTTCTTTCTCTTCTTTTAAAATACCAACCCGCAAAGATAGATGTAGACCCAACTATAGCAGCTACCATTCCAATATATGCCTCAGTTGAAATAGCGGGTTTGAAATGAGCTACTAACAAGTTATTTTCTGTTACGTTTAGTGTTATTGGATTTTTATTATCTAAGATCATATTAGTCCAAGAATCAAACGAGTATCCTCTAGAGGCATGAGCAATACATTTTATTTCGGTATTTATGGGATGCAACCAAAAACTCTGTGAGGGTAACTTTGAATTGTTACATTCTATTGTACCTGCATTTTCTGGTTTTATTTCTACAGATAACTGGACAACTACACTCTCAGTTTTTCCATCAATTACCATAACCCCATTCGAAACTGTATTTGTAATATAAATTAGGTTTGTATTAGGATTAAGAGATAATTTATTAGCTAAAAGTGGAAAAGTTAGATTTATAGGTATATCAAGAATCGGATCGTTATTAGCATTTTGTTGATTGTTATTTGGTTTAACTGATAAATCCTTAATTTTTTTATTAGTTACTCCATCTATTACAGATACTGTATTGTCACCATTATTAGATACATATATGTGATTTGTTAATGGATTCACCACAATATCTACTGGATTATCTCCAACTTTTATTGTTGAGTTGACTTTATTGGTTTTTCCATCTATTACAGAAATAGAATTAGAACCATAATTTGCTACATAAATTACATTTCCTTTATAGTTTATATTTATTCCTGTAGGTATATTTCCTCCTGAAATATTATTAACGATATTTTTCGTTTTTTCATCTAAAACAGAAACAGTATGATTTTTTAGATTAGTCAAATAAATTGTTTTTGTTAATGGATTAACAGCTACACCATAAAAAAGGCCATTCAATTCCACGGTACCTGTTACTTTATTACTAATACCATCTATGATTGATAATGAAGATGATTCTTTACCTAGATTTGTAACATATATTCTATTATCTGAAGGATTTATAGAGATTCCTACTGGGGATTCGCCAACATTTATATTTGACAGTCTTTGATTTGTAGAACCATCAATAACAGAAACAGTATTTGAACCTCTATTGGTCACATAGATTCTATTATTATAAGGATTTACTTCTAAATCATACGGAAAGTTATCTACTTGAATTGTAGTTTCAATTGTATTTGTATTGCCATCTATTACTGTTACCGAGTTAGAGAATTGATTTGCGACATATAGCTTGTTAGTAACAGAATTTATTCCTACTCCTACAGGATAACTACCTACTGGTAAAAATGGCTTACCAACACTTTCGGAATTTACTTGTTCATCCAATTGTGAATAAGTAAATGATAGTGGTATCTGTAATAGCAATAACATTATAAAAAAGATAAAATAAACCAACGAAAATCTTTGAATCAAACCATCCAATACATACACCATTCTTTCTTAATGATATAAAAAATAATATTTTATTATTAAAACAAGAACTATATATATATATATATATATATCCTGCTTTATAAAATGGTAGATAACATATGATATAACGAGTCATATGATAACTTTATAAAAAGAAGAGAGAATAATATATAGCAGAAAGAAAAATTTGACTAAACCCAACTATTTATCATCATTATCATTTATAATAATAGGTATTTTACTTTATATTACCTCTAATGTATATCAATCTGTTTCAGCTCAAGATGTAAAGGAAGAGGAGTCTAGTAATGATATTTTTAGCGATTTAAGCAGAAATCTTCCTAGTGTTGACGAAGATATTCCTAATAATGAACAACCTCTGGAAAGTGAAGGACAATTATTTGAAAATCCTAACACTGGAGAACTCGAAGAAAATAATGAGTTTAGTGATGGTGAGAATATGGGAGATTCCAATGAACAAGGTAGTACTAGTGAAACTATAGAAAAATCTTTCACTAATGGATTTAGTGATAGTGGTCAAGAACCAGACGTTCTTAATGGAGACGACGACGGTAGTAGTAATCCAGAAACATCATCATCTTCCAGAAATGAAGTGATCAATGATGATACTAATAATAACAACAACAATATCATAAATCCTTCAGATTGATTAAAAGAAATAATAATATATAGTTAGCAAGAAAAGATAATAGAATAAATAATCTATGGAAAGAAATTTAATCCTCTCGATAACATATTATTTTTACATTCATGAAGTTTAGTATCATCTTTTATAAAAATATAGTTCCATCTTTGGTTATTATGTTATTTTCTATTATAATTATTCTAGTACCTATCAAGTCATTCGGAGAATTTCCAATTTCTATTGTAGACCAAAAAATTTTCAAAGATTTAAATGGAGATTGGAATTTGGTTGGTGTAGTACAGAATAATGCAGGTACGCCTATAAAAGTTAAAGTAGGTGTAAATATAACCCAACCAGATAAACCATCTTCAATTTTAACAAGTAATACATTTACTAATGTAATATATCCATATGTCGCAGCTCCATTTAAGTTTACTATTAGTGGTAATGAATTCTTTAATGGGCTTGCCTATCCTATCGAAACCAAAGAAGTAGCGACGCCATTTTTAATGGACTTGACGCAGAATTATTCAAATCTTGCTACAGGCGAAGAAAAGTCTTTAGTTGGTACAATAAAGAATACTGGTCCTAATATAATTAAAAATGTTGCAGTATATGCTTCTGTTCATTCTATTAATGGTACTCAAATAGATTCTGTAAAAAGTTCTATAATTCCTGTCATTTATCCAGGGGAAAACGTTCACTATAAAATTCTTCCTGATCCTGCAATAAAAGATGACGTTTATTATTATAGTTGTGCAGGATTGGATATCAATGCTCCTATATCTACCCTTGATATTGGCCAAGGAGAATATATTGTTTTTAATTTAGAAAGTGCCTCTATGATTAGCAATCTTAGATATGAAAATTCGTCCGATAGTATAATTTTTGAAGTTAAGCCATATAATCCCTCTGGAGGAGCTACTAATTTTAAAATTCCCCAAATTTCTTCAAATCAAAAGATAGAAATTTTATTGGATGGGAAACAATATGAAAATAAATTAGTTACTATGAGTGGCAAAACAATTAGTATGGATATATTCATTCCAAAAGACAAACATGTTATAAAAATATCAGGAATTAGAAATCAACTTTAAATATTTACACTCTACAGCTGAGTTAATATTGGATATCAATGTTGCTAATTTTTGGTTATGCTAGAAATTTTTTTATAAATAAATTTTATATAACATTATTACATAATTTCTCTCAATAACTCTCTTATATTGAAATCTCGTTATAAAATTAGACACTGTCTACACTAATTCGACGGAAAGAACGCTGTTGAATGATGTGATGTGGTATCAGCTGACTTGTGCAGGAAGGCTATACCAAAGCTGAAAATTGATGGGTAACGGTGAGCTAGATCAATTAGCGTTGATTTAGCTCATCGTGTTCTTTTATTTTAATTAAAAAAATATTCTAGTTAAAGTTACTATATAATTATTTTAAACTTTTCACAATTTTTATTAATAGTCATTACATTTAATTGAAAATAAATAACAAATACAAATTAATTATAAAATATTTCATAAAAGTTATAATTTACTATGTATATTATTAAATAGGATAAAATTATGAAATCTTCCAAAATAACAAGAAAGGAAGAAAGACGGTTTTTTAACCATGAATATCTGAGAGATAGTATTTTCCCACGATATAAAGAATGTGAGTCTTGTAAAATTAGAACACAACTCACATGTTTAATATGCAACTTTTGTTGGAGTTGTCATTGGAAGATAGAAGAATTAGCTAAAATTCCAGATTATCTGTAAAAATTAATATAAAATATGGATTAAATTAATTTAGAATTTTGCAAAGATAGAATATAAATTTCTATAAACTATTAATATTTGTATTTTTGAATATAGTGGTATGGATTATGATAACCTTTGTAAAGCTGTAATTGATATTGACCCTAAAATAAGATTTGCAGGAATATGTGATGAATCTGGAGAGATAAAATATGGGGGTCAAAGAGAAGGAGTAGAAGATATGCTAACTAGTGAAGAGACAAGGAAATCAAATTTACAGGCGTTAGCGAGATGGGGATTGAGAAATTCCTTATCTTCCAAAATAGGAAAAGGAAAATACGCAATGGCAGAATATGAAAAAATTAAAAGAATTACGATTCCATTGGACGATGATCACCTATTGCTTATTACCACAGAAGTACAAGCAGATCATAGCAAAGTTATTAGTAATACGCTAAAGTTATTAAGTGCTACTGATTAATGGTAGAAGAAGCCTTTGTTTTAATAACATGCGAAGAAGGTCATGAAGAAAAAATAATAAAAGAATTAACCGGAATAAATGAAATATTAACAACAAATAGGGTTAAAGGTCCGTACAATATACTTGTCAAAATAAAAGGAGAAACATTCGACACAATAATAGAAACAATTACATCAGAAATCAAGACAATTGACAAAATTCAATATACCCTAACCTTGAAAGTTAAACATAATACCTAGTACAACAATCTGAATAAACTTATTTGTATCCAAATCAATTGTAGTGACCATAACAGTCAAAATAAAATAAATCCCACTATAGTGTGTTTTGTGTCTTGAAAGAGAATCCTAATTTTATATTAATTTTTCTGACTTAACAATCCATTTACCAGATTTCTTGGCTAGGATAAGGTTACCAATTATACTTCCTTTTTTATAGACTTTTGCCACTTCTTTATTAGCACCAATTAAAGAGAGAAAAAATGAATTTTTCTGATGATAGCCGGATTCAATTACTTTAGTTGATAATTTCCTGCTGACCTTAACTATCAGGTTTCTAGCGAAGGACCAATCTCCTTTCCAAGAGATAATTTCAAAATTACCGAAATTTTTGGTTTTTAATAAATAACCTTCTAATTTTGCTTCGAATTTTTTACTATTCTCTAAGGCATAAGAATTCATCCACGTTATGGCTTCTGCCGCCTTTCGATCCTCTATGCCAAAGTTATCTGTAAATGCCAAGCTTATAGAATTTGAACTGTATTGCTATTAAATAGTATCATTTTGAATTAATAATAACATTAACAAGTTTCACTATTCAAAAATAATATCTAAGAAAAAAATTTTACGTTCCATATTGTAGTCTGAAACCAGATCTATGATTCAAATTTAAAGTTAGTTTTTAGTAAATTCAAAATTAATTATTCTAATTCGTTTAGGATCTCCATTAAATTCTTGAAGGAAAGATGTCGTATAATTCTCTTGATACCCTTCAAAAGCAGTTAATACAATAAATCCTATTGACTGAAAAATTTGTTTTAAATTCTCTACTTCTTTATAAAATTCATAATTTGATACTGGTTGGAATAACTCATTAGTTATTTCTGTTATTAAAATGAATATCCCTTGTGTCACTAATTTTTTATAAATAATTTTGTATAAGATTTCCCAGTTACTCTTATAATTCTTATCTATATATTTAGGATCAGGTAAAACTGATATAACTTTATCAATCGAATTATCTTCAAATAAAGGTAATACGGCTTCAAATAAGGTATGAAGTATCTTAACATTTTGCGATTTAATATTATATTTTGCTTTATTAAAATAACTTTCCTGTTTTTCTATGCCTATAAAATAATGATCCTGATTCTTTTCTGAGAGTAATTTTAATAAATTACCATCACCCATTCCCAGCTCCACAACTAATTTTTTATCTTTTGGAATATCAGCAAGGAATTCTTTAGACATATACATCAATAAATATAATGAATTTATATTTAGATTATTGTATCTTTAAAAATTAATTGTAGAATTTTTTAATTAATTTTGAAATATATATTTAAAGTCCAGTATATTCCTATAGGTTAATACAAACACACAATGAAAAATCATTATTTTATGTATATATAATTTCAGTTTATTACTCCGTTTTAAGTAAATTTTGTATAAAAAAGATAAAACAAACATTGTCGTTATTAATATATCTGTCCTCTCATTTCACCTTCAGGATGATCATCGCTTTGGACATACACATAAGATTGACCAGATTTAAAGAATCCAATTAATTCGTTAAATGACGAACCTGTTAATGGACCAGTCAAATCTTTTTCCTCTAATATACCCTCAACTGACAATCCGGGTCCTTCTCTACAATGTCCTTCTCCTATTTTTTCATTACATAATGATAAAATAGTGGGACCGTTTTCACCGTACCTTCCTAAATGTATTTGAATTATTTCTACATCATCGCCATCTAGATAACTCATCCCTTCCACAATTACCTTATATGATAATACATTAGATGAATAGTCAAATGACAGATATACTATACCGTGTGAATCCAAGTAATAGTATCCATAGTCAGACATCACTGGATAAGGGTCTAATTGGGCAACAAATTCATCTCTATAATCGTAGTGATTGTTATATGTATAACCATTTAAATAATTAGTTCGATACTGTGCATAACCAATAGATGGTTGTTGTTGTTGTTGTTGTTGTTGTTGTTGATTATGATTAATATTAAGTATAGCAGGTTTATTAATAAATTCAATAGAGTAATAAATATTGTTTTTGTTAATAGCATCATACATATCAGAGACAAAAGAATCATTCACTTCAAAAGGTGAGCTCTTGAAGAAGATGGGTTTATTTATTCCTTCAAATGCATAAACATTTTGATATGTGATGTATATTAGTCCAGAAAAAATAGTAAATACGAGAAGTATAGTAAAGACTATTGTTTTCGTATTCATACTTACTAATTCAATTCTACATATTTCAAGAATTTGAAAGATCATATAGTATAGGCTATAATATGATTTGCATACATAATATTGTAATATATTAAAATAAATAATTAAATGTAAATAAAAGAAAAGGATTTTTG
>DASUCH010000042.1:0-2217 GCA_035762785.1 Nitrososphaeraceae archaeon | reverse complement strand
TAGTAGAAAAATCATTAGCAATTAATCCAAACTATATCAATGCTATGGACACAAAAGCATTAATACTGATCCAATTAGGTAAATATCCTGAAGCTATACAATTGTACGATAAGATTTTAGAAAAGGAACCTAACTATATCTCTTCAATAAACAACAAAGGAATAGCACTAGCCAATTTAGGAGATTATCAACAAGCACTCCTGTGGTATGATAACGCATTGAAACAATTTCCCGGAGACCTGGATATGATAGCAAACAAGGCTAGAATATTAGGATTAGAACTAGGCAAATATACCGATGCATTAGATCTGATAAATTCATATTTAAAGAATAATTCAAATCATAAAGAACTTTTGTGTAATAAAGAAGAAATTTTGGAAGACATGGGAAACAAAGATAATGCTCTTTCTATCAAGAAAAAACTAATTGAACTTTATCCGGATAATTACGAATGCGGATATTTCAAAAAAGACAAGTTTTGGTATATTTCTGGATAGCAATTTCCAGTACAACCAAATTGAAATCTTCCTTCAACACAAGAAAAGTAAATTAATGATTGTTTTTAATGATTAATTTGCAGACAAAAATGACCATAAACCTCTGCATTATAATGTGAAAATTTAACTACGAACTTTCAAAAAAAATTAAATTAAGTCTAACAATAAGAAAAGCTAAATTTTATATAGTGTTATATCTTTTATAACAGACACTCCTTTTAGAACCTCTATCGGTATTACTCCCGACGGGGTCCGTAGTTTTCTCGGGTTCACTATATTTGATAATAATAATAAATTAAGTAATCTTTTGATATGAGTTTATCTATTCATTCTTCCTAATTATTATTATCCATAATCTAAGATTTGACAATTTTGTAGTAGAAAAGATAATCTATAATTAATTTTTTATTGCTAATTATTAAATAGTTTATATTTTATTATAAAAAACGATGCAACCGACTCCTGCTGATAAATCATCATCATCATCGTCATCCATTTTACCAGAAGAAAACAGAGATTGGATAAGTTTGCTAAATGAATCTGTTCATACAAGCGATGATGTGGATATCGGTGATATATATGCTATAAGCAGAAACTTTGTAGTTGTAATGAGAGGAATAATAAATATTCACTATTATTATATTCCTATAACTAAAGTTGAAGGATGGGATGATAATGTACTCTGGTTAAAAATAACAGAAAATGAAGTAAAAGAAAAATATGAAAGAGATAAAATACCTGATCCTAGACAATATTTTATAAAAGATTATCCATACTATGCGGGCTTTACTGGTTATAATTATCCGTTACCTGTGATTTCTCGTAGATATTCAGAAGAGACTCAGTACATTAAAGAAAGAATACCTGAGGAAAATGTTCCTATGGTATACAAATGTGAACTATGCAACAAGGGTTTTGATTCGGAAGATGAATTAGATAAACATATGAATATTGCTAAACATTAAAAATTACTGTAATATTATCTATATTAGATTTATATTTTTAACAATATTGTGATCCTAAATTCTATTCATTATTGTTGATGAACATTGAAATAGTGTTCATTCAACCAAATACCATAAATAATACCAGTACTATATATAATAAATAAAATTTAGTGTGAAAGATTAACAATTTTAATTGTTTGGAATTATAAATTATACAAATTGTTTTATAATCCAAAAGAAGGTATACTAATTATTATTATAATAGTTGTTAAAAATAACATGTTACTATATTTATTGCTAAAATATTGGCTGTAACAACTTCCTCATTAAAAAATCTAAAAAATCATTCGTATTTCGATATACAGTTAGTTCAATCCTTATTTTTTTAATTTTGTACGGTTTGTTTTTATTATTATTATAAGTAAATTCAAGGATGAATCTATCTTCTAAGAGTTTTTGAGCTGATATAAATTTCGGTACTGCAACTTGCTCATTATCTAATAATATCAACTACAACAACAAACCAAAAAATCATTCTATTTATTTAGGGAGTTAGTTAAGAGAGGGAGAGAAAGTAGAAGACTATGGTTTTATGATTGTGATACATAAGAAATAAGGTATGTCCAATAATCGATTTAATAGCATTGTAAACTAGTTATTATGGAACTCTCGTAATAGTGCCTAACAATCCTCAATTAAAGGTTATTTCTCGAATTATTTATTAACTGCAATAGCTATAACTATAGTATTGGAATCATCCAACAATAACGATA
>DASUCH010000041.1:0-8677 GCA_035762785.1 Nitrososphaeraceae archaeon | reverse complement strand
ATGATATTGAGTTCGTTAGTGGTTCAGCAACCTTAACTCCATCAGATTCCTATTCAGATTCAGCATAAATAGTCACAAAAAAGGCATAACCAAATTTCCTTTTTGTAAGAATTCTTTTACATTAAATTCAATGATCTGAATGTTTAAAATTTTAGAACTGTTATAGGTATTAATTCTGATATATTGTAGAATTACTTAATTTTAAATAAGATGAATTTGCTAACTCATATTCATAGTATCCATATTAATAGTATCATTATATAATGTAATTATTCCTAATATAGCTAAAATTCCTACCATAACAAAAGCAATTCCTGTAACCCTAGAAATCCATATTCCTTTTAACCATATCTTTTCTCCAAATATTATTACAGCAAATAGGCCCATCCATGTTATATTCATCCATCCGAATGCTACCATCAATAAAAAATAAGGCCAACAACAACCTAAGCAATATAATCCATGATATGTTCCCATTTTTATCGCTCCTATTATTCCATTATGCCATCTTCTTGTAAAAAAAGCTAAAGGAGATTCACAATATCCAATGCATTTCTTTTTTAAGGATGTAAATTGATATACTCCGGAAATAATTAGAATTATACCAAATAAAAT
This sequence comes from Nitrososphaeraceae archaeon, assembly GCA_035762785.1. Classification (GTDB taxonomy): domain Archaea; phylum Thermoproteota; class Nitrososphaeria; order Nitrososphaerales; family Nitrososphaeraceae; genus TH1177. Next base: position 8,062 of record DASUCH010000041.1, on the reverse strand, counting down.
ATTATATATTTGGTCATACAAAATATATTTTATAACAAAATTATTCATGGATAAAGACCATCCAAAGAACAAAATTAGTCCTACTATTGTCCAAACTACGATATATGTAGCGGTAAATAAAATTGTCTTTATAGAATATGTCAATTTAGTTTCTTTAGCAATCAATATAGAATCAGATTTGTCTTTCTGTAGGATAATCTTATTGTAAAGGAGAATCATTGGTATTATAGCTGGAAACATCATTGCAACCATTCCTGAAGTCCAAATTATAGTAAATAATGAAACGTTCAATAGATTATAATTCTCCATTATCATTGTATTCATCATGATGTCAGTAGTTGTAAATGAAAGAAGCCATGATAAACCAGAAGCTGTAACAAGAGATAAAATGATTAACTGTTGAATATTTTTCATAGATAATAAAAATATAATAATAGCTTTTTTTACTAGTAATTTTTTTATTGTTATATTATGGTCCTTTATACTCTACTACTGAATAAAATGCATTCTTTCCAGAGTCATCAAAATTTAAACTTGGAGTAGTAATCCGCATTACCTTTGTTTTTGCTGCTTCTGCAAGTTTCCAAATAAATCCTTTTGGTAGTTGTATCTTTGTATCCTGTTCTTCACCCGTAACAGGATTTATAAAACTTTCTACTTGTACGTCCATTATATCAGATATAGAGAAACTACTTTTCTTTCCATCTATCTTAACATTGATATCTACAAATTGAGGTTCGAGAATATATTTAAATGTCCCTGCAAAGAGAGCAAAAGGACCCTCTCCTTTAGCTTTACCCGAAAATACATCAACTAATGCATCTCTTACATTATCATCTGCTAATGCATTTTTAGTAATATAAAGTTGTATTGTCCCATTTCCTTCATGTATTGCCTTTGGCCAAGAATATGCACCAATGACGTCTAAGCCGTTTAATTCTATATCTCCATAATTTCCTTCTCTTATATGATATAATACCAACGCTCTGCAAAAACCATAGGTAGGAAAACTATCGAAATTACATGGACAACCATAATCACAATTACATGTTTCAACATAATCAGCTTTTAAATGCCAAGTAGGAATCTCTGTGGTAGAAGATGACGGTGATGATTCCATTATCAATAATTAATTCTTAATTTGTATAAAAGATTATCCTTAAATTAATTTAATTATTACTATCGAACAAAAAAGATTTACCTCAAGAGATAGTCGTTTCTAATCTCTGACCTAATAAAAGCCCAGAATAGCAAAATCATTTTTCATTATAGCTTCAGTGTACTTGAAAATAAAGACTTGTCAATACATGAACCAGGCATAGGATAATATAATATGTGATGATAAATCTACAAGTCTCTTATTTGTATCTCTTACAGGTTTTTCACTCGCAAAGATTCCCGCAGCTCTCTAAAGATTAATCATCGATTTGATAGATCTGCAGCTGAAATAGGTTTATTCTCTCCTAGTTGGATAAATAAATCAGAGGTAAAAAGTGACTTGGTATTTTCCTCAACCATCATCATGCTATCCCAATGGTTAGTTGGATTCTTTCAGCTAGAATTCTAAGAATTGAAATATTCAAATGATTTTCGTTTTTACTACTTTTTACAGTTTTAATAAATGACTTTTTTGTATTTTTAAGTTCCATATAGTATATTCATTAAAGCTATTCCAAAGATAAGAAGTATTTTCATATAATTCACTTATAGTTATATTCTCTATATACTATAGTTTAGCTATCCAATTTCTATTTTTGATATTATCTACGTACCCGCAAGATGAATTAAAAACCCCATCTATCTTAATTATTATCTATTGCAAAAAATGGTAAACCTATGCTTTTACGAAAGTTGCTGTTCATATAGAACCAGTTATTTTTATTTATCTATAATATACCAATTTAAAAATAAGTTTCTTATAATACAACATAAATAGAAGTAGTAGTATATATTTACATTAAATTCATTTTTGAACCGCTATCAGTATTATTTTCGAAAGAATTTACATATCTTAATATTCCAAAAACAATTAAAAAATAAGTTCTAATAATAAAAGCCAATACAATGTAATAATAGAACTGTTCTAATTTTAATTTGTAAATAATATGAAGAATGTTTTACTATAGTCAGATTACCTTTTCTTGTGGTATTAATACTAAAATAAGTAAATCACATTACTAATAATGTGGGAAATAGAAGTAGGACAGAAATAGTAGCTATGATACTGAATGCTGCAAACGGAGGAGAAACCAAAACAAAAATTATGTACTTCGCTTTTCTAAGCTATAACCAATTAAAAGAATACCTTTCTATCTTGATAGAAAATAATTTAATAGAATATTTGGATGGGGCATTTAAATTCAAGACTACAGAAAAAGGATTGTTCTTTCTTAAATTACATAATGAAATGGGAGAATTATTACAGACTACTATCGAAAACAACTAATTAATTTTTAAGCGGAGAATCAACATCCACAGAAGATCCTTCAATAACTGGTGACTAATCAAACTGTTATTTTTGTGCCACTTTCAATATTATTCCCTTTTAGGATATTTCAAGTTTTTTACCTCTGATAATACAAAAACATTTAAAAAAAAATTTAACTATGAAAGCATAAAAAATTTCTATATGTGATACTTTCCAAATGTTTATATTTTCTTTTATTATTACGTAGATTTACTATCTAATGGATTCTATAGAAAACCATAGGAACAGTAAAAGAAGATTTTGAAATGTTCGACAAACATAAAAACAAATATTCAAAAAAGGTGGTAACAGCATCTCAGAAAGAAGACCCTATCCATATTCTTGATTTAGATGATGGCGAATTTGCTTTTATGGAATGGTTAAATTCAGAAAACAAAACATCTTCTAAAAATCATATTGTACTTAAAAGATATGAAAAAGCTAAAGAATGTATTTTAAACGATAATACCTTACATTCTTATATAAAAGTAAAAATTAATGATGGTGCTCCTTTCTGTACCTATTGTCAAGATGATAGTTGTGCACATGTAGGATTTACAATCTGTGTAATGCAATTATGTGAAAGAAAAGGAATTTTGATAGGCGAAGATGATAGTATATTAGATTTAATAAAAGATTGAAGGTATTTGTATTGACAATTTATTTTTTTATGTTATTTTAGATTGAGTTATTTTTTCTTCTTTTCCATTTCCTTCTTTTCCCTCTTTTCCCTTCTTTTTTTTAATTCCATATCAGGTACTTTTCCATTTTATATTTGATAGGTAATAAAACATTTTAGGAGTATATCAATAACTTAACTTAATTTAAAAATTTATTAATAATTATTTTTAACCTTTCATATTTCATGTTGCATATTAAGTATTTAATTAGAACAATTGATATTAATTGATATTAATATAAAAAAATAATTATATAGAAAGATAATGATGATAGATGATATATGATATATGGACATCACAAATTTATTTGCAACATTTTAGTATATAATGTCGTTATTATAGATACATATACCTATCATGTTGAAGCCATAAATAATCTTTCAGAAAAATAGTCAGGATTTGATTATTCTTGATTTAAAAATGCCTACTATGCATGGAATGGCATTATATCACAAAAGTAAAGAAATTGATAATAACGTACTAATTTGTCTTACTACTGCTGATATAAATTATATTTAAAATTTGCCCAAAGGGATTTATTGATATTGATAAAATAGTTCTATACAAATCAATATTACTAGAAATCTGAAAAATAAGATTGACTCCTTATTGGTTATCGATTGTATATATAAAGAGTCATTTTTAAGTATATATTATTTGATCTAAATTAATTTTATCAATAATATCATTATATCTATCTCTTATAACTAAAGCAGATATTCCTACAGAATTTGCTATTTCTGATTGAGTTATATCCTCCCCTTCTACAGTTTTAGAAACTGCATATATTGTCGATGCAGCCATTGATAATGGATTCTTTCCCACATGAATTTCCTCTTTCATAATTTCCTTCATTATTTTTATGGCTTTATGTTTTAATCTCTCATCTAAATCAAGATTATTCGCAATTTTTATAATACATTTTATTGGATCTATGACGGGAATTGGTTTTAAGCCAAGTTTGATAATAAGAACCTTTGAGTATTTAGAAATACTTTTAATTTTTACATTAGTTATAAGTGAAATCTCTTTCAATGTCTTTGGAGTTTCAAGTTCTTTACATGCTAAGTATATTGAGGCAGATAGTACACCTTCCGTTGATCTTCCTCGTACTATTCCTTGTGATGATGCTTTCTTAAATAAATAAAAAGATTTTTCTACTATAGCAGTAGAAAGTACCATTTTATCTTTGATATTATTTAATTTATTAAATGCAAGTTTTAAGTTCCTATTCCTTGGATTAGTGTACCTAGTTCTTTGCTCCCATACTCTTAATCTATCTACTTTATTCTGCATATCATTACTAATTTTTTTTCCTATAGCGTCTACATTGGATCTTCCAATAATCGTAGAAGATTCAATATTTAACAAAATATTGTTGTTACTACTATTATTATCATGATTCTGTAAATTTGTATTTGTAGGTATGTTGAAATGACTATTAGCATTTATTTCTTCATATACTCTTGTATGTAAAGGTAATTTCTTTTCTTCTGATAAGACTATACCACAAATTTCACAAATTATTTCACCTGATTCAGGATCTGATATTGTTTTAAAATCATTGTTACAAATTGAGCATAATGAACTATTATTATCATTCTTTTCATTATATGTTAGATTATTTATATCCTCCAAATTGCGGAACATCTAATATATAATACGCATTATTACTAAAAAAGATATGTTTAATCTAAGTTACAAATTTTAAATATATTTCCAACAAGTTAGATAAAATTTGGTAAAACTATACTACATGGAAGGCTCAACTCCATATTCTTTGATAGAGACTATTAACTAGATATTAATACATGAGATTATACAACTTTAGTAAATTCTATTAATTATGTCAGTACGAAATAAAGAGTTAACAAAAAATTAACTAAAATATAAATATAAATAAACCAAAGTTTAAGGAAAAATACAATTACCTTTAATAAAGACAAATTAATTTCATTGAAAGAACAAATAACACCTTAAATCAACAATAAGATACAATAAATAAGACACTTCACAAAACCTTATATAATGTCAAAATAACAACTAATTAAGCTACACAATGAAATTCCAAGATATACACACAACATATCGCTGAATATCAAAACAAACTATTCAAACTATAAACGATATTGCTTCTGACTTTATTAAAGTATAATGGTAAATAACTTTACAAGAAGCCTGTTAAATACTAGCAATATCATAAATACGCTCTAGCATCAAGTATGAGCGTATATCTTTCTCTCTCTGTGTGTTTTTTACCCCTATTCATTGATACTGTTAGTATTGACATTATATAAAGAGATAAATACAAAAAGAAAAATACATAAGAATATCGTTAACTTTGAAATTAACTCAATATGGTTCGTATGATTTGAATAATAGATAAAAATAAAATACTCGTATTGTATCAAAAGATTAGACGTATATTTGGAAATATTATTATATGATTTTTTCATTACTTTATTTTCTGAATATACATATCCGTTTGTATTTTTTTTTATTTTTGTATTAAGTATTATTCCAATATTAACTCCACCAACATGGATAGTAGTTGTTTCAGCATATTCATTAGATAACCACCTAAACCCATTTTTATTATCTATGATTGGAGCTACTGCTGCCGTAACTGGTCGTTTAATACTATTACAATTGAGTACGATAGGAAGAAAAGCAATAAATGACCAGAGAAAAAGCAGTTTAGAAAAGCTGAGAAAATATTTAGAGAAAACCAGATATGGATATTTGATTGGCACTTTATTATTTGCACTAACTCCATTACCTAGTAATATGTTATTTATTTCCTATGGATTGATGAATGCGAAATACATTGGTATAGTCGTAGGTTTTTGGATAGGACGTTTTGTTGCATATATAATTATGATAAACTTATCTATATATTTTGTAGATTATTTTAAAAAAATTCTAAATTCAGATATTCAATCTTTATTAATTATTGATATAATAGGTATTATAATGACTTTATTTATGTTGTTAATAGATTGGAATATTTTATTTTCTCAACGTAAATTAGTTTTTATTAAACCTAAGAGATTCTTTTCATGACAATTCTCATTTATCCTACACTAGGAAAAAAAATTTTAACAGCTTAAGAAGTTGCCCCATTAGTTAGACGTTGAACCATTGCGGGTATCATATTCTTCTTGACTTTGGCTCATAGCTCTCATATTGTCACTAGTATCATCTTCTTGAGGAAATGCTAGAGTACCATTCATCATTTGTTGATAAACAATTTACTTTTACTGAATCTAATGGTAATAAAAATTACACTTTGCCACTAATCAAAGTTCTAAAAGATATAGACTGTTTAGCTAAAGATAAAATCGAAAATATATTCGGATAGTGAATAATAATAGCACTTTAGATTAATCTTTATATTATCTTGGGTTAAAAATTCAATTCATACTTATACAAATACTGAATGGAATAAGTCATGTTTAAATAATTTTCGATCTTATAGTAATAGCATATTGTTAGCAAAGTCTATAGTCATCGTCGATGATGACGCTAACATTGCTGATCTATTCAAGGATGTCTTAGAAGATGATGGATATTCTGTAGTTGCCTTCACTGATTCAATCGCGGCATTAAACCATATCCAAAGAAACCCAGAGGAATTTGGACTTATAATCTCTGATTATCGTATGCCTCAAATGAATGGTTATGAGCTGTGTACAAAGCTTGTTAATCTTAATTCACATATTAAAGTAATTTTAATCAGTGCTTATGATCTGTTAGAACGTGATAACCCAACATTTACCTTTCTACATAAACCGATATCAATAGCTAAATTGGTGAGCGTTGTGAATGAAGCTATATCTAAATCAATTGCGGATGACAGAAGTATTAAAGCCTAAACCAATAATATTTATTTTCCCATGGAAATCTTAATTGAAAAATAAAACAAAAATAATAATAGGTATTATCATTGCAGCAATAGTAATTCCTATTGGTATTTATACTATTTCACCTCTATTTATAAATACTGAGATAAACGAACCATTTCCTATTCAACTAAGTAGCGAATCATCGATAGGTTTTGAGAAGTTTATGGCAATGACAGAGAATGAAAAACTTGATCCTGCAAAAAATATGACTGTCAAAGAAAAAGACATGATAATAAGAATGGCAGCAGACGAACAAGATACAACTATAAATGAAATCATGACCATAAATATTAATCAAAGTACACAAAATATAGATTTAATAGGTGATTTTATGGGAGTTAATGATGGGATACATAATGCAGAAGGTAAAGCAAAAATATTGAGATTATCAGATGGATCTCAAATACTACGGCTAGAAGTCTTTAGATCTACTAATGGACCGGACGTTCATCTCTATCTAGCTATTGATACACTAGCAAGTGATTTTATAGATCTGGGGAGACTCAAAGCAAATATTGGCAATCAGAACTACCAAATACCTGTAGATACAGATTTTAACAAATACAAATATGTTTTAATATGGTGTCAACCATTTTCAGTATTGTTTGGTAGTGCTCAACTAACTTCAGCAATATAGATCAAAGTATTCAATCATGAAATACTATGTGATTAACTCAAATTCTAGTAATGATGTTGGATACTGAATCATGTTATTCTAGTAATGATGTTGAATACTGAATCATGTTCATTTAACTTTTAGACAAGTACTTTTTTGGATTCATTAAAATTTAGACTTTCAAATAGATGATTTATAATGTTATATAATATTTTTATATACTTATTTTTCCAAATTTAGTTTAAAAGATTAACCTTCACAACTTTATCATCAAAAAATCTTTGTAGAATTATTCGTATGTTAGATATAATTTAGTGTAATATTATTAAACAGTGAATATAGTAATCGCAAGGATTACAAAAACTAGTGCAATATTTTCAGTCTTTGTATTATT
>DASUCH010000040.1:0-7927 GCA_035762785.1 Nitrososphaeraceae archaeon | reverse complement strand
ACTGCGGCAGACTATCAATCTGCAGTTACCATTCATGTAGTACAGGGAGAAAGACCTATGGCTGCAGATTGTGTTTCATTAGGAACTTTTAACCTTACCGGGATTCCACCTGCTCCTAGAGGAGTTCCTCAAATCGAAGTAACATTTGATATTGATGCAAATGGAATTCTAAACGTTACTGCCAAGGATTTAGGCACTTCTAAAGAAGCAAAAATAACTATTACAGCAACCACAAAATTATCTAAAGATGAAATAGAAAAACTAAAGAAAGAATCAGAACAGTATTCTGAAGCAGATAAGAAAAAGAAAGAAGAGGCGGAAATTAGAAATGAGGCTGAAAATCTGGTATATTCGGCAGAAAAACTAGTTAGCCAAGATTTCAAAGACAAAATTAAACCTGAACAAACAGAAAAGATAAACAAGGCAGTACAAGAATTAAAAGATGCCATTGCTAGTAATAATATTGAAAACCTCAATGATAAAATTAAGGAAACAAAGAATTTACTCGCTGAAATAAGTACAGAAATTTATAGAACAGTTGGAGCAGCAGCAAATCCAGCCGGCGGCGTCGGAGGACAAGGAACAACTACTGAGGATTTCACAAATCAAAGTCAAAGTGAAACTAATAGAGGAGACAATTCAAGTCCTGCTGATACATCATCTAATAGTAATTCTACAGATAAAACTACATCTCCTGGATCTTAACATGTCAAAAGATAAAAATAATCCATTTTTTATTTAATATTAATTCATTACGGGATTATAATTTATGGCTAACAAACGAGATTATTATGAAATTTTAGAGCTACAAAAGAATGCTAGTAAAGATGAAATAAAAAATACATACAGAAAACTAGCATTAAAATACCATCCTGATCGGAATAAATCGCCAGGTGCAGAAGAAAAATTCAAAGAAATTTCTGAAGCTTATGCAGTTCTTTCCGATGATGAAAAAAGAAAAAGATATGATACTTATGGACATGTAGGGTCAGAGGACGTATTTAGAGGATCCGAAGCAAACTTTGAAGAGATCTTTAGAGATATGGGTTTTGGCGGCTTTGCAAAAACTATTTTTGAACAAATGTTTGGTGGTAGAGGAGCAGGAGGATTCGAAGGATCTTCTAATCCATTTAGTGGATTTGGTTTCAACATAGGAGGTAATAGAAGAAAAGGTAGAGATATTCTCTATGATATGGAACTCTCATTAGAAGACGTTGTAAGAGGAAAAAAAGATGAGATCGAATTACCAAAGTTTGAAAGTTGTAACGATTGCGGTGGAACAGGAGCTGCACATGGAACTAAACCACGTACATGCAATACTTGTAATGGTCAAGGTCAAACTCGTAGAGTTTATAATCAAAATCGTTTTTCTACCTTTATTTCATTAGAGCCATGTCAAACTTGTAATGGTAAAGGTCAAATGATTGATAAACCTTGTACTAGTTGTCTAGGATCGGGTAAAATAAAACAAAATAAGAAATTAAAAATAAATATTCCCTCAGGGGTTGAAGATGGAATGACTTTGCAACTAACTGGAGAAGGTGAATATTCAGAGCAAGGGCCTCCTGGAGATCTATTAATTAGACTTCATGTTTTGCCTCATAATTTGTTTGAGAGATTGGAAGATGGTCACGTATTATATAACCTAAATCTTGACTATCCTAGTTTAGTATTGGGAACCGAAATTAAAGTTCCAACTTTACATGGTTATGAGAAATTGAAAATTCCTGGAGGAACTCAAGCAAATACCATTTTAAAGATTAAAGGAAAAGGACTACCACGGTATGGAACATATGGCAAGGGAGATCAATTAGTAAGGATATTGGTCAAAATTCCTAATAATCTTACAGAAAAACAAAAATTACTTTTGAAAGAATTAAATAAAGAATTTTCAAGATATGAATAACTTTTTAATATACAATGATTTTAAATCTACTTTACATGCTGTCTTTATTTATAAGCATATCAAATAATGATGACTAGATCTATTCGAATGTCTGATAAGTAGATATTATAAGTATATCTAATTTATACAAGATAAATCCTACTTTTAAATTTAAACAAAATAAAATATTTTTTATTTAAGTTTGTTAATTAAATTTACAATATCAATAAAATAACCTTCTATTAAAGATTATCAATGATAATGGAATTTTCATTTTTTTATTCGTCAAGTTTAGTAGCTTTCATTATAGGTATTGCAGCTACAGTTTTAACTCGCTATAGTAGCATTCCCCAGATAATAAAAGGCTTTAAAACTAAAAAAATGGATGATGTATCATTTTGGCTAATATTTTATCTAACAGTAGGATTATTTCTTTATGTAATTTATGGAGTAATTATTGACGATGCTATAATTATTTGGGGAAACGCAATAGGTGTAATTTCAAATCTAATACTAATTATTCTCAAAATTAAATACTCTGTCAAATCATTTGAATAATGATTCCTAAATATGTTCACTTTAAAGTCCTTTTAGTTAATAGAAACATTCTGTTAACAAAGTTTAGCAATTACTTAATTTTTTTTTACTATTATATTTAAAAGTATTAAATGGCATACAAAATAAAGAACTTTTACTTTGAGCTCGAAGAAGAAAATAAAGATCGAATTGGAAGATGATGAAGGGAGTAAGTATAATCTCTCATTAGAAGGTAATTTTTCAAAGGAAAAGATATTTCAAGTTATTGAGCTCATGGATCTAGTACGATCAACAAATTCTGGAGAAATAACTAATCAATTACAAGAAAATAATAATAATACTTTATCTGTTGATTCAAAGATTTGGAAAATAGTCGAGGAATCTTTTTATTTTAATACATTTACCTCTTCTGATATTGTTAATATTTATAAAAAAAAATATAATGAGACAATCAAACTAAGTATTATATCAACTTATCTTGCAAGATATTCTGCAAAAGGTAAATTAAATAGAATTAAAAGACTAAGAGAATATGTGTATAATTTAGCGAGGAATTCTTCAATTAAAGCAGATTCTATTCATGATACAGTTTCATCTGCTGATGATAATAAAATTGCCTATGATGTTAGAAGAAAGACAATAGATGATCTTAAAAATTAATTTATAAATATATTTATAAAATAAATTAACTAATTTCCTTAACTATAGATTGCTATTAATAATTAAATTAGCTATTGACGTCCTGGAAAATAAAATAAATTTTGGTAATCAAAAATCTCCAAATCCTCCTGTATCAAATCCGCCAAAATCTCCTGTATCTCCAGTATCTGCTCCGCTACCGCTACCGCTCGTCTCTTCGGTACTTGATTCACCTCCTGCAGCAGCACCTTCTGCTCCACTTTCACCTGCCATCGATTGTTCCATCGGATTTAATGCCATACCTAAAAAAGACATCATAGTCATAAAGAATAAAACATCTATTATTCCTGAAAATATCATTAAAGGTACCCATGATCTATTATTTTCCATATATGTTTGCAATTGAGCTCTATTTCCTTTCCCATTGTTATACATCTTTTGAGCTTGATGCCACTTGCGTTCTAATTCTTCTTTTTTAGAATTCAGGAGTCTAATTCCTGTATCTGTAATAGAAATCTTAATTTTTTTGTTACCAAAAAAACCCCTACTCTCCTTTTTTATGATTAGTCTTTGAGTTAAAAGATCATTTAGTATTAATTCTACTTCTTCCTTATTAATTTTGAGAACTTTTGCAATTTTATTTGGATCTTGTATTCCTCTAGCGATGGCATCAAGTACCATAAAATGACGTGGACTATCATTAATTCTTACTTCAGAAGACACTCCTTATAATATGCTATACTCATTTAAATCCTTTTTCGATAAGAATTCATAATTTAATTGTTGTTCCTAATCTATTGGTATAAAACAAATATTGAATTGATAGTTTTAAACTAACTAGATATATAATGAATTATTGTATTCATAATAAACATAAAATTAAGAATAAATTAAACTAAATGATAATTCTAAAACTAAATAAAAAATAAAAAGGATCAATCAATAGGAATTTATGTTTATTATATTGGTTTCTTCATACTTTTTGATTATCTATTATACTTTGGTTTTATTTTATACTATACCTTGTACTCAAAACGCATCTTAACAAATATACAATTAGTTACATAACAGTAATAAAAATAAAAAAGTATCTTTAATATATTTTACAAATATATTTTACAAATAATTTTATATTAGTATATGAAATGTTATGATCATTAAATAAGCAACAAAATATTATTTGTAATAGCTAAGTAATGATGAAATATTTATATTTTTAATATGATCCCATAAACTTAAAGATAATTAATTATCAAAAGTGTCTATTAAAAGGTATTCTATATATTTATATTCAATATATCTATCAAGGCTTATTTTTATCTTCATCATTATCTATTTTATTGGATTTATTATTTGAACTAGAAATTCTTATATTATTTGCAAATTTTAGTATATATGGAGTAGCAAAAGATGTAATTATTGTAACAACACTTAGTATTGGTAATATAGATGAAGTAATTGCACCTACATCTTGTCCACCCTTTGCTATAACTAACGACATCTCTCCTTTTGCTGTTGCCAATCCTAAACCTACTTTTAATATGTCAATATTGTCAAATTTGGATTTTGCTAATACAGCTAATATTAGAAGGAATTTTACAGCAAAAGCTGTTAGTATCAACACAATAACAGGAACTATGTATAACGGAATAAGTGAAATATTTACTAATGCTCCTATAGATACAAAAAATAATGCCGAAAATACATCTCTTAATGGTATAGTAATAACTTTCGCCACTGTTGCACTTCTAGATTCAGCTACCAAAACGCCAGCTAAAAATGCACCTATTACAACTGATAAACCTAAAATATTCGAGATGAAGGATAGACCGAAAGCAAGTCCTAATATTACTATTAAGAGAAGAGCATAATCATTCGTTTTTCCTATTTTGTCTATTAAATTAGGTAAAAATTTTGATCCAAGTATAAGTATACTTCCAATAAAAACTAGTGCTATAGCTATAGATATTGATATAGGAATAATTGCAATCTCTTCAGTACCTGCCGCAACTGCTATGGATTGCAATATGGCTAAAACCGATACAGCCACAATATCTTCAACTATCAAAACTCCTAATATTAATATTGATGAGCGTTCTTTTATTTTTCCTAATTCTTCTAATACTTTGATAGTTACCACAGTACTAGTAATAGACATGGCTAATCCTAGAAACATTGAGTCAAATGTAGTAAATCCTAATCTTTGGGCAACAAAAAAAGTTATAATCATAGTTCCAATTGACTCTGTCAATCCAACTATTATTGAAATTTTACCTATTTGTTTGAGTTTTGCTATAGGAAATTCTATACCAATTACAAAGAGAAGCATGATTATACCTAATTCAGCAAATATGTTTACAGTTTCTATATTGTGAATTAAAGTAAAAGGTGGAGTAAACGGACCTATAATCATTCCTGCTACTAAGTAACCAATGACCATGGATTGTTTAAATTTATGAGTTAAGAATAACATTATAGCAGCAATAATCATTATAACAGCAAAATCTTGAACAATAAATTCTGAAGACGTTGATTCGGGAAGGGATAAAACACTAAATACTGAAAAAAATAAAAAAATATCCATGGCCCATTCATTATATAATCATCTAAAATAAAAATCAAGAGGGTTATAAAGAAAATCTTGGAGTTGTTCCTCTAACAGTTCTTTCAATAATACATGTTCAAAAATTTTATTATTGATACAAATATTATTTTTTTAGAATACTAAAAACAAATAATATTATTGAACAAATAAAACCTATAGATGAAATTATAGGATTGTATGAAAATAAAAATGCAGATCCTACAAATAATGCAGATGCAAAAATACTCTTACCTAAAAATGCATAACGCTTATCTGTTTTTTTGATATTTGTTTCTTGATTATCTAAATATGTTTTTATAGTTTGAGATAAATTTACTGATGCTTCTATATTTTTTATAAATTTCTGAAAAGAATATTTTATTTCTTCAATGTACGCATCATTGATTAATCCCTCCTGTTCGAATAAATTCGATAGAACTTTTACAAATTGAAATCTTATTTTATGTTGATGATAAATCCCTTCCACAATTGAGGTCATCCTCATATATAATGCTAAATTTTTGGGTAGTCTAAAGGGAAATTTACTTAATGTTTTATTTGATAAATCCATTAAAGATTTCACTTCCATTTTATCTACGTGTTTTCCATGCATAGATCTAATACTTAATTCAATAGCTTTCTCAACAATATTTCTATTAGTGGTATAATCTAATGTTCCAAGTTGATATAACACATCAACAGTTCTTACAGGATCTTTATCAATCAAACCTAGATACAATCTAATCAACAGTAATCTAGTTTCATTATCAAGTCTTCCAACCATTCCAAAATCGTAGAGAATTATTGAACCATCATCTTTGACAGCTATATTTCCAGGATGAGGATCAGAATGAAAAATATTATTACGTAATAGCATCTTGAAAAATATATGGTGTATTAATATTACTAATTTTTGTCTATCGATACCTTTTTTATCTAATGTTTCTACATCTGTTATCTTTATTCCGGGTTCATATTCCATAGTTATAATATGTTTAGAAGTTCTATCAAGTATTACATTAGGGATTATAATTTTTTTCTCTTTAGCTAGGTTTTTCTTAATTGCTAATAGATTCTCTGCTTCTTTTATGTAATCCATTTCTTCATAAATAGTTTCAGTAAATTGAGAAAACATTCCTTCAACTGAAAATCTTAAATTGGGATCTATAAATCTAGTAGATAACGGGATCAATTTTTTTATTATTGATATATCTTCTTCTACAATTTTTTCAATTCCTGGTCTTGAAATCTTTACTACTACCTCTCTTCCATTATATCTTGCATGATATACTTGTCCTAAACTAGCGCCAGAAAAAGCTTCTTTATTAAAATAATCAAACTTTTCTTCCAAATTTCCTAACTCCTCCTCAATTATTTTTTTTACTTTTTCAAAAGATGCTACTGGAACATCATCTTGTAAAGTAGCAAATACTTCTAAATATGGTTGTGGTAATATATCAGAACGAGAAGATAGCCATTGACCTAATTTTATATACGATGGTCCCAATTGAATAAAAATTTTTAAGGCTTGTCGTGCATGTTTTCTATATTTATTTTCATCGACATTTTTTCCTTCACGTTTTACCCATTCTTTTCTGTCTCTCTTAAAATTGATTATTATTGGTAGTAACTTAATTATGATTTTTATTAATTTGATTTTTGAGGAATTCTTGTTTGTCATTTCAGAAATATATTTTAAACAATAATCAAAATTTTTTATTTTCTTAATTTTGCTTTTCTAATAAAATTATGCAAATGATATGTAGTCATATATGTTGTAGTTCCAGCTAAAATACCCGTAATAATTCCTAATGGTAATGCTTTTAATTGATTACCATTATCTTTTTCTTTTCGTTTTTTATAAAATGTTGTACCTACTTTTAGACCAATAGTACTAGCCATCATCAAGCATGTAAGGTATTCAGGAGCATCTTTTAAAAGATGTCCAAGGGGATCGATTCTTGGATCGACTTTATCCAGATGTACGCTATAATAATCCTCATATTCTCTGATATGTAAATTCTCATATCTATATTGTTTTTTCGCTCCTTTTTTACTTCCTAGATTCGTTTCAGTATAATCAATTATAGGTCTGACGGATTTAGGAATAAGAATATTGCCATCACCGTCAATATAGTTCATCTATATTAGAATTAAACAAATATCATATAAATTAACTTAAATTTTATTTATAGGTAATAGTTTAAGATAAAGTCTAATAGATATAGATGAGGAAAGTATATTTACTTTGACGAAAAATATTCTCAATTTATAGTTGAATC
>DASUCH010000039.1:0-13534 GCA_035762785.1 Nitrososphaeraceae archaeon | reverse complement strand
ACAAAATGAATAGTCTGAATAAACCTCATCGCTTAAAATATATAAATTATAATCTCTGGCTATAGAAACTATTTTCTCCATTAAATGAGAATCAAGTATTTTTCCTGTTGGATTGTTAGGATAGTTTATTATAATCATTTTAGTATTAATATTTATTAGGTTTTCTAGCATTAATAAATTCGGGTCCCATTTATCTTCGAGAGTAGTTTTTAGTACTCTGGTTTTAGCCCCAATAAAATCTGCACATTCTTTATAAGCCGGCCACGAGGGTTCAATATTAATTAATTCATCCCCTGATTTTAAAAGCGAGCTAATTGCACAAAAAACCGCAAACCTGCCTCCTGGAGTCACTAGAACTTGCTCTGGTAAAATATTCGAAAATTTCTGAGATATGGCTTGACGTAGTTGTGGTAGTCCAGAAATTTCCGTATAGTGATATCTTTTATTGTCATATATTTTTGCCAATTCCTCTTTAATTTTTAAAGGCGGAGGATAATCAGGCTCACCCACTTCCATATGGATTATTCTCTTTCCAGTTTTTTCAAGTTCTTTAGCTTTCATAAATATAGCCATATGAGTAGAGCTTTTGTTACTAGTATTTTGAACACTTTGTATTTTTACTGATTCCGAAAGAAGAAGATTCAAAAGTCTGCCAGAAAATTCTACATCCATACCTATATCCTTTGTAAGTTTGAGGACGGTTTTTTTTATATCATTTTCTACCTTTTCATCTTCTATTTCAATTTTCAATTGTTGTTTAATATTACCAATTTTTTTTGCTACTGTCATTCTATCATGAACCAATTTAATTATTTGATTAGTAATATTTTGCATTTCCTCTCTTAAATAATCCAAGTTCTGCTGTTCAACCATTTCAATCACCCTTCAGAACTGTGGGAATGAAGCCAGCTTTAATTGCGTGATCTGACAAAACTATGGATACAATTCCTTCAACAATAGGAGGAGCGCGTGGAACAACACAAGGATCATGTCTTCCGGGAACTTGAAGATCTACTAAAGAGTTTGAAGATAAATCTAATGTTTTCTGAGTTTTTGCTATAGAGGCTGCGGGTTTAAATCCTATTCTTATAGTAAGAGGCATTCCATTAGATAAGCCGCCTAATATACCACCACAATTATTTGTTAATGTTACCACTCTTCCTTCTTCTTTTATAAATAAATCATTATTTTCATAACCTGTCTTTTTTGTTCCTTTAAAACCAGAACCAAATTCTATTGCTTTAACAGCAGGAATACTAAATAATGCTTTGCTTAAATCCGATTCCAATGATGAAAAAATAGGTTCTCCTAGTCCCACTGGTAATCCCATACTAACACATTCTACAATTCCGCCTAAAGAATTTCCTGATTTTCTCGCATTCATAATTGAATCTTTCATCTTTTCGGCTAAATGGAGGTCAGGACATCTGACTTCATTAGTGTAACGGTAATTCTTTGCATTCGCAAAAGAAATATTGCCAATAGAGATGTCTCCTATTTCTGCAGTATAAGCAATTGTTTCTATACCTAGAACATATTTCAATAATTTTTTACCGATTGCTCCTGCCATTACGAAACTTGCTGTTAATCTACCCGAAAATCTACCACTCCCTCTATAATCTGCATATCCTCCATATTTTATTATGGCAGGATAATCAGAGTGTCCTGGTCTTGGGATTGTTTTTATCTTCTCATACGGTCTTGAATCTGAATCTTTATTCCAAATCACCATACATATAGGTGCATTAGTTGTATAACCATTAAATGTACCTGAAAGAATTTCCACCTTGTCCTCTTCTTTTCTTTGAGTCGTAATAGTAGATTGTCCAGGCTTTCGTAAATCTAACTCTGGCTGTATGTCAGATTCGTTCAAAGGAAGACCTGCTGGACAACCATCTAAAATAGACCCTATACATCGACCATGGCTTTCTCCAAAACTAGTGACTACGAATTGATTTCCTATACTATTTCCACCCATAATATCATACCCAAGGATATACTAGTCCTATATAATAGTGATTTTAAAGAATTGCGATTTTGATTTTGTAATTTCAATGTGATCTATTTCAGTTAATTAAATTTACATTAGCACCAAGTCTTTTTATTTCGTGAATGAAGGAAGGGTAAGATACATCTATAGATTCGGCTCCTTTTACGATTGATTTGTTCGTCAACATAGACGCAATTGTAAAGGCCATAAAAAGTCGATGATCATTGTGAGAATCAAATTCTACATTTTTTAAACATCGGACTGGGTTAAGTACTAATCCATCTTCTTTTTCACTTATATCAACTCCCATTTTTCTCAATTCTTTAGTAATAATCGAAATTCTATCAGTTTCTTTAAATCTAGCATGCGAAATTCCAAAAATTTTTACCGGGTTTCTTGCTTTTAAAGAAATAATAGATATTGCGGGTAAAAGATCTGGACAATTCACTAAATTACATTCTATACCATCAAGACTATTTGATCCATATACAATCAATTCTCCTTTATCCTTATTGATGGTAATATGTCCTCCCATTTTTCTAACAATATCAATAATTTGCATGTCTCCTTGTGGATAATGAAAATTCATTCCTTCTATTGTTATTTTTTCTCCACATAAAACTCCGGCAGCTATAATAAGTGATGCTGATGAAAAATCACCTGGAATTGTAAAATCTGTAGGTCTGTATCTAGTATTAGTTATATAATAATTCAAATAATTTCTATCGTGTTTAATAGACACGCCAAATTTTTTCATTGTTTCTATAGTTGAGGTAATATACGGTGTAGATACCTGTTTTCCAGTAACTCTGATTTCAATATCTGTAAGACCATAAATACTCGAAATCAAGAGTGAAGATATAAATTGACTTGAAATCCCGCCTTCTATAGATACCAAACCACCTTTAATTCCACCTCCTTTTACTATCAATGGTGGGGTATTTTTATCATTTGAAGAAAAAGCCTGGACACCTAACTGATTTAGTGCTGAAATTAGAGGTTTCATCGGCCTTGTCTTTAAACTTTCATCGCCAGTGAGAATAGTATAACCATTTTTTACCAATGCGGCCATTGAAGTTAAAATTCTAATGGTTGTTCCAGAATTTTCTGCATTAATTATATCCTTTGGGGTTTCAAATTGATTTTTTCCTTCTATCTCGATGCAATTAACATTTTCATTAGCTTTTTCGATTTTAATTCCAAGCATTTTGCAACCTGAAATAGTTGCTATGGTATCTCTACTTATCAGTGGATTAGTGATTGTGGATTTTCCCTTTGCAAGAGAGGCAATAGCAATTGCTCTGTGAGTATAACTTTTACTTGGAGGCGATTTTATGTTACCTTTCAGAAAAGATTTACTAATTTCTAGTTTAGCCAATTTTTTTTTCTATACTCGCTTTGGTATTATTAATTTTGCAAACTAATATTTTTCCATATTTTTCTAAAATACTTCTGATTGGAATCAGATTTTTTTTCTCAACGATAACTGCTATTGATGGTCCATTTCCAGAAATTGAAGCTGATATCGCTCCATTTTCTATCGAAAGAAGAATTGGACTGTAATCATATCCCATTAAAGAACATACTAAAACTCCATTAAGAGTCATGGCCTTCCAATAATCTGAGTTTTCTGCTGAGTGAATGGCTTGCTCGAAAAAATCGGCTAAAATTTTTAATTTTAAAGGATTCTTTCTCGCGGAATTTTTAGGAAGAAGAATGAGAGATAACAAATCAAGCGGTCCGTTTTCTCGTCTTAATAATTTGTTAGAATAATTATCTGTAATAACAAAACCACCAAAGTAACAAGCAGTAGAATCATCATACGCGCCGGTTATCGTTATTTTGGCTTTTCGTGATGCATTAACTGCTATATCCAAAACTTTAAAATCATCAATATTTTCTTCAACTAATCCATAACAAGCTAATGCTACTGCCGAAGAAACTGCACTAGAACTTTTCAATCCAAAACCAATGGGTATATCAGAAGAGAGAGTCAAAAAAATATCATGAGATCGAAGTATTGTTTTAGGAATGCAATTATGAATAATATACTTAAATAAATCGCCATTCCTGTTGTTATGAAAGATCTTTCCTTCTCCTTGGCGCATATGTATTTTTGCAGTTGTCCTAAGTGAAATTCCAAGAGCAGAACCTTTACCAGTAGGAATAGCATTGACTATTGAAATTGCACCATGAACCGTAGCTGTTGTCGAAATAGATGTCATGTGGGTTCTCCAAAAATCCCAAACAATGCCTTTTTCATAGCAGTGATAGGAGCATCACAACCAGTCCAAATCTTGAATGCTTGTGCTCCTTGTGCAATTAGCATTTCATATCCATATACCACTTTTGCATTAACTTCCTTTGCTTTTCTCAGTAAATCAGTCTCTATGGGTTTGTATACTATATCATAAACAATACTATTTGGATTTATATATTCCCGTCCTATTGGACTCTTTTCATTGTTTAATCCAATAGAAGTAGAATTGATGATTAAATCTGATTGTAATGCAATTTTAGAAAGATTATCAAAATAGTCCTGATATGTATCTAATCCTAATTTTATTGCGTGTCGTACAAGCTTTGAAGCATTGTGAGATGAACGATTAACTACAATGATCTTGCCTATTCCTTTTTCGTAGGAAAGCGCTGTCACGATTGCATACGCTGCTCCACCAGCACCAATTATCAAAATCTTTATTCCTGTAAAATCTAGATTTCTTTTATAAAGTGGCTGAATAAAACCATAGATATCAGTATTATATCCAACCAATTTGCCTCCGTCATTTTTTACTGTGTTAACAGCCTTTGATTCAGAAGCAGTTTTATCCAATTTATCAAGATATTTTATGATTGAAATTTTATGCGGAATAGTAACATTAAAACCTGCAATTCCAATTGACTTTAATGATTCTATCGATGTTTTGAGATCTCTGGAAGGTACACGAAAAGAAATGTAGGAGCTTTTAATTCCAAGAGCAGAAAATGCAGCATTTTGCATTAATGGAGACAACGAATGCTGTACAGGATCACCTATTATGCAATATGTCTTAATTGGTGATAACATTATCAAAAAAATATGTGTTAATTCTATCATATATTCTTCTCATTTCTATTAGTGATAGCTGGCCGGGGGCAATAGATTTTTCAAGTGAGACATAAGTAAAAGGGGAACCATAAAATGTACATAAAATTCTAGATATGATACCACAATCGCCCATTGCAAATGTAATTAAATTAATATCTTTAAATTTATCATATAAATTTAATAATCTGAGAGAATCTGTAACATTTGTTGCCATGGTAACTAATTTTACATTATTACTAAATTTTTTCATATCATAAATCTTTTTTTCTATATAGTCATCAGAAGGAGTACTGGAAAAATTGTGCCATGAAATTAAGACATTAGACTTATCTTTCATATAATTATTTAATGAATGATCAGCAAGTATTGTATCATATTCTACATCTAATAACATTGGATTTGCATCATACAAAATTTTTACAAGCTTAAGTCTTTCGAATTCTTTTCCTTTAAATTTACCTTGATGTTCTCGTGATCTTAAAGTAAATACACATCTTGATTTGATAGATTCAATAATTTTCATGGAAGAAGGAATTTCAGATTGATCTAAAAAATCAAACCTAATTTCTAAGAAATCACTTAAATCTATTGCTTTGTTTATTGAAAAAGTTAATTCTTTAATTGTGTTTGGAGCAATTGAAACGCAAAATCTTCTTACCAAAATTAGATCTTCACTATTACAATTATTTAATTGAATATAAATTATTTAAATTTTAAGTGTAGGAACACTTTATTATAATAAAAATGTAAATAAGAAAAAGTATAACCACAAAATAATTAATTAATAATTCATACTAAATGTTAATAAACTTATAAGTTATGATGAGAAGGAATTTTTTTCCAATTCGCTATTAATGCTTCTGCTCTAATATGTATTGGTTCAATTAACCGAGATCGAGCTAACTTAACATAATCATTAATTATATCTATTCCGATAAATCGGCGTTGTAAATGAAAAGCAACTTTAGTTGTTTGTCCACTACCATTAAAAGGGTCTAAAATTGTATCTCCTTCATAAGAATATAATTTCATTAACCTATATGGAATTTCTTCAGGAAATGGACATGGATGTTCTATATAACCAGGAGGAATTGGAGCGATATGCCATACCGAATTTGCAATTTCCTTTGTCCATTCTTCATGAGTTGCAGGTAATGTTTCGGTCCTATCAGTTCTTCCAGTGCTAACGTTACCTTTTCTAAGAACTAAAATAAGTTCATGCATGATATTTGCTCTATAATATTTTGGGTAGGGATTAATAACAAATGAACCATATCTATTAGTTCCTCCGGTAACTTTGTGCCAAACTATTTCTTCATGTAGATTCCAATTTCCAAATGGTTCGACTAACTGTGATAAGACCATGTGAGGAAGTGGTAAGAGCGTACCATTCACAACTTCATTAGCTATAACTATACAACAATAACCACCCTCTTTAGTCGCATTGTATAGTTTATGATTAAAAATATCAATCATCTCTTCAAGATATTCTTTTGTACTTATGTTAGATTTTCCACGATAATATGATCCATTTTTTGAAATATGTGCATTATAATCAATGGAATTCCTGTAAGGAGGAGAAGTAATCGTTAATTGAATCGAACCTTTAGGTATTTTAGAGATTATTTCTTTACAATCACCTGATAAAATTTTATCAACATAACTATGTTTTAGTTGCATAATGGAAAATAAATTTTTAATCAATATTTAGCATGCTTTAAAATAATCGACTAACTAATAAAGAAATTTTATATAATAATAATTCACAAATAAATGATATGAAACTGTTTAATCTATAATTACTTATTATAAGAATCTAAAAAGAACTGTTTATTTTTCAAGAATATATTCTTCAACCTCCATTCCAAAATGTCTTCCGCTACTAGGTTTAATGTATCCTAAAATTTTATCTCCTTGCTTAATAGACGTAACAGGCAATAATTCCCCGTTGTCACGAATTAATTGAATTGTTTCTGCATTTTGAACTATGACAGTTCCTTCAGTGTTGTCGCCAATTGCTTTGATTAACCTCAATGGTCTAGTTTCGATCTTAGACCTACCTACTGATACGAGTCTAGAATTTCCCTCCTTATTTACTATATAGATTTCTATGCCAGATTCTAACTCTGAAAGATATGTAGTTTTCCCATTAGGAAGAAGAGTATAACAGTATACTGCTCCGGCATTAACTCTAAAAGGACGAGGAGAAGTAAAAGATGACCCTGCTGACTCATTATGTAAAAGAAATAGAAAATTAGATTTACTTCCAACTAACATTCCTTCTCCTTTCTCAAGGATTGAGACGGTATCGACACATACTCTTTCTCCTATGCCTACATCTCTAAAATCTACAATTTCACATATTTTTATTTCAAATTTTTTAGCTTTTAGATATTGTTTAGATTCTTCTATTTCTTTAACATTCCCAGTTGAGAGTATTACCCCATCTACACCCAATTCTAACACAGCAAACATAGTTCTTACTTCTTCAGAATTTTTAGCTGTGGTAAATATTTTTGTTCTAGTATTTTGGAAATTAGCAATTATATTTTCCAATGGAATAATCTTCCAATTATCAGCGTCTACTATAATATAATCGGCACCATTATTGATTGCATTCTTTATATCATCAATATCTTCATTTGAGAAAACTTTCTTATAATATGCTAAGCATTTACCTTTTGTCTTATTTCTGATTAAATCCTCTACAGATTTGCAAATGATAATATCAGCCAGTTCTGATTCATAAATTATTTTAAAATTTTTCTTCGTTTTGATTTTATTAGGATCTACAAATAATGTATCATTTTCTTCTAAATTTTCTAAAAATAATTCCACATTAGGAACAGTTGAGAGAGGGGCAATAATTAATTCTTTATTTTTTTCTTTTTCTTTCTCCAAAGTTTTTCAATACCTCCTTATAATTTTTTTTACCTATAACTATTTCATATAAAGCCTTTACGAG
Source organism: Nitrososphaeraceae archaeon (assembly GCA_035762785.1). Classification (GTDB taxonomy): domain Archaea; phylum Thermoproteota; class Nitrososphaeria; order Nitrososphaerales; family Nitrososphaeraceae; genus TH1177. Next base: position 5,491 of record DASUCH010000039.1, on the reverse strand, counting down.
AGATGATGGATTATCATGTTGGAAAATATTTCTTCCAAAAGTAACACCTTGAGCACCGGCTTCAATAGCATTTGAGCACATTTGTAAAATGTCAGTATCGGTTTTAGATTTTGGACCACCTGCAATTACAATTGGAACAGGGCACCTTTTTACCACTGACCTGAAAGAATCTAAATCTCCAGTATAAACCGATTTGACTATATCTGCTCCAGCCTCTGCACCAATTCGTGTAACATGTGCTACAATTTCAGGATCATATGGATTTTTTATGTTTTCTCCTCTTGGATACATCATAGCTAATAATGGGACATCCCACTCATCGCACTCATCCGAAATCATCCCCAAGATCTCTAACATTTCAGGTTCTTCTTTTGCACCTATATTTATATGAACAGAAACGGCATCCGATCCAAGTCTAATAGCATCTGCAACATTTCCAATAAGGACTTTTTTATTCGGATAAGGGCTTAAAGAAGTACTGGCAGACAAATGTGTTATTAATCCTATACGAGTAGGCTTAGGCATGGATTTTATAATGCCTTTATTAATAATTACAGCTGTTAATCCAGAATCTTCACATTTATATATCATCTCATGAGTATTTTCTAGGCCTTTTATGGGACCATTGGTTATTCCATGATCCATAGGAATACAAATCATTTTGCCTTTTTTTGTAATTCTATTTAACCTAATGTCTCTTCCAGAGACCATAAAGATGAAGGATATTTGTCCTACTTAAAAGTGATCTGCTATGTCTAGAAAATCCTAATTAAGAAAATAATAATAAAAGAAAATTAGATTTTAGGAATTATTAAATGATATGCTACAAATTTTTGGTGTTCTTCTTTTATGGATATTTTTCGAGAGGAGATTTGTTATAAATGCTAAATCGTTTGTATTATATCCTTTTCTTACTAAATTTTTGTCTCTAATAGCTGAATTATTTTCATCAAGATCTTTCAATATAGTGTCAATTTTTTCATATTCCATTCCAATTTCATTTTCTGCAGTTTGGTTTACCCATAAAGAAGGAGTACTTTTTTTTAATAATATAGTTTTTGGAACATTTAAATACATACCTAATTTTCTAACCTCAGTCTTGTATAAATCTGCTAACGGCAGAAGATCAGACGCACCGTCTCCAAATTTAGTAAAATATCCAATCATCATTTCACTTTTATCCGATGTACCTAGAACTAACTTGTTAAAGAGATTTGCATAATAGTAAAGTAAGGTCATGCGAATCCTGGCAGTGAGATTACCTAAAGATATTTTTTCTAGGGGTAATAGATCTGTATACTTCTGTTTTATGTCTGTAATATCTATTATTTGATATTTAATATCTAATAGTTTAGATAATTCAACAGCATCATCGATATCCTTCTGATCTGTGACTTTTCTATCCGGTAAAATTAATCCCATTACACTCGTCTTACCCAATGCTTGAGTAGCTAACGATACTGCAACAGATGAGTCAACTCCTCCACTTAAACCCACTACTACCCCATTAGATTGAGCTCTCGATACTTCCAGTCTGATAAATTCAATAATAATATTTGCTATATCTGAAATGCTCAATATTCCAAACATTATTAAGTCATATATTACTATTAAATCGATCTTTTATTATTTTGTAGATTTCAAAGTTGTTAGTCAATAAAAAAGATTAAGATACAATTTTAAAAAAAGTTTTATTAGCTATATATTTGCTGAAGTAATGATATCTTGTCTAATCCACATATCCATACTTATGAGAAAGCAGGAGTAAATGTTCATAAAATTCGTTCAATACAAAAAAATATCGGAAAAATGATTACTAAATCTTATTCCTTTCAAAAAATGGGCAAAGTTATTTTGGGATTTGGTCATTATTCTGGATTAATAAGTATAGGAAATACTGTTCTGGCATTACATACAGACGGGGTTGGTACTAAGGTTCTTGTTGCCCAAAAGATGAAATGCTTCGATACTATAGGGATTGATTGCATAGCCATGAATGTTAATGATATTATCTGTACAGGAGCACAACCATTTGCATTTGTAGACTACATAGGTTTAAAGAAGGTAAATGATGAATTGGTAAAAAAAATTATGAAAGGTTTGATTACAGGTGCAAAAGCAGCACGAATAGCTATTGTTGGAGGAGAAACTTCTGTAGTGCCTGAATTGTTGGCTGATGGAACAGATGATATCTTTGACCTTTCTGGCACTGCAGTAGGGATAGCACAAAATAATAGACTTATTATAGGGAACAAGATCAAAATTGGGGATATCATATTAGGATTGGAAAGCAGTGGTTTGCATTCAAATGGTTATACATTAGCACGAAAGGTATTATCCAAATATTCCTTAGACGATATTCCTGAATTCATAACAAACCCAATTGGAGAAGAATTACTAATTCCAACAAGAATTTATGTACAACCAATAATGGAATTGATAATGGATAGAAAAATTACGGTACATGGTTTAGCACATATTACAGGAGGATCATTCACAAAATTAAAACGGCTAAATAATAGAGTAAGATACAACCTTTCTGATTTATCTCCTCCTCATGGTATTTTTAAACAAATCCAAAAAGATGGTATAATAGACCTTAAAGAGATGTATAGGACTTTTAATATGGGAATTGGTTTGTGTATTATACTTCCAAAGTCCAATGTTGATAAGACAATTAGCATAATAGAAAAATACAATATTCAAGTTCGCCAAATTGGACGGGTGGATTCAAAAGGTAATGGAAACGTAATTGGAAAAGTTGAAAACAACCGATATATTTTCTCATAACTTCAGCGTATAAAATTTTTATATTATCAATTATTTTGTATTAAATGTGGGATATTTAAATTTGATATACATATTATAAATAATACTTTTAATTTTGATAAAGGATAAGGTTTTTATTATTTTAATTAAATAGTTTGATCATTTTATTATAAATCTCATATATGAAACAATAATAAAGTCAATAACTATTATTTTTTATTATTTGTTCAGTATTTGAAATTTCCCTTATTTAATCAAAATCAAATCTTATTCATTGCATTGTATAATAATAAAGATTTAAACACCATTAGCTCAAATATATTTTTCAATTATTTCACATGTTCGGTCAATACCTAGATCAACCAAATAATTACCAAGTTTAGGTCCTCGATCAGAATTAATGAGTATCTGGTAAAGTATTCTAAAAAAATTTTTTGGTTCTATTCCATGTTTCTTTGAAATTTCATAAATTAATGTTTGAATATCATTTGCCATATTATTATCTTTTTTTATTAAATATGACCTTAGAGATATTACTAATTCTCTTAATGCTTTCTTTTGTTCTATATTCAAGGATATATTATGACTATCTACATTTGACATAATATCATTTGACCAATTAAAGGCCAGTTGAATTTTTTGTATTATATCATTCGTTTTTTCACTAACTAGTCGGTATTTTTGAAGCCTTTGATATACCTTATCTATCTTATCGTTTCCTTCAAAAAGAGACGTTTGTTGGACAAGTAATCTATAGGGAATATGATTAGAATTATTTTTTGGTGGATTAAGGTGGTTAATATACTCATAAATTCCTCGCAACTTAATCATTTTTGATTGATTTGTTTCTTTTAATTTTCCAAAGTACAAATCTTCGTAAAAATCATATTCATCCATTAATGAAGGTATATCTTCTATCCCTATATGTCTTGTTCCAGTTATTCGTTTGAACAATAACAAGAGAATGGATTGAGGAGTCCCGTATTCCATCCATTTTTGGGGAGTTAAAACATTACCTCTAGATTTACTTATTTTTTTGCCTCGTTTGTCTAAAAACATTTCATACTTTATATGCAAAGGATGGGAAAAGTTTAATATTTCTTCACAGATCCAATCATTTATTTTTACAGAATCCATAATATCTTTACCGTATGCTTCAAATCTAATGTCAAATATCTTCCATCGTGCAGCAAATTCGACTTTCCAAGCAAGTTTTCCTTCCGCCTTTCCAATGTCAGCTTCTCCTTTATACCCACATCCTCTGAGTTCGTTATTTCCTATATTGATTCCTGAACATTCATATAATACTTTTTTATTTTTAGTCAAATATTTATATGCATGAGCTACATAAAGTTTTCCACAGTTTTTACAAATAGGAAAATAAGGTAATTCATTGAGAAACTTACTTTGACCTATAAATTGCGAAATTTTTTGTCCCAAGTATTCACTTTTTGTAAGAATTTGATCAATTGCATCAATTAATATACCACTTTTATAGACCTCTGTAGCACTTTTAAATATGTATTTGATGGATACTCGATCCAATCCATCAAGTAATAAACTACTCATATGAGAACCGTATGAATTATGACATTCTCCAAATGGGTCTGGAATATGTGACACAGGTTTACCCATATGATCTTTGAGCCATAGAGGAAATCCAGATGGAATCTTTCTTAATCCATCCATATCATCAGAATACGCAATTAATTTAGAATTATAGCCTAAATTCTGTAATGCTAAACTAATACCATACGCCCTCACTGCATCTCCCATACTACCTATATGAGGTATTCCAGAAGCTCCTAACCCACTCTCTACATTTATTAAATTGATATTTCGATTTAATTTTCTTTCTCTCATGATAAGTGTATTGGCTACTTTATCTATCCAAGTTCCTTTTCCTATAATATTTTCTATCATTTTACTATACCTTATTATTATTTAACAAAGTTGATTTGTAATAACTCTAAAGAATACATCTACTTTTAATCTTATTGTATATCTAGTTCAAAACTAATAATATATTATCAGTACAAAATAATCTTAAAATAAAAAGCAATATAGATTGAATAATTCATTTTTCTTCTTTTACAAGAAAGCTGTAATTATTAGTTTTTGGATATGGTTCTTTACTAGCTGAATGTATAAGCTGGATATTATTATATTTTCATAAAAACATGGGAACATATACTATAATTTCAACGATATTTAGCATACTGAGAAATATAATAATTTCCCAAGTAATCTAATCACTTTATACTCTTTTTTGTATCTTTTTATTAACTAGATTTTAGAATAATACAAGATATAAAAACAATATGTAAATTATGTTATCGTAATAATAAATAAAATTTATTAGCTGACAAACGTGAATTTTATATATTATTAAAAACAGAATACATCAAAGAACATCATATTATTAAATACTGAATTACATCACTGGACGTCTAATTAAAACGAAATATGAAGATATCATTATAGAATAAAATCATAAATTTTAAAGTATATTAACTCTTTTTCTAAAAGTATATACTCAAGATAGATATTCGAAATTTTATTTCATTTCTTCATTATCGACTAATCTGAATTAACCTTGATGTGAAATTGGTTAATGGTTGTCATATCTACAAAATTCATATTCTAGATTGGTTGAATAAAAAACCATGCTGATTTCTTTTCCAAATACTCTGTAGCAATTAATCTTTTTATTTTTAAATTA
>DASUCH010000038.1:0-10649 GCA_035762785.1 Nitrososphaeraceae archaeon | reverse complement strand
TAAAAAATAAAAAATCCTAGTTTATTGATATGTTTATTTCTCTTCCATCAATTTCAATGGACTTGTATTCAATACCTTCTCTCTTTTCTTCAGATAAAACTACAGATTTGACTCTAACTAAATAAGTTAAATCGTTTGTATGTAAAGATAGAGAAGAGACTTCATCTTTTTCTAGGTCAGCAATATATGCAGTTGATAGAATTTCAGTAGGATTATACGATCTTTCTTTACGTAATTGTTGCAAGTTTCTAGCCAAATCACGGACTAAACCCTGTGTAATTAAGTTTTGATCACGATTTGTAGACATAAATATCATTAAATTTTCTTTTTCAGCATAAATATAACCTTCCTTAACTGAAAATGAAATTTCTAAATCTTTCTCAAAGAGGTCAATAAAAGAAGAAGGGGAAACCTTATCATAATTTAGGCGAAATTTTTTAGCTCTTTTAAGAGTATGAAGAACCTCTACTTTGTCAAATTTTTCAAATTCGGCTATAACCTTACCTATATCAGATTTAACTTGTGGGGCTACACTTTTTCGAATAATACTAATTAAAGGTAAAATAGGGAGATTGGCATTGATCATTTCTAGAATTTTTTCTACTGTATTTGATGTGTGAATTTGTTTGACCTTATAGGATTGTACATTCAATTGATTTTTCAAAATTTCAGATATATCATTTTTCCCCAACTCTCTCTCCAGTTGATTGGGATTGTAATAGTTTACTCTAGTATTATTATTATTATTATTATTATTGGATTGCTCTACTGTTTCTTTATCTAAAATAGAACATATCACCATTTCTGTTACAGGCCATCTTCGCTTAATTTTTGCTTTCATTCTTGCAGAATTTGCTAAAGAGATAATAGTTTTTATTCTTTCAAAAATATTCTCTAGATCTTGATCAATTAAAGAATTTTCTAACTCAGGCCATGTAGAGAGTAGTATGCTATCTTTAGAAGAATCAATCTCTTTTAAATTTTTTATTTTACTAAAGCAATTCAAATAGAGATATTCTGTAAGAAAGGGAGATACAGGATGAAGAATAATATCCATTTTCTCAAGTACATAATCTAGAATTGAAAAAATTGTAAGCCTTCTGTCTATTTCCTCAGCACTATCATTCCAAATATAATTTCGTGTAAGTGGTATGTAGGTTTGACTGACATTATTTATAATAAATTCTTCAATAGCTTTTGTTGCTTCATGAAATCTGCAATTTTCAAATAAGAAATCAATATTTTTTATTAAACTTTGTAATACCGAAAGCAGCCATTTTTCGGGTGTTTCTAATAAATTATTTTTAATTACCCATTTGAGGTCATGAATACTTCTATCAAAATTGTCGAGAACACTATTTTGTTTTAAATAGATATGCAAATAGTAAAGTGTACTCAGGATTTGATATGGTCTTGAGCTCATTTCTTTTAGGCTGAAATTCAATGCTTCTATAGGTGACGATTTCCAGATAAAATAAAATCTGACAAGATCTACTGAATTCTTTTCAAGCATTAAATTGGCTTCTATTACGTTTCCAGCACTTTTACTCATTTTATTACCTTTTTCATCCAATACATGTCCTTGAAAAAGAAAAGATTTGAATGGTGCGATAGATTCATTCTTTAAGATTACATTTTGCATTAATAGAGAGTATGACCACCCTCTGGTCTGATCTATTCCTTCAGTTAAAAATAATGCAGGAATCAATTTTTTATACTCGCTATCGTTAAATGATGCAAAAGGGGCAGCACCACTATTATGCCAAGTGTCAAGTACATATGGTTCTCTTGTCATTAAGGAATTACATTTGGAACAGTTTATCTTTATTTGATCTATCCATGGTCTATGTAGTTCGAAATGTTGTCCATTATGGGTAAGAGAGAGATTTGCAACATCATTAACTGTTACATTTTCATTATATTGATCTGTTTTGTCAAGTTTTAAAATTAAGTTGTTATTTTTATCTCTAACAAGATTAGAAGATCTATTCACAAGATCATTTTTATTTGATAATAATTCTTTCTGTTTGCAACTGGAACAGATCCAAATAGGAATAGGGGTACCCCAAATCCTCTCTCTGGATATACACCATGGCACTTTTTCTTTGATTATTTCGAGAAATCGGTTTTTAGGAGGTTCAAAAAAATACTCTACATCGTTTGCAGCCTCAATAGGTTTATCACCCAATTTATCGATCATATAAAAATATTCTCGTCTTGCCAACCACACAAGTTTGTGGTGAGAACGCCAACATGTTGGATACTGGTGTTTTATCTTTCCAATTTTAATACTAGCCTTTGAATCTTTCATAATTTGCACTATTTTCTCATCAGTATCACGAACAAAATACCCACTAAATGCTCCTGCTTGTTCTGTAAATACTACTCGATCATCAATTGGAACAAAAATAGGAATATTTTTCTTTTTTGCGATATTGAAATCTTCTTCTCCATTAGCTGGAGATAAGTGTACTATTCCACTTCCTGTTGTTATATCTACAAAATCTTCAGATACCACAAAATGAATAGATTTAGAATCTGCCAGTTTTTTAAGTTCTGGAATTAAGTCTAATAATGGATGTGTATAATACTTTCCATCTAGATCTTTACCCTTTATTATTTTTTGAATTTTATAAGATTCTATATGAAGCTCATTCATAAGCTGTTCTAATCTAGTTTCTCCTACGATCCAGAGTTGTTTATCTGTCTCGACGTACACATAATTGGCATCAGGATTTACTCCTACAAGTTCATCGGTAACTAGGGTAAATGGCATAGTAGTCCAAACTACTAAATATGCATCTTCGTCGACTAATCGTACCTTATAATAAAAAGAGGGATCTTCAACAGTTGTATATCCTTGATTCACTTCAGAATTACTAAGAGAAGTTTGACATGATGGACAAAATGCAACCACTCTAAATCCCTCTTGTAAAATTCCATTATTCCAAGCAGTTTGGAGATATGACCATTCTCTTTCGATATAATCATCATGAAAAGTCCAATACCCATTCTCATAATCAAAAGACATTCCAAGCAATTCATCTACCTCAACCCATTTTTTGTTGTATTTCGAAACAATGGATTTACACGTTTCAACAATTTTTTTTATTCCTACTTTGTTAATATTTTCTGTTTTATTTCCTGTTAGTCCTAATTCTTTTTCTGCCTGTAACTCTACTGGTAAACCTTGAGTATCCCATCCAGGTCTAAATATTATTTTGTTCTGTTTTAAAGTCTGAAATCGGAACCATAAATCTTTTACTATTCGTCCTCTTAAGTGACCAACATGTGGTTCTCCATTCATGGTTGGAGGACCATCCACGTACCCGATGATTTCTTTATTTTGTCGAATATCTATTTCTTTTTTAAAAAACTCATCATACCTGATTAATTTCTTGTAGCCACGTATCTCATTTTCGATGATCTTGGGATCGAATTGTCCATGAAGTTCCATAAATATATAAGAAGATGATGCTATAGAACCATCCTTTATATTTTTGGATGATGGTATATATCCAGTTTTAGCTACTACAATAAAGGCTCTCTTATAAATAAAATAAGACTTGATTAATTCTTAATTTATTATGTTGATTGAGTTTATTATTTTTTCAACTACTGGTAAGTCTTTATCAAAATTTTCTATTGTAGACTGATAGGTTAATGTAAATAATTTTTTATCAATGATCGAAAAAATTTCCAAAAGTTTACCTTCAAGGTCATTTTCTTTATATTTATATTTGACACTATGAGAAGATGAAGGATTAGCATCTATCGTATACTTGTTTAGTTTTTTTTCTAAAACTTCATACACCTCATATCCAGAAGATAATGCATACATCCCAAAATTTTCTGCTTCATCTAGAATAATTTCATTTGTAAACTTGTCAGAATCTGCAAGTGAAGCAAATGAGATTCCAATAAAAGAGAATGGATCATTTTTAATTAATTTAAAATCAAGTACATGAAACTTTGATAATTTCTGTTCTACGTTCCACTTCCCTGGTGGATATTTAAGTTCAAATTTATCATTGGAAAAAGTCAACCAATTCTCAGTTGTTGATGATGCTGTGTCAATTTTACTACTATTGATGCTGTTATTGTTGCTGTTGTTGTTGTTGTTGCTAATATTATTGTTATTAACAGTAAAATTAGAAGTTTGACCATAAGAAAATTTAGAACTATTAGTAATTTCTAAATCAAGTGAAACAATAATAAGAAAAATTACTGAAAACGATAATAGTAGAATTGTTATGTAATTGAGCATGTCTTATGTTAAACAAAGAGTGTTAATAATAGTATTCATTTATCTTAAATTTTGAAATTAGAATAATTCAATAAGCTAAATAAATAAAAGTAGTAGTAGAATAGAGTAAGAATTTAAGTTCAGTTCAGTTATGATTGGAGGATTAAGAAAATTGTTTTAACTAATATACCCCATATTTGACTTTCTATTTTGAGGTGACATTAAATCTTCTTCTTGTTCTTCAGTAGGAACACTTTGTGGAAATTGTCCAGCCTTTGCCATCATCTGCTGTTCTAAATTTTTAATAAGTATTTCAGTATCTTTGGATCTTTTATTCATTTCATCCATATTGATATGTATTCCTAATACATTATTCAAAATTTCTAAAAGATTTTTTGATGCTTTTGCATCAATTACATATCCCGATGTTTCACCTAACAGACAGATTCCTTCTATTCCACGAAGTTTCCCCAAACCAAGTATTAGACCATTCATTCCTGTAATATTTCCATTGTCAAGAGTTGAAATATTAAAGGATCTAAAAGATTTTACCATTTCTGGGTTAGTAGCTGTTCCATAAATTTTTGGATCATTTACAAAAGTACCCGTAACATATGATGCTAATGAATAGATATTTGAAATCTTGAATTTTGTAATTAAGTCTAAAATTTGTTCAGATAATATATATTCGGCACCTGGAACTACTGGCTGTGAGTCACCCGTGAGCAGAATTAAATCTTTTGAGGATAGCGTATGATTAGTTGCAGGTTTTAAGAATTCGTTTGATTGTGAAGGCGGACCATTAATTGATTGATTTAAATGAACTTCTTGTAAATTGTTAATATCTTTAATCTCTTTTCTGTTTTTTTTACTTGTTTTATTGATATTATTATTATTATTATTATTATTATTATTATTCTTGACATAATAAAGACTATTTTTAACTATAGTAGTTGTTCCGTCGGCTTGTATTACTACTTGTGGTGAAAAATAGGATGAAAAAAGATCAGCCATATGAATAGCGCCAAGTTCCTTTATCAAATAATCAACTGCTAATTTACCTACTAATCCGGTTCCAGGAAACCCACAGATTAAATAGGGTGAATTTAAAGATGGTGTTTTTTTTTCCGAAAAAACTATCTCGATAGGTTTTGCCATAGAAAACATTGTTTAAAATATAATCTGTTCTTTCTTTCTTTAAATGTTCCGGGGTCGATACAATAGACTCAATCAATAACAAACACAAGACTAATTATATTAAAAAAGTGAGATACCAAATAAATCAAGTAAGGTTTATTGATTATAGTCATTTTAATTAAATATTGGAATCTCTTGAACTTGTGACAGTAAATGACAATAGTATAAAAAATGTAATAGTGCCAAGAAAAAATTCGTCAAGAAAGGGAGATAATGGAATTGTACTAGTCGTGGGCGGAAGTAGAATTTATCATGGAGCTCCAATATTGGCATCAATTGCCGCTTTACGGTCTGGTACAGATTTGGTATATACAGCAGTTCCGAGTATCAATGTAGAAGCAACTAGATCATATTCGCCCAATCTCATAGTAATCCCTCTGGTTGATCAGAGATTAACAATGGGTTCAGCAGGGCGATTAATTAAATCACTTCCAAAAAAAGTAGATGTAGCAACAATCGGTATGGGTATGAACATAGCTAAAAAAGAAGCTCTATTGAGTTTAATAGAGAAATTGTTAAAACAAGGAACCAAACTAGTACTTGATGCATCTGCATTAATTCCTGATATATTGCCCATAGTAAAGGGTTCACATTGTATTATTACTCCTCATGGAGGAGAATATATGAGAATTTTTGAAACAGAATTAAAAAACTATAACAACACTAATAACCAGAATAATAGTGAAAATGAACAAATTTTAGACGTTTTAAATAATGCAAAAAAATATGGAATTACAATTATCCTCAAGGGTTGGAAAAATATTATTTCAAATGGAAAACGAACTACCGTTATTGAAAGAAGTACCCCTGCTATGACAGTCGGTGGATCAGGGGATGTCCTGGCTGGACTTGTTGCAGGATTCTTTAGTAAATTGAATTCGTCATTTGATGCTTCATGCGCAGCTGTTTATCTTAATGGAATTGCAGGATTTATGGCATACCAAAAGTCAGGATTACACATTGTAGCAAGTGACATAATAGATAATCTCCCCCAAGTGTTGAAAAATTTTGATCAAATAGAAGAAAATAACTAGAGTTAGTATTATGATGATAATGTATTTAAAAAATTTTCATAATTTGTACAAAAAGATAGAAATTAAAAATTAAAAAAATTATGAATGGTGGAAAAAGACGAAAGCTTCATCTACACATCTTATAATTTGTGGATGGCAGTTAGTTGGATCACACTTCAGTTATCTTTAGATTTTTGATCTCAGTTGCTTTTTTCCATTCTTCTTCAAAAATTTTCATATAAGAAAATCCCAGTATATCAATGGAAGGAAATAATGCCGCCTTACCGTTTCCCCCATCTATGTTTATTATATTACCTGAATCCAGTATGATAATATTTGAAAAAACATTTCCAGCCTTTATAATAATTTCATTTGGTAAAAAAGATAAATCTTCACTACCGATACATTGATTTGAGATTAATAGTTTGATCTTTACTCCCTTGGTAATAGCTTTAATTAATAAAGATTTACACTGTGAAATCAATCTTAAACCCCAAACGTCAAGAATTGCTATAATACTGGTTCGGGAATTTTCTATTAGGGCGGATAATTTTTGAAAGGTAGATTTTGGATCTAATACAAAGTATCTTTTTTCTTCTAGACCTTTCAAATAATTGCTTTGATCATTAATCTTTTGTAATTTATCAATAACTTTTTTCATATTAATCAGTCGTTTTTCTTGTATTATTACAATCTCCTCAAAAGCTTCGGTTGGATTTATTGCACTACAAATTAGAGGCTTTTGTTGAGAAATTACAGATAAGCCCTTTTTTTCTAATTTCTTTAAGGTGAGATAGATTTTTGTTCTTGGTAAATGAGAATAATACGCTATTTCACTAGCTGAGAGAGATCCTTTACCTATCATAGTTAAATAAGCACGAGCTTCATATTGTGAGAGACCAAATTCTTCTAAATTTCCAACTAGATTATTATTTTCAATACTACTAGTTCTGACACATCGGGTGGTATCCATATCACTGTCATCGTTATTATTATTGTTAGTTTGAGTATCGTCATTTGATAAAGAATATTTTTTCACTCCTGAATCATTTTTGTTATTTTTTAAAGTCTGAATTAGGGGATCTTTAAACGAATAGTCCTCATCCTGGATGTGCCTCTGATTCATTAATATTGACTTTAAATAAGATTTAAAATAAAATCCCTTTGTCAATTAGATTATGTCAAAACAAAAAAAATACTGAGCTAAAAAACTGAATGGTGTAACTTTTGACTATTGTTACTATAGTTACTGCCAAACATTGAACATGATGGTATTATATACATTTGCTACAAGAAAAGATGAACAAGTTTAATGCGAGAAAATGAGATTTTAGAAATTCCAAAGAATAGCTCTTCTTCTTTGATAGTGGAAACAACAGCAGCAACAGCAACAGCAGCAACATCAATGGCGACAGCTGAATATAAAGAAGTAATATTGAATAATTTTAATTTAGATTCACAAAATAGCAACATTAAGAATTGTGATACTTCTCAAGCTTCATCTGATAGCGAATTCCATTCAATTAAATACAATGTACCATTGACACCAAAGATAAAACAAATACTATACAGAATTAACAATGAAATAAAGAATCTTCAAAATATATTCACTGAGTTAAAAACTCAAGATGAGGAATTAATAAAGAAATTAAATATTTCTCTAAAAGAAAACAACATTCAATATTCTTTATTAATTTCTTCAGAATTAAATGGTAACAGAAAATCCATTAGAGCTATATGGACTTCAAAAATTATTTTAGATACTTTGCATAATCAAATATATAGTATCTCTAGTTTCAAAGATCTAGTCGAGAATCTGACCACTTCATTGACAGTATTGAAAAGTATTCGATCATTATTAATTTCCCATATTAGGGAATCAGACCATGACTTTAAGAATATATCAGATTTGCTATGTGATGTTCTTTTCAATGCCAGTCAATTGGGAGGATATCTGATCAATTTTAAAATCGCAAATAACGCAGCGGTAAATATTACAGATGATGCCATATTAAAGGCAGAAAATAAAATAAAATTAGAATTTTTACCTATTCCTAAGGTAATAACATAAAAATAGTACCAGTCATAACAAGTCATTTATTTTTATTTATATTATATCTTTTGATTAGGTTTATAGATTTGACCCCTATTTTACTAACTTCTATCAGACAGATAATATTGCTATCTAAACGAAGAAGAATGGATGAAATAGATAGCGATCTTATTAGTAGCAAGTAGTCGTAATAGCAGTGGACAAAACCTTCTAATTAGTTTTCTTTCTTTCCTTCGTCAATGTAGAAAATCGATTCATTTTTATTTAATGAAGAGCCAGCAATTAAATTTAAAACAGAAGTTGTAACGTTATCCATATTGGATTCAATACCCTCAACATTTCCAGCCAGAATTAAGTTTAATTTTATCTTTGATCCTAACACATCTGATAATTCTTGGTTTACTGTAGCTGTATACGGTCGAAGAGCACCTCTAAATACCTCAGATCTGGCCCTTGATAAGCCAGAGATCTTCTTTCCAGATGGAGAATCAGGGCCGAGAATTACTACTATTCCCTTTGAATCTTTAAATTGGGATGGTTTTTGAATTGCATCAGCTGGAGACATAAATTTGACTGCTTCTCTTGTTATCAATCCTGGAATATGGATAAAATTCTCTACCAGGAAGTCCCATTCCTCTCTGGACAAAGATGATAAACTGCGATTATAATCATATTCGCCTGTAACATGAATAACAGCATCGATACTTCCAAATTTTGTTTTGGCAGTATTAAAAATTTTTTTTACTTTCTCTTCGTCTGCGAGGTCCAATGAATGACTATGAAAATCCTTGTAAAATTTTGTATCGTCGTCATAGTTTTTACTAAGGATTATTACTTGTTTCACACCCATTTCATTCAATTTGTTTGCTAGATTAATGATTCGCTGTACATCTTTTTCCTTTGATGAGGTTGTTGTGATAATTACGACCTTCTCTTTTAAATTTTGTAAGTTACTATTATCAATAGAGGTTCCAACGATAGGTTTGACAGGATAAAATACTCTATCATTTGGAATAATTCTACCATTGATTAATTTACTGATATTATCATCAGACAAAGTCAGGACCATATCGGCTACTTCTTCTTGACTGAGAAATTCATTATCTACTATCATTTTACTGGTATTATTTTGAATTTTTTCTGCTATTTCTTGTATCTTTATCAACATCCCTTCGATGGTTTTATTTAGACCGTCTTGACCTGGAGTAAGATTATCAGCGACAGCAGCAGCAGGAGGAGGAGGAGAAGAATTAGATGATCTAGAATTAGATATTTGTTGTGCTATTTCGGTGATACCCTTTGAAAATACCTCCTGAGATTCTCCCAAAAGATCCAACCCCTTTGTTGCAGATAGTTCTACCTCAGTTGAATCAAGTCCAGGATAACCTCCTATACGCAAAAATTCTGCTGCTGCTTTTGGATAAACAGTTTTATAAATTCTATCAGAATGCACAGGTCCAGGGTTAGTAGCTACAGACTTTATACCTCTCTCTACCAATTCCCATGCTAAAGCTTCAGCCAGTCTATTTTTAGCTCCTTGTGCGGCAGTATATGGAGTTCTAAACCTATAGGGTCTTTGTTCATATTTGTTTTCTTCAGTAAAGAATGTAGCAATTGTTATAATTTTAGAACCTTTGTCCATTGCTTTAAGTCCTTGGACAGTTGTCCAAAAGGTACCCGTCAAATGGATAGCAACACAATCCTTGAAATCCTGAAAGGATGCATTAGTAAAGGTTTTTACAGGACCTGACACTCCTGCGTTATTTACAATTATATCTACCTTACCTAATTCCTGTTTGATATTTGAAAACATTTCGTTAATACCACGCTCATCTGAAACATCTACCCCCGAAAAAGATCGAACTGTACCTGATGATCCCACTTTTTTCATAATATCATTAAGGATCTCAGCGGTTTTATCCAAAGGTTCTTTTCTTCTACCCATTATAACAATACTAGCACCTCTTTCAGCAAATTTTTTAGCAATAGCTTGACCTATTCCCGTTCCACTTCCTGTAATCACAACAATTTTATCCGAAAATTTTAAAGCCGGCGATTTCAAAGATTCTGCCATTATAATTTTGGCACATTCAATTCGACTATAAATCTTTTGCTAATCGGAGGTTTAGGAAAAGTGCAT
>DASUCH010000037.1:0-3062 GCA_035762785.1 Nitrososphaeraceae archaeon | reverse complement strand
AAAAAAGAAAACTATCCTTGCGTTTGCTGAGCAAAATTTTCTCTAGTTGAAGATATAATTAGATTATATAGCAAAAAAAGATTTGTAATCAGAATTGGTACTTCGAAATGCATGACAAATAAAAACATTCCTTACAGCTGATAGCTAAGTTATTGAGATGTTGAGAGCGTTATAAATGAAAATGTCATAATACAATACAGGATTATTAGGTAAGTAAATCAGGATAAATATACTCATAGATTTGATCTTTATTTAAAGTAACTAATCCTACGAAAAATTTTAATAATGTTTATTATCTGTTTTTTAGTAACATAATATAAAAAAATTATATTATCTTGAATTTTTATTACAATAAATTGTTAATGAAATAATTTAGGAACATTCACTATAATTTTTTACTATTTGATGATCTAGGATATTTTTTCCTAAACAATTTATATAGTTGAAATAAATTAGTTTAGAAAAAAATATTGAAATGTATAAATTGGTAGTATTACTATCAATTTATAGAAGATTGGCCCCGGTTCTGTTCTTTTTACTACTTTTCTCTTTAAATTTGGTTAATTTAGACTTAATTAATGCTCAAAGTAACTCTACAATAATTCTGGAAAATGAAGCAAACGAAAATTCACAGGACAAACCAATAGTAGAAGTAACTATTGAAGGGACACCTAATGATGACAAAATCCGTGGAGGGGATGGAAACGATGAGATAAATGGAGCGGATGGTAATGATATCATTTATGGTAAAGAGGGTGATGATGAATTTCAAGGAGGAGCGGGTGACGATATTTTAAATGGTGAGGATGGAGATGATACTCTTAATGGAGGTAAAGGCGATGACAAATTAGTTGGAGGTATAGGTACTGATGAACTCGAAGGAGGAAGTGGAGGAGATTTATTCGTATGTGATGAAGACGACAAAGTTATAGATTTTAATTCTTTAGAAAATGACAGAAGTGATGGTCTTTGTGAAACAATTGATGAGGCATTAGCTTCTGGTAATAATGAAAATGATGATGATGGTGATGATGATTTTAATGATGGTGAATTAGAAGAAGATGGTGACGATGGTGATGATGGTGATGATGACTTTTCTTCATTGGGACCAATATTCTAAAGAACTTAACTTGTAATCTATGGTGATGGTATTTTTACACGAAAACAAGTTGTCCTATTTGTTATGCTTCTTAAGATACGAATAGCATATCAAAATAGAACTCTGATTTTATTTATAAAATATATATTTTATCTTATATTTTTTAGTAATGAAAAGCTTATTGATGATAAAATAATTAATGAAAGAATGCATTATCTAAAGATGTAAAAGGCTAGTTTAATTTAGATACTCTACATTATTCAATCATATTGGCAAGTATTATTTAACTAAATAAATATATCATTTATGTTTTCATTAAACTTTCTGGGAAGTTAGATATATACTCTCCAAAAAAACAAGGAGGATCTATCATGAAAAAATGAATTTATAGTGGTTTTAGATGAGCTATTGTTCTCTTCCATCGTTGTGGTGGCGATAACTTCCATAAGAATTACGTCGATAGCCACTTCCTCGATAGTTATTTCCACTTCCTCGATAGTTATTTCCATAAGTATATCTAGATGTGGTTCCATATCTATTGTTACTACCATTATAGGAATTATTGAAAGGTCTGTCACGATAATATGTACGATAAAGAGATCTTTGTATGACCGGTATTTCTATACCCATTTCTTCATTAAGTTTATGCATACTTTGTTTGGTCTTATTCATAATTCTTGTGAAGGAGTCCATACGTTCACTGGAGACCAATGATATCGCTATGCCACTACCTCCCGCTCTAGCTGTTCTACCAATTCTATGGAAGTATACATCAGGATCTTCTGGTACATCATAATTAATGACATGACCTACAGCAGGAACATCGATTCCTCTTGCTACTATATCCGTAGCAACAAGAATATCCTCACTTCCATTTCTAAATCTGTATATAGCTGAATTTCTTTGTTTCTGGGAGAGATCTCCATGAATCATAGTAGTTTTGAATCCATCTTCCTTCAAATAATGGAATACTTTTTCTGTTCTCAGCTTGGTAGATACAAAAATGATAGTTTGTTGTTTTTTGTTTCTATTTTCTATAAGTGTACATAAATGTTTGAATTTTTCATTCTCTCTCACAATTAAATAGGATTGTGCAATAGTGTCAAGACTTATCTCATCTTTATTTAGTCTTATTTCCTCATAATTATGCATATATTCTTGTGCAAGATTTATAATTTCAGGTGGCATAGTTGCCGAAAAGAGACAAGTCTGTCGTTCTTCATTGACATAAAAAAGAATAAACTTGATATCCTCAATAAAGCCCATATCTAGCATTCTATCACCCTCATCTAAAACTACAAATTTAACATTATCAAGTTGAATCGATCCTCTTTTGAGATGATCTATCAGTCTACCTGGAGTTGCCACAACGATTTGGACTCCTTTTTTTAATTGTTCTTGTTGTATTGCAATACTCTGTCCACCATAGATAGATATTGTTCGAATTCCTACATATTTTGAAAATTTGTTAATTTCATTTGTAACCTGTAATGCTAATTCTCTTGTAGGTACTAAAATTAATGCTTGAATAGGAACACGAGTATGTATTTTAGTCAATATTGGAAGTGCATAGGCTGCTGTTTTACCAGTTCCTGTATGCGCTTGCCCTATCATATCTAGACCTTTTAGAAAAATGGGTATAGATTCTTGTTGGATAGGGAATGGATTTTTATAACCATATTCATTGAGTGCTTTAACAATTGGAGTACTAACTCCTAATTCTTCAAATGATGATTCCATATTATTTTTTCACTTTTTAATTGCACAAAAGCACGGAAAAAATGAGAAGTAAAGTATTAACTTAACAAATCTGCCGTATTTCTCTTGTTAAGATAAGTTTGGTAAGCCGTCATATAAGGTATACTAATATCTAAATTAGATTATATATACTAACCATGATAATTGTATAGGAAAAAATCATAATAATATGATTAATTGTTGCAAGTTTACCGTTTCAATATTA
>DASUCH010000036.1:0-2451 GCA_035762785.1 Nitrososphaeraceae archaeon | reverse complement strand
CTTAATTCTGTAAAACTTGGAGATAAATATGTGAACAATATTTTTGTTGCGGATATTGGTGATCTTACTAATGGATATCTATATTATTTTGAAGTAAATGAAGACAGAACAGGAATAAAATTTGATAGTAATAGTAATAGTAATAGTAGTAGTAGTCAAATTGGACTGACTGACTTAGTTGCTGACAATGAACAAGAAATGTCTGCAATAGCTCTTGGAACCGATTTTGGTGGAATAACAGATATTGAAACTGGCCCGGATGGATTTTTGTATATATTGACATTAGACAGAGAATCAGATGGTGAAGGTAAGCTCTATAGAATTACACAGCTATTATGAGAATACGTTACCAACAAGTAAATACAAGTTTATAGTATTTACTATAATAGACTTCTCTTTTAGAACCGCTATCGGTGTTACTCCCGACGGGCGCGTAGTTTTCTCAGGTTCACTATATTCTAATAATGGTATAATTATTAATATAAATACAACAAAATAAGATATAATGTATATATTGTATAATTGCCTGTGTAATACTTCCTAAGCTTAAAAAAATTCGAAGGTACAAGATAAGCAAATACACCAATGCAATAGTATTAATCGTTATAATGAAACTTTCATAATCTACAACTTCTATCTGTTTAGAGAATAGTTTAATAGTCATAGTTATAAGATATTTTTACAATATGGCAGAGATTAATCGGTTTACTTTAATTATTGCTGCTATTTTAGCTGTATTTATTTATGTTGCCTCTACTACACTTAATACTGAATCAATAGCAACAACTGCAATTCCAACGAATAGTTCACTATCTGAAACAAACAATACTAATTTAACCTCCACAAATTATTGCTTTACGATTCCTATACTCCCTGGAGGACTAGAATTAATGAAAAAATGGAATGAAGAAAATATTGTTAATAATAAAGAACACGATGCCGTGTTTATGGCAGCTGGAATAACACATGAGCAAGTTTGGATTCAACATTTGCCACAACAAAACCAAGATTTTGCAGTTGTTTGTTATGAAACCAGTGACCCAGAACGGTCATTCAAAGTATTAGCTACATCGAATGAACCATGGGCTACAAAATTTCGAGAACATTTGAAGAATGCACATGGATTAGACATTGCTCAAACATCTATAAAGCTTAATGAATTACTAATCGATTGGAAGAAATAACACTAAATCTTTTTTATTTATTTTCTTTAATTGTATGATTTAACAAAATATTTTTGGAAAAAAATTCTAATACCTATAAATTTATTATTTGTCTAACAAAAAACATGTAATAAAAAGTTTCAAAAAATATACTGAACCTATGTATTTGAACCTATGTATTAGTAAAGATAAAAACCCTCTGAACCAGACTAAAAATCGAGAATCTTACTAATTTCAGACCTTTCAACAATTATTTTAAAATAAGTATCTTATAATAAAAGCTAAATACTATGTAGTAGAACCCTACTACATGGAGGGGACTACTACCGACCAGCTTGTCTAACATGTAGTGGAACCCTACTGTTTGAAGCTGAACCCCGACTAATGACATTATAAATTTTGTATTTATAATGAAATGATATAGTAAAATAAGATTCTTTAATTATTACTGACTTCATACTCTATAGACTAAGCTTCCTCCTACAGAACTGAATATTCAAGATAGGAACGAACATAAAATTTCTATGTAAAACAATTGATTAATTAAAAACCCTATAAAAATCTATTTTGTATTTAATATTTTATGAATTTTAAAAATAATTAGGTATTTTATTGATTGCTTTTACTGAAAATTGTATTGTATTATATTAGAATCATATAGTAGCAATTAGAAAATAAAATTACTAGCCCCACCAATTGGTTGCATTCACAGTGGTTAATTGACCTCTTATCTCTCCATTAGGATATTCTACTGTATGTATATTTACATAAGTTTGAGTAGTATTGATTAATTGAACCAAATCAGAAATAGTTTTTTCTTTTAAAGGGCCTTGCAGATTTGCTGCAGTTATTTTTCCTTCAACTAACGTTCCATTTATTGTATCAGTAGGTGTTTTTGAAGAATTAAATAAAGTTACGACGACATCTCCATTTTCACTAAAGTTTCCTAAATGAATATGTGCTGCTTTTATGTTATCCATATTAGTAACATTTAATTTATAGTTTAGAGTATTACTATTTATCAATTCAAATATAGATATCCCCGTACTATTAGTAGTAACAGGTGGAACCTCTTCCATTCCCGTTAATGGAGCCGAAAATCTATTATCTGTTGCGCCAAGAGCACTATTAAAAGTTAATAGTGGGAGAATCATGAAAAATATTTTTACGAGGAAAGTGTGATCTACTAATTTCATTAGTTTTTACTGTTGAACATATTATATAATCATTATAACAAGATAAGTATTAATTATAATATTTATTAGTCAAATACGTATGTGAAGGTTAT
>DASUCH010000035.1:0-30753 GCA_035762785.1 Nitrososphaeraceae archaeon | reverse complement strand
AAAATCATGTTATAAATCATTACAATTCAAAATATTTATGCTTGAAATGTTACAAGTCATTAGAAAGACGAGGAGAATTAAATGAAACAGTCGGAGGAGGTCTAGCTGAATTGATTCAAACAAAAGAAGATGACATTTAATAAGATTCTGATTTAAATATATATCAAAAATTAAATTCTTTAATTTATGATTCGGTCTTAATCACTAGTGAAAGTTTCAAAAGTGAGTTAAAGGTCAACGATGAGGTAACAGCGTACTAATAAATTGTATCTTTTATATCATTAATCTACTAACTTAGAGTCATACTGGTTAAGAATATAGAATAATATTGTACCAACCCTACTAAATAAACTATTAAATTATTATTTTAATGTATTTACGTATAAAATAGATTCTAAATTTACTAAATCTTTTAACGAATTAAAGTTGATTAAAAAAATTAAATCATATTTAGTATAATAAAATAGACATATTTTTCTTTAACGATAAATAAATTAGTTTTATATTTAGTAATTATTTTGTGATTTTTAATAAGAATTTTTTTATTATGATTACAATTTACCACTTTTTATTTGCCTTATAACCTTAAAGAAAATTTATAATGTAACAATAATTTCCATTAAGTTAACTATAATTATTTTTTACTATAATACAGGCAGATATAACCGGCTTAAGTAAACGAGCATGTATGTATGCTAATAATTTGTTTAAAAATTTAGATAAAAGCAATAGCCTTCTATTAATAAGGAACGATATCATAACAATAGGAGGCTATGGAGTTCATATGGTATCTCATATTTGTCTATAAGAGTGTATATCAATCGACATTATAATATTTAATTATTGGAGACAATTTATTATTTAATTGTAATGGCCATCTAAGGAATTTAACATAACAATAAAAGGTTATCTATCTATGTAAATGTGGAAGTTGGTTTTTTTATTGGTTATCTAATAAATAAGATTACTGATATTCTCTATAATGATTTAAGACAATTTTTGTTGTTTATATATTTTTACAAATTTAATTGTCATAGCTTGAAGTAGAGGTTGTTAAATATATGACACGATGACTTTATCTGAAATAATTTGAAGAATCAAAATTATTATCGAAAGAGAATATTATCATATACTAACAAAAGTCATCACGGTAACTTTTTGAAAATTCTATTAATCAACTAAAGTTAATCTTGTATATGAACTATCGTAAAGAAAATCAACTTGTGTCGTTTTGTCAAAAAATTGATTATTTTTATATTTATAACCAGAATTCGAACAAATTATAAAAACATTAAAATGGGCATAATAAATTGCTAGAAATTTTAAATGCAAAAATGATACTGAGATCTAAAATATTTATTTTCCTAAACTAAGTAAATATTTGAACAACAATATGCATTTATAAATATATTCATTTATGATTAACAATATAAATATTCTATTATTTTTTTTAAAGCATTTGTTATAATTGTAATAAAGTATAATAAAGTATAATGTTAAAATATATTTATGGAAAATAAAGGAGAGAATACACAGGTACCCAATAAATCAATCTCTATTTCAGATAGTACTAAGGAACCTGTGAACAAAGTCGAAGAAAGATCTAAATCCTTTACCGATAAAATAGTAAATAAAATATCACATATTGACAGCGTAAAGGAAATTGAAAATGCATTAGATAAATATTCTAATGTAAAGTTTATAACACTAGGTTTATTTGCTTTAATTGGCTTTATAGTAATAATCTATGCTATATTAGTGGCAGTTGTCACAGATACAGTAATTCAATCTGCAAATGTATTTTTTGTAGTTACTATAATTAGTATTTCTACGCTAGTTGGTACACTCGTATACCAAATTCGTCCACCAAAATAGTTATTTACCGAGTTTATCAAACTCATATTTATTTCATCTATTTTTATGAAAAAAGAGATTATATTTATAAACTTATAAACAATATGTACGGTAATTAGAATGTTAAGTTGTTTGTTTTTTTAAAGAATTATAGTTGTTTAAGGGATTATTAAATGTAATATAATTTTAGATTAAAAAACGATATTAGAGAATCAATATAAAGAGAAAAGGATAAATAAATTTTCATCATCTAATATAAGTTGTTATACTAAAAATTTACCTCTTTATATTACTTTTCATTAGGTTTTTTTTCTAGGCTATTTAATCATTATCAAAAATAATAATATGTTGATGTATTTAGAATTAGTTCCTTATAATAGGACCAGAATTTGATATCCCATATATAATTATAAAAAATTATATGTAACTATCTTTTCAAAAAAATTATTAATTTAAAGCTTTTCGAACTTCTGGTAATGCCAAAGTAAACCCTACATGAATACAATCAAATTTATCATCAGATATACATTTCAAGTTTTTATTTCTAATTTGTACTTCAATTAATCGATTATTTTTTCTTAAATCCTTTAATATGACCGTATCATCGTTTAAACTAATTAAAGAGATTAATGGTGCCTCCTTTAATATTTGTCTTCTTTCAAGTTCAATCAAAGCAGATTCAGATACAAAGGAGGCAAAGGAAAGAGATGGATTTTTGTTTTTTTCCAGAGTATAAATCTCCTCTAATTTTTTTAATACCTTTCCACTAAAGGTTATCGTTCTTTGACCAGGTTGGGGCATTTGATATTAACATGTGAAATTCCTTAATAAATTTAACGTTTATATAAGTTAAATAACCGTTAATAACTATGGAAAATTGGGATACACAAAAAAGAGTTGACTGGAAGAATGACGTTATGCCCATAATACAAGAGAAGTTGAAAGTCTTTAACAGATACGGTATAATTCCAACACTCAAAACTATTTTTTATTCTCTAGTTAATCTAAATATTATTCCAAATTCGTATAATTATTATACCTATCTTAGTAGATATGCTAATAAGGCAAGAATAAGAGGAGATTTGCCTATTGGTTGTTTTCCCGAACAAGATTTACCGAGAATAACAAATTCCAATAGTGAGTTTGTTAATGCAAAGGAATACATACAAAAAATAGTCAATTACCTGCAAGAAACTTCAGTACATCCCTCAACACATGACTATGATTTCAATAATAAAAGTAATTACTCCTACAATGACATAGAAATTTGGGTCGAAAAAAACAATCTTGGTTTAACACTTAATAATTTATTAAAAAATTCAGGTATTAAAATAATTTCCAATAAAAGATCTAATAATGTGGAATTTATAACTAACAATATTAAACGTTTAAAATGTTCTGTGAAAGATGATAAAAAGATTTACATATTATATTTTGGTAATTTTGACCTATTTAACAATAACATTGATAAACTTATCAATAGTACTGTAATAGATTTCAATTTAAACATCGATTTTAAAAAAATTGCAGTCACCGAAAATCAAATGAGAAAATTTCATTTACCGGAAAATCCCAATCCTGAAATCATAAGAAAATTAGACAGCAATTTAAGAAGAGATTATTTCATTAGAAAATATGGACGGCTATTTCAGATAGAATTGGAATCTCTACTAGCTTATGCTCCAGAAAGATTTAAGTATATTGTTCTAGAGTCAGTAAATAGTATTTTGAATAAATATAGAAATTGTGAAAATATTAAAAATATCCATTTAATGGTTTAATGTTTTGAATTATTATTTTGGTAAAAAAAATAAATTTAGAATTGGATATAATTAATATCATTCCAAAAAAATACTATTATTAAATTTCCTTGATATAAATTATATTTACTACTCCAAAGAATATTTAGGATACATATCAATTAGTATTGAGATTAAAAAATTATAAATTATAAGATCTAAGATTAGATAGACAGCAAATTATATTAATAATAAATAATAATAAGATAAAAAGATAGTTAAAATTTGCATCTTAATTTTGTATTTAGATTTAAATTCATATTCAATCGTGATCTATTAAATAATATCGAGAGATATTACTGATTTAATGTCAGAAGGTCCGGAGGTAAAAATTGTTGCAGATAAAATATCATCGGCAATGTTTGGAAAAAAAATTGAAAATATTATATTTAAAAATTTGAATATTGATTTTAAAAATAAAATTATAGGATCTACATTAGAAGAAATAAAGACTTTTGGAAAGAATATTGTAATCAAATTTTCTTCAGGAGTTTATCTTCGTAATCATATGATGATGTGGGGAAAATGGAGGATTTATGAGAGACACAAGTACGATAACGGATTAGCAATACCACCTAATAGAGCCAAATGGAAAAAGAATCATTTATTACTAAAAAAAGTTAAAGATGTAAGAAACGACTCGCGTGTAAGATTAACAATTATTACTAAGGAAACAGTCTTGGTGGAATTTAATGGTCCAATTTTACAATTTTCATTAGATAATCCATCAGAAAAGGAACCCATAAAATCTCTGGGGCCAGATGGCTTAAGCGAAATTTTCGATATAGACGAAGCTAAAACAAGATTACATACAAAACAAAACCTACTCATTTCGGAGGCTTTGTTAGATCAAAAGATAATTTCAGGTATAGGTAATAAGTATAAATCCGAAATTTTATTTATTTGTAAAATTTCTCCTTTTAAACAGATATCGCACCTTGAGCCAAAAGAAGAAAACATTCTTTTGGAAAGAATTCCAAAATTACTTATCTACGGATACAAGAATTCAGGTAGAACTAGGCATTTGTTAAAAAATGAAAAAAGTTCTTGGAATACTAGGCATTGGGTTTTCCGCCGAACAGGAAAGGAATGCTGGATATGCAAATCAATGATAAAATCAGAAAAGACAATAACTAATCGTGCAACATTTTGGTGTCCAAATTGTCAACAATAACATTTAATTATAAATGAAAATTTTTCTATTGATATCAAAATATAATATATAAAAAATTGTTTTCTTTTTTCTTGCTATTTATTGCAAATAATTATAGACTTTAAAAATTAACTCTAATATTGCGTTTGTATTAGGAAAGAGTGAAAACTGTTACACCAATGATGTAATAGTGATTAACGTTTCAGATGTAAAAAATTTTGTGTTCTATTATATATATATGAAGATTTCCATTTCCAAAGTAAATCTTTTATTAAGATAAGTTAATGAAGATTAAATCATTAATAACAATAATAAAATTAACCTACAATATTTTAAATCGTTTTAGTTATTGAAAATTAATAGGAATTGAATATTAATAACCTTAGTCTATATATGTTTATAATAGTTTTATTTGTTTTACCACTGCAATATATTATAATACAAATTGGATATAGCCAAATCGATAATTCTTCTTCTCCCAATACTACTAATACAATTCAGCCCCCTCCTATTGTCAAACCTAAAGTAGATCTCGATATAGAAGGAACTATTGTAGATGATAAAATCAAGGGAGGTGATGGAGATGATGAATTAAATGGAAAAGAGGGTGATGATCAACTAAATGGTGGCAAAGGAGATGATGAACTGGATGGCGATGAAGGTAATGATATAATAAAAGGTCAACAAGGAAATGACATAATTGATGGCGATGAAGGTAATGATAATTTGATTGGAGAAAGAGATGTGGACGTAATAACTGGGCATGAAGGTGATGATAAGGTCGATGGTGGAAAAGGAGATGATCATCTTGATGGAAGCGAAGGAAACGATGAGATTAATGGAGGAGAGGGATCAGATATTATAATAGGCGGTTTAGGGTCTGATACTTTTATTTGTGATGAATTTGATAAAATTATGGATTTCAGTTCTATAGAAGGTGATAAAAAGAACGGAGTATGTTTAGTTGATGATTACACCAAATCTAACGCAACAGAACTTGCAAGAAATACAACAGTACAAAAGTAATACATCTCTCTATGTAATAGCTAAAAAATTCAATTATAATATATCCCATTATTCCAATTATCACATTTTTTAATATTAAATAGTAGAATAGTTGGTTGCGAAATTGTGAAATTAAGTTTTTGAAATGAATCTAGGTTACTATCTGACTAAATATTATTTTCTTTCTTAAATTTCTATCAAAATTTTACCAGGTTGTTTAGATTTTTCTGATTCCTTCATTTCTTTAATAGTTACAAAGACCGAATTAGAGTAATATCCTTTTTATGATAAAAATATTCAGGGTATTGTTCTCTACATTTGTTATTGAAACTTGTTAAATTGAAAATAATGATCTATTAGAAATAATTATTTTATTTATTGTGGTTGAAGTTGTTTATTCTTTCTTCCAGTTCTATGACCTAAATACATAATGACAAATCCTCCCAAAACTATCACCAGTCCAATGGAACCAATAATTATTACAGACATAGTCATTGTCGATGAAATCCAAAGAAAGCCAAATAAAACAATTATTATTCCAAAGAAATATCCTGCGATTTTACTTGCCCATCCCATGGATATAAATGTCTAATATTTAGATATTAAGGTTTTAGTTCAATTTAGAAACTTAATTTTAATAGTATATTCTCTTTATTGATTTTTCTCTATAATTCTCTATTTTCTGTGATTATTATCAATTGATGGAAATTAATAATAATTCATAAAATATCAAATTTATTATTATATTATCAATACAATATACTGATAATAACAATAATTAATAATATATTTAATAGATTCAGAACTTTGAGGTGAATTCGTTTTTTATATAATTATAAATTTTAGAATATTATATCTTTATTACTAGGAGTTTTTATTATATAAGAATGGCTATATCTACCAAAGATAATAATACTTTAAAGAAACAAGAGTCTTCGTTAGGAAATATGCTTAAAGGTACAGGTTTATTTATCGGTATCTTTATTGTATTTTACACAATTATAATATTTTCGACTTGAATAATCAGAAAATAAAATATCTCCCTTTTTTATGATTATCATATATTTGCTAATTAATTCTTAATATTTAGATATTTATTTCCGTAAAAAAACATGGATCAGTCCTAAGATATGAACAATTATGCTAATATTAAATACATTTGTATTATAATTTTATAGAAGATTATAGTTCCTATTAAATAATAGCCTTCTATTATTAATATGCAACTATAAAGTAATAAATTAGGTGGTATATATCATAAAAAAACCTATATTCTTCCTCGTTAAATCAGAGTAAATTAATCCATACTTGTATTTAGTAGTGAAAAACAGTATCTCCGATTGTCTTTTTCCAATCTGATCTAATCCCTGGTTTCCCTTTCAATTTCTCAATATAATTAAAGGCAGAGAGGCCAGCTGCAGCTCCATCACCACAAGCCGCTACAATTTGCTTATATAAAATATTTGTTGCATCGCCTGCTGCAAAGATCGCTGGATGTGCTGTTTTCCCACCTTCCGTTACTTCTATTTCGCCCTTTGAATTAACTTTAACAAGATGTCTTGCAAAATCCAAGTTGATTTTTGATCCCATTTCAATGAATAAACCATCGACGTTAAGTGTCTTTTCTAAACCTTGGTTATCTTTAATAACAATTTTTTGAAGAATATTGTTACCATGAATCTCTTTAATCATTGAATTGGGAATCAATTCAACATTCTCTTTTTTTTCTATAGAAGATATTATTTCTTTGTCACCTCCTAAAGAACCTCCTCTGTAAATTAGATATACCTTTGATGCCATCCTTGAAAGTAGAATTCCAGATTCAAGAAGATAGCCGCCCACCCCTACAGTAGCTGTCACTCTATCTTGATAAAATGGTGCATCACATTTAGTACAGTAATGTACTCCTTTATTTGCAAATACATTTTCGTTTGTAATCCCTAAATTATTTGGTACTTTCCCTGGTGCCAAAACGATAGATTTACAGGTATATTCTGATCTATTAGTTTTAATTGTTAATCCAGTTTCAGATTCATCTATCCGTTCTATTGTATCATAGACCATCTCTCCCTTGAATGTAAGGTATTGATTTTCTAGAGTTTTAGCAAGTAAGGGCCCACTAGACATAATAGTTCCAGGATAATTTTCAAGTCGTGGAATTAAATTTAGTTGACCACCAAGATCTTTCGATATAACTAGGCATGAAATCCTTTGGCGAGCGATATAAATACCTGCTGATAATCCTGCAGGTCCAGCGCCAACTACAATAATTTCATAATCGTTGGTCAATTATCCCACCGAAATTAATGATGTAAGGTTATTGACGCCCTCCATTTTATAAAGCTGATCATCTATCGAATTCTTTATTTGTTGTATATCAGATGATTCTAGAATTACTAAGATATCATAAATCCCATATACAGATTTTACCTCCTTAACGCAAGATATTTTTTTTGCTGTTTCAATAATGCTTTGTTTTTGTTTATAATCAATATTTAATAAAATATATGCTTCATTCACTAAATTTTCTTACCTCTATCTTGATATAAGAATAATTTTATAAAATTTTCGTATCGCTTTTGCATTAATCATATTAAATAGTAGTAATATAAGAATATTTAGAAGATCATAGCCCTCAATATTGAACCACATATTGGTAGAATATAGAATGCTTCTGGCTTGCACAAATCTATAAGATGGGTAGGAATAACTGATTAAAATGGCAATATTGTAAATGAACGATACAGAGAAGGACTAACACTCCTACTTACTATAGAAGAAAATCATGAATGGGCAATTAGAACAATAACTAGGCATAAAACGCGATTCAAACTCGAATCAAAAATGGGGAAATTAACATATTTGTTTAGAAGATATACAAGAATGAGTAGGTGTTTAATTCCCATCAATGAAAATTTTTATTTGATTTTAACTATGGATTTTGATAAATATTATTTTGATAATATAATCATGAAAAAAATCATTCCTTTAATTCAACAAGAAAAAGAGAAATTCCTTACCAAGGAAAAGGAATCGATGTGAAAATATAATATTTATATAATTATCTTCTATAATTTTACAAATTAGGCATAGAAATGGGATGGGAATCCTTATCGATCAAATGTGTAAGTTGTAATATCAAATATTAAAATATAATGGTTATCAATATTGGAGTATCCTTGAGGAATTTAAATAACCTTATTTGGTATTGAAAATTTTTAAGGAGAAATAAGATAAAAATTTAAAATGAATAGAAATGGTATTTTATCCTTTAGAATTTACAATGTGATTTTTAATATAAAGTTATATTTAAACATTGGAATTTAATAAATAATATCAATAATATTTAAAAAATTGCTT
The DNA here is from genome assembly GCA_035762785.1 of Nitrososphaeraceae archaeon. Lineage (GTDB taxonomy): Archaea > Thermoproteota > Nitrososphaeria > Nitrososphaerales > Nitrososphaeraceae > TH1177. The sequence continues at coordinate 21,582 of DASUCH010000035.1, read as the reverse complement.
AAAATATACTTTACAAGTATAGTCAATAAATGAAATGAAATATCATAGTTTATAACGATAGTAGAGGTAAATATTTTAACAATATTCAACTGACAAAAATTTTTTCTCAAGTGAATATAACATTTTCAATATTTAGAACTATTCTCACTTTTTGTTATGATAGCATATAGTATTATCAGATTAAAGATTTTTGAATAATGAATAAATAGTAATCCTCAATGAGTTCAAACATCTTAATTTTTCTTTCTCAGTTCATTATTTTACTCAAAACTTTAATTCAGATTGAATGAGTTTAATGTAACACTTTTTAATTTTATTGAAACAACTGAAACCCTATAACACATTAATAATTTATTTATTAATTCAAATGATAATTCTATTTAGAAACAACGTCATCTAAATTTAATACGCAGTTCCTACAAAAAGTAATAATATTTCATTAGATTAACTTAAATAAATCATATTCCCAATAGGATTTCAATATTCTAAAAATTGTTTGGTCTAAAGTTTTTTAAATTGGAATAATGCTCTTGGAGAATTCACATACAGTTCTTAAGCTCTAAAAAAATTCAAGTTAAATAAGGTAAGCAAAATAGAAAGTAACAAAAAATACTTTTTAACAAAAAAAAGAATGGTCTTTAATGAATTCAGATTTCAGATGACAAAAGTCAATTTATTTTATTTGGATGTGCGTCTCTGCTATCTAATACATGAATTATATCATTATCATCAATGTCAATATCATGTATAAGTAAGAATTCACCCGGTCCAGACCCCTGTTTTCCAATACTCTTTAAGTATTGACCATCAGGTGTAAAAACCTGAATCCTATTGTTTTGGGTATCAATTACATATACATTTCCCTGGGAGTCAAAATCAATTCCATGAGGTTCATCAAATTGGCCTTCATTTTTTCCAACAGATCCCCAAGTAGTAATGAATTCACCATCTTTAGTGAACTTTGTTACAGCACCATTATCTTCATCATTTACATATACATTATCTTTAGAATCAATAGATACTGCGTGTAAATGTCTAAATTGGCCATTGCCTTCTCCATATTCTCCAAACTGTTTAATAAAATTACCTTCGGGATCAAATTTTTGAATACGATAAGCATATTTTTCGCTAGTATAGATGTTATTATCAGAATCAAAAGCTACTCCCCAAAGTCTGTTAAATTCGCCCTGACCATTCCCTTTCTTCCCAATAGTCATCAATAATTTGCCAGTAGGATCGAATTTCATTAGTTTTCCAGGGCCCCAGTTAACTACCCATACGTTTCCTTCCTTGTCAACATTTACATCTTCCATTTTGTGGGAGAAAAGATTTTCGTCAGCAGGAGCACCCCAAGATAATAAGAAATTACCGTTCCTATCAAACTTTTGGACGTTCTTTCTCTGTTCATCGGTCACATAGATATTTCCGAGTGCATCTACTGCTAGGTTATGAGCATGAAGAAATTGACCATCACCATTACCCTTGGATCCGAAACCTCCAAGAAATTTACCGTTTAAGTCATATTTTTGAACATAATACTTCTGGATATCCCCTTCACTCATACCATAATTTGGCTCATACATATTTTCAGAACCTTTTTTCTTTTTTTTAGAAGATTTTTTTTCTGAAGAATCATCTTCTTCTTCATCATCGTCATTTGTATTTCCATTCTCATCGTCATTTGTGTTTGAATAAAAATCCTCATCATTATTTGTTGAGGATCCTATATCCTCTTCGTCGACATCAAAATAATCGTCTTCCTGAAACTCAAACACTTGAGCAGATACAGGGTGATAATTCATGTTAAGGTAACTAAATACTAAGGTAAAAGTAATTAAAAATAAAAAAGCAAAGCTAACCCTTCTTGATATCATCTTCTAAGTACTATTAATCTACATAAATATTAAGATTATAATAAAGTTATGTAGAATATCGTTATAGATAAACTTACTATCTCTAATTGTGTCTATCTTAAGTTTTCTAGATATTTTATATTAAAAATTTCTTCTTTATTTCTTTTAACAACTAATATTAATCATTTTAATTCCATAATTTACAAATTTTCGATCAAATAACAAATTTATACCTATTTTAAAGCAAGCCACATAAATATAAAAAATTAGAAATGCAGGGATTGTAAGATATTGAACAATAAGTAAAGGTATTTTCAAAAATGGGCCTGAGAAGAAAGGCAACGATTTTGTTAACTAATTCTTTTTATAATGTGATAACCAAATTCTGTTTTTACCGGCTCAGAAATTTGACCTTTTTCTAACCTAAATGCAACTTCTTCAAATGGTTTAACCATCATTCCCTTTCTAAAAAATCCTAAGTCGCCTCCTCGTTTACCACTTGCTTTATCTATCGACAATTCTTTTGCTAAATTTGTAAAACTTTCACCATTTTTTAACCTATTAAGCACCGTCAATGCCTCACTATTTTTTTTTACAAGAATATGCAAACATTTAATTTTATTTGATGACATAAGGAATCTATTATATCAACAATATACAAAATATAAATAAATATTCTTATTATTATAATAATAATAAATCAAATATTGGTTTGTTAAACCATAAATAAAAATAAAACTTAAGTCAACTGATATTATGAAATTCTTTTCACAAACGGAATCAAAGTTTATTATAGATAATGAAATATGCAGAATTGCAACTGCTAAAAACAATATTCCTCATGTTGTTCCGGTATGTTATATTTATGATAAGAGAGATATCTTTTTTGCTACCGACTATACAACCCAAACGTTCCATAATTTGAAAAAAAATAATAGAGTATCGCTCATAATCGATATCTATGATAAAAAAGAAGGAAATAAAGGAATTCATATTAATGGAATAGCAAATATTATAGATAGTGGTAAACAATTTGAAAATCTTTTTCCTCTCTTTTATAATAAATTTGAATGGGTTAAAAAAGATCCATGGAGTGAAAAAGAAGCACCATTTATACAAATTCTACCAACGAAAAAAGTAAGCTGGGGGATATGAAAGTATGTAATTACATTTAACATATGAAAATATAATTAGAATTTAGAGATTAGATTTTGTGACTATATTAAAAAAATGAATAATTTTCAACAAAATTAAGTAATTATTAGATATCATTTAGCTTTGTCTTCAATACTATTTTTTTTAATTCAATCTTTTTAAATTTATATCTTTAAATTTTTCCAAGAATAGATTTTTAGTAATATTTGAAAACAGCAGACTAAAATATATAAATTGAATTTTATTTTTAGTAAAATGAAGAAAATATATCAAGCAAATATTCTACATTATACAGTAATCCACATCGGAAATATACTGCAATATTTATTGGTTTTTTCAAATTTTTGTTTTCTACTTTTTCGGCGCCGAAAAATTATATCTATCAAAGTAGTTATTTACTAATGAAATTTTTAGATGAGAAAAAATTTTAAATAATTTTATCATTCATGGATAGGTGAGGAACATATTTGTAACCTCACCCCATGTGATCAATCCCAGCCAAGTCATCACGATGGGTAGGCTAATGAAATGGCCTACCCATTTCAATTTGAATATATAAAGAGATTAATTTCTATATTCGAGGTTTCTTTTTTGGACAAGTATATTTGACAATTCAATCATATAATTTTTACATAATATAGTAATAGATAGAAAGAAATAACACATATAATCTAGAATTTAACATGTTAAAAATATCCCCATCTAAAAATGTATATTTTTTCTAATCTTTTGTAATAAGTTCTGTTGTTTTAGTATATTTATTTTCCATCAGAGAACTACTCTAGTACCGTTTCAATTTTTATTTTATAAAAATTCTTCTCCAAATATCAAATTATCATTTTAGAATAATATGTCTTTTACCATAATTAAGATACTTTAAGCTATATTACTTTACCTTTCTACCATCAAATAAAGAAGGATCTTATATATTTTTCATCTTATAAGAGTAAAATATTGTATAGAATCCGAGATCCTTGACTCTAAAATTATGGTGTGGTTAATAACTTCATCAATATTATATTTTGTCATCTATATGTTAGAATAATGAGGAAGTCATTTCAATTAAAGAATAAGAAATTTATCTTTACTTATATTATAAATATCGTCTAAATTTGAGTATTCTATATGGATTTATTCAAATAATCTATAATAGAAGTAATGAATTGTATATGTTTATTATTGATAGAAATATAGTTGAAAAACTTAAAATAATTCCTTAATTAAAATGACATTATAGTTTGTAATTATTAACCAATTCATAATTTTCATCTAATTCTTTATCTTCTTTTACAATATATCAAATATAGTATTTAGCTAAATTCTAAAAAATACTTTACATTGTTTAGGATTGAAAGAACATTTCTTTGACCTTTGATTGGATTCATTTTATAAGAATTAACAAAAGAATGGAATAGGCTATAAAATAGCTCTAATAAGTAACGTTAAATTTAGGAATAAGATAGAGTTTTTCCGCATAAACACTTAGATGATTGTTCGTTAAATCTTAATTGTTCTAATCCTATTGATTACTTTGTAGATCTAAATAATATATGAAATTAGGATTAAACTTGTATATTTCCAAGAAGTAAAATAAAAGTTCAAACTTTAAATATTGAAACTTGTAAAATTTTTAGCAACTATGGAACGAAATAAAATCTTTTCTCCAGTAAATCATGTTCTTTTGATGAGATTTATTTTCTCAATAACATTTTTTAGCTTAATATCGTTAACAATTGATTATAATATTCTTAAAGATTCATCTGGGCAAATGCTTGGAGGACATGGGCATAATCTTCCACCTTCGATTGTAGGAGATAGAGAAATCATGCTTAATTTCAATGACCCACAAATAGATTCAGCTGCAGAAAATGGCCTAATTAATTTTGCATTGGTTGATAATAAGACAGGAAATAATATTCCTCATGTAACATATATTGTAAGTATTTATAGTCAAGAAAATAAAAATATTTTTACTGCAAACCTTCATGGACATAATGGAGAAATTCAATTAGAATTTCATAATAAAGGAATTGAAGGTTATAATATCAATGCAAATTATGATTCCCTTTCAGCAAGTTATGTATCTGATTTTGGAAGTCCTATAAAGATTGATGGATCAGTTTTTAGTGATCCTGGAAAATATCGAGTCGTTACAGAAATAACTGGAATAGATTTTGATAATACTTTCTTACCAGAACCATTAAAGTATGAATATAATATTGACGTAAAGTAAACAAAATATCCATAATACTTTATAACCATAATTTTTTAATTTATCCAAAATAAAAATAATTCGACCATAGGATAATGCTAGAACTTATTTAATTGTGTAATATTTAATAACATGAATGAAATTTAAGGATCAAATAATCGCAATAACAGGTGCTTCTTCTGGAATAGGAAAACAAGCCGCACTTGATTTTTCATATAATGGAGCAAAGACTGTTATTTTAATTTCAAGAAATAATATGAAACTGAATCAAGTAAAAAAGGAATTAAACCCAGATTGCAATGTAGAAGTATATACGTGCGATATTTCAAACAAAAAAATGGTTTATGATGTCGGTCAAAATATTATAGAAAGAATAGGAGCCATTGATATTTTAGTAAATAATGCAGGGATTGGAATTTATGGAAAGGTGATTGACCAGACCATAGAAGACATGGAAAAAGTTACCTCAACGAATTATTTGGGGATGATTTACTTTACCAAAACATTTTTACCTTCCATGATTAAAAATAAGCGAGGTCATATAGTAAATGTTGCTTCTTTAGCAGCTAGTTTTGGAATTCCATGTATGGCTGCGTATTGTGGATCTAAATTTGCAATGTTAGGGTTTTCTGAATCTTTGTCCTATGAATTAAAAAATACAAATGTAGGGGTTACAGTGGTAAGCCCAATTGCTGTAAAAACTAACTTCTTTGATAATGAATCATTTAAAGGTAAAATGCCTCACAAGTTGGGATATGTACTTGACCCCAAAACTGTTTCCAAAGCTATACTTACAGCTGCTTATTCCAAAAGAATTGAAATTGTTGTTCCATTTTTTGTTAGATCTGCTATATGGTTAAAACATACTTTTCCATATTTAATCAAGCCAATAGTAAGTTCTTCATTTAAAGATCAAGATTATAAGTAAATAAATAGAGTAATACATAAAAAATATTTTCCTAAACAAATCATGCCAAAATCTTACTTTATTCGTCCTTCTTTTCTAAGATCTGATATTATTTGGATTAGCGTATCATAATCAATATTAATTTCATTTAAAATAACTCTATGATCAGTTTTTTTATTTTTCTTTATAAATTTTTCGACTAGAATTTTTTGTTTTTGATAGTTTCTATCGATCATACTAAAGATTAATAGATATAAATGATCTTATAAATTTAAAATATAAAACTGGATAAGCAATTTATTATGTTTGCTATGTTTTATTAATGTGAAGAACTATAGATGTCCTCATTGTGCCTCATTAAATTCGTTAAAAGTAAATAAAATTTTTGATGGCAGAATATTATTTACATGTGAAAAATGCCACCTATATTCAGTTTTACCATTTTCTAACACCCTAGACGAAACTTACTTGGAGTTTTTAGACAGATTTGATAAAGGTTACATAACTGTTTCTGAAGACCTAAAAATAGTTCTTGAAGAGGAAAAATTAGTACGGTCTAGAACAGAAGTTGAAAAAATGATTGAAAAAAATAAAATCAATAATAAATTAATCAATGAAATATTATTTTCAGATTTGGATTATGTTGTTGATGTTATAAAATTGGAAAAATCTAAAATAGCTGTTGGAAAAGAATTAAATGAATTACCTTTAGATGATATTATATTGACCCAATTAAAGTCAAAAAATATCTCAGCATTGTATACATTTCAAGAAGAAGCTATTTTCAATATTCTTCGAGGTAAAAATACGGTAATTATAGCACCTACTGCGTCTGGAAAAACAGAAGCATTTTGTCTTCCAATTTTACAAAGAATATATGACTTAAAGAATCAACTAAATAGCAAAATTGTTAAATTCTCTCAAAATCAGAATAACTTTGCGTCGAGACAAATAAAAGCAATTTTTGTATATCCTACCAAAGCATTAGCAAGAGATCAACTTTCAAAAATAATAGAATATTCTAATAATCTCGAGATCGTAGTAAAAATATTTGACGGAGATTTAAATGCAAATGAAAAGCAAAATTTCTACGAGTTTCCTCCCGATATAGTATTAACAAACTTTGATTCTATACATTACCATCTTTTGAATAATACCAAGCTTATAAAATTGTTGAACGCTTTGGAATTTTTAGTCGTTGACGAAGTTCATTCATATACTGGCATCTTTGGATCTAATGTTCATTACATTATCAAGAGATTAGAAAGAATCATAAATAATAAAAAATTGCAATTAATCGCTTGTTCTGCTACATTACCAAATGTTAAAGAATTTTGTGATTTATTATTTTCTCGTGATATGGAGATAGTGAATGGTGTAGGAAAAAAAGGTCAGACAAATTTTGCTATTTTATATCCTTCTCTGAGATCAAATAAATCATTAGTTATTGAACTTATAAAAAAAATTACTAAGAATCACAAAACTTTGGTTTTTAGTAATTCCCATTTATCTGCAGAATTGATAGCCTTTACTTCCTCAAAACAAGGAATAAAAATTGGTGTCCATAGAGCTGGTCTTCCACCAAAGAATAGAAAAGTGATTGAAAATTCTTTTAAGAATGGAATACTAGATGTTATTTCTTCTACCCCGACCTTAGAGTTGGGAATTGATATTGGAGATGTAGATGCTGTAATATCTAATCTTGTCCCTATAAACAGACTTTTACAAAGGTTAGGAAGAGCAGCAAGAAAGGGCCAAGAAGGATTTGCTTTCTTGACATTGGGAAATGACCCGATAAGCCAATATTATAAAAATCATCCTGCTGACTATTTTGTTGACGAAGAAATACCGTATATTGATCCCTTTAATTCCATAATAATGGAAAACCAAATTCTAGCTATGTGTTTTGATAGACCTCTATCAAAACTTGAATCAAGGGGTTATTTAGAAACTCTTAGCAAATTGGAGAGAAAGGAATTAGTAATTTATAGTAACGGAAAATATATACCAAATTGCAAAAAACACAATGTATTAAAAAATTATAGTATAAGAGGAATTGGAAATGATGTAGATATTTTTTTAAATGGTAAAATTATTGGAAATAGGAATTTGCCACAAGCGTTAGAGGAATTACATGATGATGCCATTTACTTTCTTTCTGGAAGAAGATATAAAGTTAAAAAATTAATACTTGACGAGAAGACAGAAAGAAATTTTGCAGATATAGATAAAATACCAATTAATTATCCATACTATACAAAATCTATAATGGAAGAATATCCAGAAGTAATAGAAATCTTTGAAGAAAAAGAAATCTTTGGAATTAAGTTAAAATATTGTTCTTTAAATATCTATAAAAAAGTAATAGGATATTCAAACATTGAGATTGGAAAGGAGATTAATCAAGGAACAAAAGTTTTTTTTAATGAGCCTATAATTTACAATTATACTACAAAAGGGTTTATATTTCGCGTGCCCAGCCCAATAGAAATTTTGAAAATGGCTCCAGAGAAAGAAAAGGTAGAAGTTAGTGGATATCATGCCACTGAACATGTGCTTATTGAAGGAAGTAGTATGTTAACAGGAGGAGCTTCGCAGGACATTGGAGGAATTTCATTAGGTAATACAGGAATGATAGTAATTCATGATGGAAGTATAGGTGGTAACGGGGCAAGTAAAAGTCTCTTTGATAAATTTGAGGTAGCCATAAAAAGGGCTCATTCTATCCTGATAGAATGTCCATGTGAAAACGATGATGGATGTCCTCGTTGTACATATTCATATAGATGTGGTAATAACAATGAATATTTACACAAGAAGGCTGCTATAGAAGTACTTGCTCGTATTCTTAATAGAGAAAAGACAGATTTAGTTGACTTTAATAGTTTTCAACAGGCTCTGATATAGAATAACAAATGGATTTAGCCAGAAATTATAATCTGTTTATATTTAAATCTTTTAATAATAAAATTAAGAATTAAACTTTAGAGAATTATCAAATGTATTTTTAGATGACTCAGAGATTATACCTTGAAGGGATTCTTTTGTACTATCAGTTATATTTTTTATTACAGGTGTAACCCCAATTTTATCTACGCCCTTTAATACTCCAGTAAAAAAAGTTTCCCACCCTAATCCAATAATAGCTAGAAATAGTACTATGGCAATGAACCATAAAATTATCCCCATATTATTATTTAGTACATTTTATAAGTATATTAATAATTAGTCAGATTTGTTGAGTTTCAAATTACATAATCTATATTATAGTAAAAAATTCACTATATTAAATAGTAATAATTATCATATTAATATATACAAGAAGATGAATGTACAAAAAATTTCGGCTATAACTTTAAAAGTTAAAAATATGAAAGATGAATGGCTATTTTATTCAAAAATTCCAGGATTAAACCTCTGCTATGGCGGACCTGTTAGTTCATTCTCCTCTTTTGAAATGACTGATGAATTCAGCAATTCAAAATCCTACATCAATCTGGAGCTTACACATGGATTAAAATGTGATATAAATTTTGGCAGAATTATTATTTATTCACAAAACGTTGATAATCTCTATGACTATTTCAAACATGATCAAGATATAAGTCGTTTAATTACTCTGAAAAATAAACCAGTAGATGGACTATGGGGAGAAAGATACTTCCATATCTTAGACCCTGAAGAATATGAATTATCCTTTGCTCAAGTTATAACTATATAAGTCAAAATTAAGAAACATATTTCACTTCGTGTACTCAACGGTTTTTAATATAAGTGAATAGTAGTATGTTATATTACGTTGATAACAATAGCTTTTGAAATTGATATTAGATCATCTTCCGCACCTAACATCAAAATATAATTTCCCATAGCGACATCATTAGAGAGAGTAAAGACAAAAGATATTTCTTTTGATTTATCCTTTTTTAAGTTTATTGTGTTTTCGCTAAAAATTCCATACGATGCTCCTAATTCACCACTTGGAGTTAAAGTAGATGATGATATAGGATGAAGCAAAGTATCAGTAAATGCATTTATCGCAAATCTAATTTCTTTGCTTTCTCCTGGAGTAAGTGTTATTTCATTCTCCTTAGTATTAATTGAAAACGGGAGTGGGATACTAGTATTAACATACCCGATCTTGTTTTCACTCCACTCAGTGAACCAAATTGATCCATTAGAAGTTTCATCAGTAAGTTGCAATACATTTCCAATACCGCAACTATTTTCTGGTAAGTCTGGTTTACATTTTCCAAATTGTTTATTCTGTGAAGGAATCCAATATTCTACTAGTTTGAGTTCATCTGGAATAAATTTTCCAATTTTGTTACCAGTATGTTCATTAAATATAATGGAATTATTTTGTCCTTTTTTCATCCAGTAAGGCAAGGTATATCCTTGACCATTAATTTTTTCTCCACCAAAAATTTTTTGTGATGCTGTTGAGGTTATGAATTTTGTTAAGGAATTATTAACAGGATCTAATTTAACATATATACTAGTTCCATGGTCACTTATCCAAATACTACCTTTTTCATCAATAGTTATACCAACAGGAGAGGGAAGATCTCCAAGATCATATTTTTTAAATGATTTATTTGTAATATCATACTTATAAATTTGGCCTTTATATCCAAAAGCAAGGACTGACACCCATACATTATTATTTTTTTTATCTACTGCAATTGAACCTGTACTGACAAGAGATGGATCGAAATCTTTAAAATCTTCAACAGGAAGTGGTATTGGAGAAATTCCTTCTGGAGTACCAGCTTTCATCATACTCAAATTTCCGCTCCATAATGATTGTGATCTAATTCCGGCAAAGAAAATATTGCCATTGTTATCAAAATCAATTGAAACAGGATAAATGGTACCAAAAGATAAGTTGGTTTCGGGGATTTTAAAATGTTCAAATTCTTTTTTTTGTTTGCTAAATTTCCAAATTAAATTCTGTTTTTCATCTGTGAACCACAAATTTTCATTTGACGGGTCAAGTTTAAGATCCCAAACCTGAGAGGAGTCAATAGGATTATCGCGTGGCGGCCAGATAGGTATATCATATTTTGTAAAAATTTGTTTATCAGGGTGATATAGATTAAGCGATCCATGTTTTGTAGAAATATACCATATCCCTTCCACGCTGTCATCATAGATAATTGCCACTGGCATTTCGCATTCATTATTCAATTTTATTTCTTTTATATACTGATTGGAATTAGGTTGAGAGTTTATCCCGCAAAATTGACTTTTGAATTTTTCTATAGCCTGTTGTTTGGAATACTCCATTTGATCTCCGAAGGCCGGAGTTAATATATCTGAAGAAATATATTCATCTATTAAAAAACTTGGAGAAAAATAAGAATTTAGATAGAATGCAGAAAATAAAATAGTTAAGATCAAAAGCGGAAAGAAAAGAAATGCATTATATATATTATTATTTTTACAATAGAATTTCATATTTTAATATTAGATTATTAGTCCTTTATATCTCATTAAGAACAGCATTTGATAATACAAGTATTAGAATCCAAAAAAATAAAAAAATGTAGTTTAACTAGAAAGCAATCGATTTAGTGTTTGTTCAAAAATTTCATAAGGTAGTGCTCCTGGTATTATAGATTCAATGTTATTATCTTTAATGAGTATAAATGAAGGAGTTCCAGATAATCCCATCGATCTAGCAATATTATCACTATTTTGAACAATGCTAGAGTATTTATTGGACTCTACACACTTTGAAAATTGTTCCATATTCGGTATCTGGACATTTTTAGCAAATTGTTGTAGGCTGTCATTTGTTATCCATCCAGTTCCTTCTCCTTTCCAATTATTGTACAATTCAGTATGATAATCCCAATACTTACCTTGTTCGCCTGCACAATATGATGCTTCCGCTCCCATACTAGAACCTTTATCTGTTGGAATATCATTTACGATATAGTCTTTAAATATAAAATTAATTTTACCTGAATCCACAAAATTTTTAATAATTTGTTCGCGTGTTTCATTATGGAATTTTGCACAAAAAGTGCATTGATAATCTCCAAATTCTACCATTGTAATATTAGAAGAGTTTCCCAATATTGGCACAAAGTCAGCAACAGGCTTTAATAAATTAGAAGAAAATTGATTCAATAACTTTTGCTCATTATAATAATTGAACGATGTAAGCATTCTTTCATAAATTGGCAAATTACGATAATAATCCGTAAAATTTGAGATTGATGAAATTAAATACAGGTTTGCTCCTTGGATTATCCCAACATCGATGTTTTGAATCTTATTTTTATTTTCATCTAGATAGGAATATACAAGTTTGTGATTATTACCTTTGACACTCGAAATTGGACTTGATTCAATTAATTCAAAATCATTGAGTGTCCTAACAAATTCATCAAGTGTAGAATCCACTACAGACTTTATTGGTAGAGAATCAGTTGGAATGGGAGATACATTAATTATTATTTTATTAATTGAATCACGATCTGGTGCAAATGTTACAGAATCACTAGTTTCTGAAAATATCCAACTCTCAGGATAATCTATTTTTAGAAAGTTATTTTCAAAAGTAGCAAAACTTGGATTTACATCAGTAATTGAGGGTACTTTCCATTCTGCGCTACTATGGTGAAGATGTACATTCATGAAAAATGTACTTATAATGATGGCTGATACAAGTTTAGAAATTAACAATATTACATCAAAATATCATACTATATATTAAATTATAAAATAGTTTTTGTTAAGTTTTTAGTCATTAAATTTTTATTAAGAAATTAAATAATTGTATAAGTGAGGATAAAAATAACTATCAACTATTATTTTTACACTTTAAATTCATAAGCTATATAATAGATTAAGAAGTGTCATACAAAAATAAAGTATAATCTACAATATTTAATATCCTTTTTATATATATATCCTTCCTATAGACACATCCACTTTGAGTTGAGGTGGAGTATTGTAATTGTAGAATATCATAATTCATGATTGTTTAATATGATATTATCTTTTTCTAAACTACTATTAGTAACAATCGATAAATTAAAATCGTTTTGATTACGATATTATTTTTAATCTGAGGAGAGTCTCAATAATGAAATGGCATGATCATCGATCATGTTTCCTACACCAAGATCTGTTTCTTTAACGACTATTTGTATTTTTTTTATTTCTATATTAGTCAAATTATAAACTGAGGATAATATTTTTTGGATCTTAAATTCTTGTGGAACGATCGAGTTCAAGTCTGTTCTGGTTAATACTTCTAGGTCTTTATTGAGAAATGATTGAGGAATTTTTCCTGTTGGATCATGTATTATTTGGAATACAAATTTTTCGACTAAAGTTTCTTGTGGAAGGGAATCAAGTGCATTCGCGGTATAAAATACCTGGACACTCACTGGTTCATCTGTAAATCTTTCATTACTTTCAGAAGATATATCAATTTCTTCAATTTGGATTATTACAAATCCTTCTATTAAAGAGGTATCTTGCAGGGTTAAATGCGCTAATTGTTTTATATCATTACATATCAGACCAGTCGATTCTTTTGGATTAACTGTTTTTATTAGAGAATTGCTAGAATTATAATCATTAATTACTGTATTCCAAACTAATGTAATTGGATAATTCTGTTTATTATAAATACTTATGTCGGTATCATAGTGTCCTGGTCGTAAAGGTCCTTCATCGCCTCTTATAGTACCACATACAAATTTAGCATTATATGTGAAAGATTTAGGTGTAGAAATCATAGGGTAATCTGATTTATAATTAAAATTATTTACAAACAATACCGAAGAAATTGGACTGTCATCATCTTTAATTTCGACTACCTTTGAAATGGTAGTAGGTAAATAATTATCATTACTAGCTTTTTGTGTAATAGTATAATTATTATTTGAAATACCTTTAAGGGAAATAATTCCTATGGTTTTATTTGAATCCATCAATTCGTTATCAGCTATTTCTAAGCTTGTCAATTTTTGATATGGATCAGGAACGATGAGAAACTTTCCATCGGATATCATTGAACCATTAAGAGAAAGTAATTCTATATTTAACGACTTAGAGCTATTTGTTAATGCATAAATTAATTCAAATTCAAATTTTATATGTTCTATATAAAGAAAAGTTAAGATGGTAATAAATAAAAAAAATAATATTGAAATTTTCATTAATACCTATAAAAGAAGAAAGTTTAATATAATTTATGTCTATGAAGAACAAAAAAATTAACTAAATTAGAAGCATTGGGTATTGAACGGTATGAGAAAAGATTGTATTATAATGATAACAAGTATATGTTAGAACTTTTTTACATCACCCTCTAATAGACCAGAACCCAGATGAATTCTATCAATATGTTTAGATAGATCTTCATTATTATTAAATAGTGATTCACAATATGGACATCGAACTGATTTATTCGCCATAACAAAATACAGTATATAACCTATTTATTAATTTAGTTAATATTTTGGTCATAATAAGCCTATTGCGATTAATATACTATAAATAGCATATTAGATAGAATATGGAGTTTTTACTGATTATTTGATTTTTTTACAATTTATAATAATAATACAATTTATTAAGAGTAGGATTTAATGATGTCTTTTTACATTGGACATTACATAAGTACACCCTTAAGAATAATACCTAATAATTAAGAGTTAAAAACAAATTTACGAAGAAGATGATTTAGCCCAATTCAGTAGAATGCTTATTAGTGAGATAGATTTCTATTGATTAATCTCAAGGAAAATCGAAGCAATAAAATTAGTTAGTTCTTTCTCATCCATATTTTCCAAACTTTAATATTATGACAGACTTTCGTTCCTATGTGGTGGTAATTATTTTATATGTAAAGAATACCATCTAGTCTTCCTAAAAATTGTTGTAATATAACAAAATCTAGAAATTACTTAAAATAATTCTTAGATAAAACAAAGCTCACAATATGTCCATCACTACTGTGGTTCTATAGTTGCAGGTGGTTTACTTGAGATTGCATATGTTACCCATGATACTCCATCCACTTCATTTGTAATTCTATTACTGATTCTTTCAAGGATGTGGTATGGAAGTTTTGTCCAGTCTGCTGTCATTGCATCTACCGAATTTACTATTCTTATAGTCACAATATTGCCATATAGCCGTTCATCTCCTATTACCCCTACCGCTTTATCATCGCCTACCGCTGCATAGGCTTGCCAAACAGCATTATATAAATTTGCAGTAGTAAGCTCATCCTCAACAATTTTACTTGCATGTTTTGAAATTCTTATTTTTTCTGGTGTAATTTCTCCTATTACTCTAACAGCCAATCCTGGTCCAGGAAACGGATGTCTATTTAAAAGCTCCTCTGGAACCTCTAAGATCTTAGCGACTTTTTTAACTTCATCTTTATAAAGATGTCTCAAAGGCTCTAATACCTTAAGATTAAGTACAGTAGGAAGGCCTCCAACATTATGATGAGTCTTTATTATTGATGCTGGTCCTACTGAAATACCACTTTCTATCACGTCAGGATATAACGTTCCTTGTGCTAGCCATCGAAATTGTTCTTTGTCTTTCACTTCCTCTTGAAAAACATTAATAAATTCGTTACCTATTATCCTCCTCTTTTCTTCCGGGTCTGTAATCCCTTTTAATTTGTTTAAGAATTTTTCAGAAGCATCAATATAGGTTACATTGAGGCCTATTTGTGTTAAAAGATTCATTACCATAGACTCTTCACCATATCGAAGCAAACCATGATTAACAAAGATACATTGCAAATTATTATGGACAGCACGACTTAATAGAACTGCTACAGTAGTAGAATCTATACCTCCGCTAACTGCACATAATATTTTATCATGTCCTACTTTTTTCTTTATATTCTCAATAGTAGATTCCACAAAATTTCTCATATCCCATTCAGGTTTTGCTTTACTAATATTGATAGAAAAATTCTTCAAAATTTCAAATCCATGTTCAGTATGAACAACTTCAGGATGAAACTGAATTCCATACAATTTCTTTTTTTGATTCCCTATTGCTGCAGCGAAAGAACTTTCTGTGTGACCTAAAACTTTGAATCCTCTAGGAGTCTTTTCTGCTACATCACCATGACTCATCCAACATTTTATACTTTTGTCTAAATTAATAAATAGATCTGAATTATCATCTATTGTCAATATTGCTTTTCCATATTCTCGGGTATGGGATCTTTTAACCTTCCCTTTGAAATTATCAACAATTATTTGGTGTCCATAACATATTCCTAGAATTGGTATTCCAAGTTCAAAGATTTTTTTATCAGGTTTGGGAGAATTTTCAGCGTATACACTAGCTGGGCCACCAGAAAAAACTATACCATTTGGCGATAGCTCTCTAATTTGTTCAGATGTCAGATTATACGGATAAATTTGACAAAAAACATTCGCATCTCTGATTCTTCTACAGATAAGATGACTGTATTGAGATCCAAAATCTAGAATAATTATTTTATCCAATTTAAGTTCTGTTTCCAAAAATATTCTCTTTTTCTAACATCCTCGTAAACACCCATGCAGATGTATTAATAATATCAGTTAGTCTGTCTTTTTCTCTATATTTGTTTATTATTATTTTTTTAATTTTTCCTTCATGTTCATCAATAGTATAGTTCAAAGAGTCATTTTTTAAGGACTGTTTTTGGCGATTTTTATCTTGATCTTGAGTGATCATTCCTTCTAGAATTCTTTTTATAAAAAATGATTTGAACGGAGGAGTATCAATACTAAATAATAAATCCTTTTCAGGAATTATTTCAATTGTTTCTGGGGAAATATTTACTTTTGCTAATAATAAATTATCTTTCAGTCTCTTAAGTTCTCTTGTTTCGGTAAAAGTGGACACATTTTTTATAGTAGATCTATTACGCATAACAGGTTCTTGCCTTTCCCCGGTAATAGTCCTTTCAGTATTATTTATAGAACGTTGGAGTTTTGAAGCAGGTTTAAAACTTTCCTGTTTCAATAAGTTATCGATAAGTAGAAGAAGACGTTTCAGTCTGTCAATTTCTTCTTGCTTATCTGAGAGCTGCTTTAATACCCAGTCTCTCAAGTCTGCAGCATTTTTAATATCCTCTTCTGAATAATTTAACATTCAATGTAAAATATAATGAAAGAATATAAAGTTGTTTTTACATTTGATATATATCATATAAATTAATTTGTAATCAAAAACAGAATATTAGTATTTTAACATACTAGATATGATACTTGTTATATTGTATATATTTTATAATCATTTGGTTTTGAACAATTCTACTTTATCATTAATCATACTACTTCGCTATAATAAGTAATTTTTTCAGTAATTTATGTGAGAACTGTAGTAAGTTAAACTGACAAAAAATGTGAAATTATATAACTATCATAAAAGTATACTTGATTGAATGAGTAACTAATTATTTGTAGTCAAGTGTAAATCTTAATTACAATTAAAAATTGATTTACTATTTTAGAACATTAAGCAGTAATTTTAAAAGGTTTAAAACCATTTATAGGTTTCTTAGAAGTATCATATAGATTTGAATTTGAATTTTTAGCTAGAGCCTGTAAAAGTTTTTTTGCAATTTGGAGTTTTTCTCTTTTAACTTTAACATTATTTATTTTCTCTTTCGAATATGGTCCTATATTATCATCAAATAACATTCCAACTAATACAATATCTTTTGCTCCAAACTCCTCCGCGAGAAATACACACCTATCTCCATCAGTAAATCCTCCAAAATTAAAGACATGTGGAACAGGCATTACTTGAGTTGTTCCGATAATTCTTCTAAATTTAGGTACATATTGTTCCATTAAGGTTATATTATCACTATGCGCATGAATTACTATAATTGCTCCAAGCTTTTGTGCTTTTATTAAAAAATGAATATCACCATCCAAATCTGTCACCACTATATCAGGCTTGATATTATTTTCTATTAAAAATTTTACTGCTCCATCTGCAACAATCTTAATGAATGATTTATTTTTCTTGATAAAAGAAGTATAAAGATCTAAGTTTGGTCCAGCACCAATAACCAAGATCCGTTTACCTTTTACCTTTTTATCCAAAACCTTAGGATCAAGAAATTTTCGTTTTATTAAATTTGATAATAAATACGCAGCTTTTTGATCTTCTTCTGTACTATAACCCATTTGTTGTCGGATAACTTGATAATACGGGAACCAGGTTACAAATTTCACATATAATATAATTAATAACCTATTAATAGACTATTTGTTAAATGACTTTAAAAAATTATATCTATTATATACTCTATTTTAAAATAACCATAAGAACTTTTAAATTACAAGTTATGTTTTACATTTGAATCCATACAATGCATTTGACAAAAAAAGAAGAGAGGGCACTACAAGGAGATTATGGTGATGGATTGAAGTTAGCCTATAAAATACTTGTTTCCATAGGAAGTGCCAACAATGCAACAAAACTAATTCCCATTAAATGGGCGCATATTTCAGGAGTTAATTTTAACACAATAGGAGAAGCTGGTGTAAGATTTCTTGCAAAGTTAGATAAAGAAACTAAAGTTTCAGTCACAACAACGTTAAATCCAATGGGATTTGACTCAAAGAAAGACAATAACCTTTCAGAAGATTTTAAAGCAAATCAACTGTCAATTATAAATTCATATTTATCTTTAGGTATCATACCTTCTTTCTCTTGTATACCGTATGAAATTTTTAAGCTGCCAAAAAAAGGTGAGATAGTTAGTTTTGCAGAAAGTAATGCAGCGGTATTCGTAAATTCTATCTTAGGAATCAAGACAAACAAGGAAAGTTCATTGAGCTCATTAGCAAGTGCCATAACTGGCAAGACTCCATATTCTGACTTGATAATCGATGATCTCAGAAAACCAACTACTTGCATAAAACCAGATATAGACATCAAAACAGAATCTGACTTTGGACTATTAGGTTATTTTGCGGGAAAAATAGCAAAGGATAGTTGTATAGGATTGGAAGTTAATTCTGAAAGTTTAGATATTATCAACTCAAAAGCTATTTCAGCAGGAATTGGAACATCAGGAATGTGTGGAATGTTTACTAATAAAAACAATGGCTGTGAAAGAATTTCTTTTGGGAAAAAAGAGATAACACAAGTTAAAGATGATTTAAATACTGCTGAAAAAGGAGATTTAATAGTATTTGGAAGCCCTCAATTAGGTTTAGAGGAAGTAAACCTACTTGGTGACTTAATACAGGGAAAAAAATTTAAAAAACCATGTATGATATTTTGTCCTCGTTCCCTAACAGAATGTAATAATAAAATGGTTAAAACCCTAAAAAAAGCAGGTGCTGATATTAATTGTGATTCCTGTACTTGTCTAACTCCATTGATAACAAAAAATGAGTATGATTCAATTGTAACAAATAGTATAAAATGTGCATATTATATGAAACATGCAAACAGACTAGATGTTTCTTTAAAAGATATGAAATCGATAACAAAAGAATACTGTGAATGACCTCGTTATGATATATATAAATTGCAAAAAAATTGTTGGAGGAAAGGCAGAAGGTTTAGCGCTCATATCTAATAAGCCATTAAATATGCTCTCAATGTTTGATACCAAAACAGGACACATAAAAGATAAAGACCATGACTTATTTAACCAAACACTCAAAAATAGAATTCTTATTTTTCCTAACTGTATTGGAAGTAGTGTCGGAGCATATATTTTTTATTCATTAAAAATCAATGGTGTCAGTCCAAAAGCAATTATTTGTACCAATAAATGTGATATTATAACTGCATCAGGATGCGCAATATCAGATATTCCACTTGTGGATGGAACAGGTTCAAATTTTAAATCATTAAATAATAAAACCAAAGTTACAGTTGATGCTGATAACCAAATAGTTAAAATTCATATAGTTTAATTTTCAGGTAGTCTTTCAATCTTATTATCGGTGCGTGGCAATCGATGGGCGAACTGATCATGAATAACATGAGATGAAGACTAAAGTCCACGCACCGAAGAAATAACCTAGTTAAAATTAATTACTCTATAATAACAATAAAGAAAAACTAAAACCATAAAGAAAACTAATAACTTTTGTATTATTCTTGTGGAGATATTATTATTATATTATCTCCTTTAAGAAGAATATTTCCCAATTGAATCTGGTCTTCACCTTTATATTCTGTAGCATCATTTAATACCAGATTCATATGTTGATCAAATTTTGCAAGTATACCTCGAATTACTTTATCTCCTTTTAATTTAATCATTATGTTCTTTCCAACATTTTCCTTTAATACTTGAACCGTTACATCTATAGACAATCTATATATTCTAATAAAATTACATTATATAATTTATTATTATATACAGTACTTTCTGGAGCTTAAGATGTCAATAAAAGTTTGTTACAAGAGGCCAAGTTTCTTAGTTTACCATACTATAAACCTTATGATATAAAAAACCGTTATAACTGTTATAAAAAAATAAATTTTTACATAACGTTCACATCATGTGGTTGACTTTCAATATATCCTGCTGTTGTTATTCGGACAAATTCAGCATTTTGTTGCATTTCATTGATAGTTTTTGCGCCGCAATAACTTAACCCTGAACGGAGACCGCCAACTAATTGACGGATAATCTCCACTACACTCCCTTTATAAGGTACCATCGCTTCTACTCCTTCCGGGACATAATCATTAAGATCTTCCGATTCTATTATTTGTTGTCCCTCTTCACGATATTTTCTTCCTAATGAAGCATAAAAAGAGGCCATTCCTCTATAGATCTTGTACTTTTTACCATTTTTAACAAGTGTTTTTCCAGGGCTTTCGTCAGTTCCTCCTAATAGACTACCAACCATTACAGATGAAGCACCCGCTGCGAGTGCTTTGGTTAAGTCTCCTGAATTTCTAATCCCTCCATCAGAAATCACAGGAATTTCATGTTCTTTAGCAATTTTTACACTATCCAAAATTGCTGTTAATTGTGGAACACCAGAACCTGTAATAACCCTAGTGATACAAATTGACCCAGAACCTACCCCAATCTTTACGGCATCTACACCTGCTTTAATTAAGTCCTCTGTTCCCTGGCCAGTAGCAATGTTACCAGCTATCAACTCACAATCTTTGAAAGCTTTTTTTATTAAACGAACACAATTAATGGCATTATCACTATGACCATGAGCTATGTCAACAACCATAACATCTGCACCTGCATCCAATAATGCTTCTGTTCTCTCTAAATAATCTCCTTTCACTCCTACAGCTGCTCCCACCAGTAAACGTCCTTTTTTATCTTTAGAAGCATTAGGAAACTCTTCCATTTTTAGAATATCTTTGCTAGTTATTAGTCCTATAATGTGCTTATCTTTATCGATGATAGGTAGTTTTTCAATTCTGTTCTTATGTAAAATATATTTAGCTTTTTC
>DASUCH010000034.1:0-4918 GCA_035762785.1 Nitrososphaeraceae archaeon | reverse complement strand
CCTTCACAACTTTATCATCAAAAAATCTTTGTAGAATTATTCGTATGTTAGATATAATTTAGTGTAATATTATTAAACAGTGAATATAGTAATCGCAAGGATTACAAAAACTAGTGCAATATTTTCAGTCTTTGTATTATTTATTGGAATATTGAATGGTATAATTTCTCTATCATCCTTTATTATTGGAGAAATACAAGCACAAAAAGTAGAAGAATCAGAAAAAAAAGAAGAAAAAGAATCAGCTAAAGATAAATGTATCTCATATAATAAATCAAAAAAATTGATTTTTATAACTTGTAAATATGCTGATTTTGCAGATGTTACTAGACTAATTACAGATCCAAGCATTTTGAAACCCGATACAACAACAATAACATATGATACTAATACTTTTGAAAATAATAATGAAAAAATTTGGTTACTATACGCAGGTTTAAAACTTGAAAAGAATGCACACTTAGATATCAATTCAAATGATGTAACATGGCTAAAGATAATTCCTATCAAGAATTCCCCTAATGCAATTGAAGTAGATGGAAGTCTCAAAGTCGATTCTGTAAAAATAACATCTTGGAATCCAAAAACAAATGATTACGTAAAATTTAGTGAAAAAGCAAAAGAAGATGCTTCAAGATATACAATGTTACCAAGACCATACATAAAAATTGAGGAAACTGCAACAGGATCTACTGAAATTATAAATTCTGAACTTGCATACTTAGGATACAGTTGTAATGGATGTGGAGGACTTACTTTCTATGGTAGTGAAAACAGTATACTAAAAAATAATGACATTCATCATATCTATAAAGGATTTTATTCAAAAGAGATGGGACACATGTTAATTGAAGGAAATCGTGTATATGGCAATGAAAGGTATGGGATTGATCCACATACTGGAACTTATAATATGACAATTCGAAACAATACTGTTTATGATAATGGTTATTCAGGCATTATATGTTCACTTGATTGTCACAATATAATCATTGAAGATAATGAAGTATACAATAATGGTAACACCGGAAAAGGAAGAGGTATTGCATTTAGTATCAACATGTTTGATTCAGTTGCAAGAAATAACTATGTTCATCACCAAAATGTAGGTATAGATATAAGTGGTGAATCACATGACAATAAAATCTATAACAATAACATCTCAAATAGCAAAGTTGGAATAGAAACAAGTGAAAAATCTTCTAACAATAACTTATACAATAATGCTATCATGAATTCTATAAATGGTATAGTTGTCAAGACTGGTGCATCGGATAATACGTTTCATGTGAATAAAATAGTAAATTATACTGAATATGGAATATTAAATTTTAAAGAAGATTCTGGTACAACAACAATTGGCAATATATTTGAGAACAATAAACTAATTAGTTCTAGAATTAATACTAGTGCTACTACATCTACTATAGAAATAAATGATAATGATAATGCTGATAAAGACGATGATGATAATCACAACAATAAAGAAAAAGAATAAGATTTTATAAAAATAGTATATTATCCACCAAATTCTATTCAATTAATATTATATTGATTGAACATTGAAACAATAACCATTTTATGAAAATAACTATTGGCGTATATTAATTATCTTTTCTGTTAGATTATTCTATTCTAGACATTATATTATTCTTCTACTGCAATGGATTATTAGGATGGTGTCCAATTATAACATCTCCTTTCATTACAAGACAGCATGCACATTTTTGTTGTAAACAAATATTTGTTTCTTTGTGTTTGCAAATTAGACATATACATTCCTGTGTTGTATTAACATTTAATCCTTTTGTTTTTTGCTTCTCATTTCTTATATCGAGATATAACCATAATGCAATCAATGATAAGCCAATTACTGTTATGATAAGAAATACTCTTATGCCAGATCCTATTGCAAGCAAAAATATACCGAATGTTATTATGACAAGACCATATATCAATAGCCAAAGTGGGGGGTGACGATTATTAACATTCAATTCGTCTATCAACCATTATTTTCAAAGTCAATAATATATCATTTATTTTTTCTTATTATTTTTTCATAAAAACTGTCTATGAATCGTATCAATTGTTGATTTGTATCTTGTTCATTTTTACGAATATAATAATAAAGTTCCTCAGTAGCAGCATGATAGTCTATTCCTATATTTTGCGCTATTTGTAATGAAATTGATGTTAAAAGTAATTTACGCAATAGTGTATCTGTACCATAATTTGCTAAATCAGTTGATATCTCTTCTAAAAAGTTCTTAAAATTTGAATCAATATAGCGATCTTTAGCTTCTCTAGTTTTTATTGAAAAAGTAACGCCCATCATTCTTTGTTTCATATGAATAGTCTCTACCATTTCAATAAAGAGATCATTTAGTTTGGAATCTTTGGAAAGAATCTCTGATAATAGCTCTGAAGCATCTTGTTCACTTACTTGCATTTTATTAACTAAAGTAAATAAGACATGACATGCAGCACATGCATTTTCTTTAACTTTGGAAGCATTAGAATCTATTTGATGTATTTCTTGTAAAATTATTGATTTTGCTATTTCTTCTTCTTTTGACATTACCAATTAGTTTGATTGTTCATAATTGAAAAGTATAACTATACATTTATTTTTATAAAAAAATTCTATAATAATGTGCTGACAATTGAACCAATAACTCTGGTGGGAAGATACATCATGCTACGACCTCCATCAATTGAAGATATAGACGGTCTATCTAATGCAGCTAGAGATGGAGAAATATGGAATAATCCTTTTACTCAATATCCTAATGCAAGTGAAATAGCAAACTATATACAGGAAATGTTAGATTTATGCTCAAAAGGAATAATCTTGCCATTTATAACAATAGATAAAGATTCTAATACAATTGTTGGCACTACTCGTTATCTCAACATTGACTACGAAAACCATCGACTTGAAATAGGACATACTTGGATAGCAAAATCTTGGAGAAAAACTTATGTTAATACCGAAGCCAAATTCTTGATGCTACAATATGCATTTGAAAAACTAGGATGTATAGCTGTAGAAATTCGTACTGATGTTCTCAATACAATTTCACGTCAAGCAATTCAAAATTTAGGAGCTAAACAAGATGGAATATTACGTCACCATAAGATAATGAGAGATGGAAGAATAAGAGATACAGTTTGTTACAGTATTATAAAACCAGAATGGAAACAGGTAAAAGAAAATCTAATAAGAAAATTATTTAAATATAATAAACAAGACAAATAAAGCTAGGTTAATTTAACTAAATATTCTCATCAAAATTATCTTATTGCATGATCGAGTAATGATATCTTTATTATTAGTGGATATATAATAAAATAAATATAACTTAGATTATGGGTAAATATAAACGTTGAATATGTAACCTAAATTATAATACTATATTGATTGTGGTTGTGATATTATTATATGTCCAAATTATATAAAATTTTAAAAAAATGAAGAATTAAGTATAGATAGAATAGTCTTCATTTATTCTTCTTCATCTAATCCATATTCATATTCATTTCCATATTCGCCAGAGTCATCAGTGTATTCATATCCATATTGGTCATCATAGATACTGTCATTATCGGACTCTTTATATCCATCGTCTTTTTTATCATCCTTTTTATTATCTTTGTTGTCATTCATATATTCATCTTTTTTGTCATCTCGGTTGTTATCCCTGCTATCATCATAGTCGTTATTGTTGTTATAGTAGTTCTCATATTGGTTGGAATAACTTTGGAATTCATTATTGTCGTTATAATAATTATTATTATTGTAATTGTTGTTATGTTTAGGTTCTATTGTTAGAAAATATGTTACCTGCGTTGTAAAGTTTAATGTAGAAGCTCCACCTGTAAATTCTATAGTGTGTTCTCCAGCCTTGAGTCCATCTAGTAAAACCCAATATCCTTCAGCAATAGCTTTTTGGGGTATGCCTGTGTCATTTGTTACTCCAAAGACATTATTTGGAGGATAGGTAATCAAAAACAATGGACTCTGTACTCTAAAGTCTTCCAAATTCATTACGTCTTTACCATCGATAGTAACTTCTGTAATGTCAACTAGGTCAATTAGAGATTTGGTGCAAGCCTTTAATCCTTCTTCAATTTGTGCTGGAGGAATAGGTAGTGGAATACCTGTTACATTTGATATTAGTTCTGCATCAGTTAATTCTGAACAAAATGTATTGATTATTGGAAATAGAATTTGTTTTCCTTCTGGTATTGTACATTCTCTTTCTGCAGAAGATAAATTACCAGTTGTTCCTGCTAAATACCATACATATCCTCTTTGATCAATATCACAATTTTCTCCTGTTTCATCTAATAATGGATTAATTTCTGGGGGTATAGCAATTACCCATTTCCACCAGTCAGCAGTTAATAGACCATCTGGAGGTATTATTTTTAATTTATTATAATCATTGTAACCATTGTAAGATGAATCTTCTTCATAGTTATTGTAACCATTGTAATCTTGTGCATAAATTTTTGCTACTATTGGAGAGGATATTAATCCTATCATAAACACTGAAGTCGCGATTAATAATATTGATACTGCATTTGATTTCATGTTGTGAATTTATCAATGTATGTAAAATATATAACAAATAAGTTACATCATTATAAAAAATTATTATCTGTTCTTTTCTATAAAATTTTTTAGATAAGGATATTAAAGAATCAAAATTGACATTTCTAATAATCTTAAAATTGATATACTAGAGAACCAGAGTGTTAAAAAAGATGAATCATATTAATGACTGTATTACCTTGATTTATAATTAAAAACTTATTAAGAATATTTATCTTTATATATTATTTGACTTTTGTATAGAATATAAACTAATATCTTCTCCTAGTAAAATTCAATATTTAAGACTTTCGCATTAGG
>DASUCH010000033.1:0-2402 GCA_035762785.1 Nitrososphaeraceae archaeon | reverse complement strand
TACACCATCGCCATCTCTATCACCATCACATGCATCCCCTAGACCATCATTATCAGTGTCTGTCTGTTCTGGATTTGCTACAAGTGGACAGTTGTCATCTGCATTAAGTACACCATCGCCATCTCTATCACCATCACATGCATCCCCTAGACCATCATTATCAGTGTCTGTCTGTTCTGGATTTGCTACAAGTGGACAGTTGTCATCTGCATTAAGTACACCATCGCCATCTCTATCAGGATCACAATCAACAACACCCGAATAAGCACCGGAAATGAGTGGAGAACCTAATCTAATCGTTACAGATTGCCCATTTACACTACATGGTCCCGAAAGACTAAAGGGGACTGTTGGAGGCAGTGAGGGGCAAATGTTATTTGGTAATTGACCAAATAAGGTGTAGAATCCTGATGGATCTACAGTTCCCCCGTTAATTTGACCATTAACTACACCAGTAACACTACTGTTTAATTGAAGATTACCGGAAATCACTGGTCCATTTGGTGTTTGAGTAGCAGTAGCAGTAAAATTAATTGTGCTTGAACCTATATTAATAGGTAAATTAGGAGGACAGTTTACCATTACTGGTCCTGTTTCTAGAGTTGTTTGTCCATTTCCAATTATTATTGGAGTTGTTTGTGCATATACATTATAATTCAGATAGGGTATGAAACTAAATAAGAAAAGAAACCCTATTGCAATTGCAAAAAACCTTCTGTCAAGAATGAAGATATTCTTCAATTTTGTTACAATAAAAGGTGTTAATAATTATTTGAGGTTGACGTTTCATTTTTCTGAATCTTATAGAAAAAGATTTTTATCATATAAAAATTGAACATTTCTTATAAATTTTTTATATCTAAATTATATCAAATCTATGATTTATAATATTTATCAATTTATTTTATGTAAATAAAATCAATTCATTAAACAATGTTGTATATTATTGGTAAAATATTATAGAAATTTATTTCGCTTCTTAAATAATAAAAAATAACTTAATAGAAAATTATAAATTATTTCATCGTAAATTAAATTACCAACTACTATTTTATCATTGTATTCTTTCTCTTATAATAGAATGTAATTGAATTGTAAAACTAATTAATTTAAAGGATAGAATTAAATCCATCTTTCTTACTTCTTTTTTGAGATAAACTGTAAAACTAATTCTCGGATTGGGACTCGAACCCTTATTCATCACATGTGGGTTCTACTATCTAGTATTAAAATATTGGATTAATTAAAAAAATTCGAACTTTTGCTAATATTACTTTTACATTCTATTTTTTGGTCATATTATCATCAATAATTTATCTTTGTCTTCTTTTTGTTGGTCGTCAGATAAAAGTGAATGAACTTTAGTTCTTAGTTCGTTTAACCAAATAGGTTTGTATATAACAATCTTTTCAATATCTGGATTGTTTTTCTTAAGCCGTTCTATGTATTCTTTATGTGCAGTAATAAATCTAAATAATAGAGTCGGATCTATATTTTTCAATTTTTGAGATAATATTATACCACTCATTCTGGGCATTTTCAAATCAAGTAAACCAAGATCATATGTATTTTTCTTAAAAGAGTTCAAAGCATCAATAGGGTCGGTAAAAGCATCTACTTTATATCCATCATATTCTAAAAAAGTTTGAAATAGATTAGTGAGATCTTCATCATCATCTACTATCAATATATTTTTACCTTTTGTAGTAGACATTTTACATTCCCTTACTTAAAGACACTATTCTTTATAAAGGTTAGAGACACATATCCAATTATCAAATTAGTCTGATAGACTAGAATTGTTTTGTTTATACTTTAATGGGTATTTTTAGTAAATATTTTCAAATTCTGAGTCATGATAGATATAAACAATGAATTCTTTGTAGAATAAATTAACTTTTTAGTAAAAATTGCAAATTGCAAAGGTTTATATACTTGTAGTTCAAAATGTTGTTTTTTTGTGTATTTATATCTATATATTTCGATGAAATAGAATGTTATTTACTTAAATTTGACTTTTACTAACGTGTTGTAACCTATCAAATAATAAAAAAATGACCATTGTAATACTCGAAAACCCTGTATAATTTTTCTTATTTGCGCCTATTAACAAGAAGTCTGCCTAGTTGAATAGATTTCTGGATTTGTGTAAATACTGGCTGGCTCAATCTGGGTTAATTAAAGGAAAATTATTGTACTTCGAAAAGATATCAAAACAATAGCGCCGGGAACCTCGAAGCAGTAGTCCGAGGTTTGTATTATTAGAATATACTTGAAGATTAATGAATTTTTAGATAATAATTTTAATCATTCCTATAATTCAGATGGTAAATCTTTTACCGTTGCATATATTAAAATAAAATTATAAATAATTTCTTTTAATAGTCAGGTATTTTTCAAAA
>DASUCH010000032.1:0-6914 GCA_035762785.1 Nitrososphaeraceae archaeon | reverse complement strand
ACAATTATTTTCAATTCTTCCATTTCTTCTGTATCGTATCACATGAATAAACTCTGTTCTACTTTGATCTACAAAAAGATTTTATTAATATGTTTCCATACTCTCTTCTAAGGTTTCTCCATTTGGCAGAATTGCCTAGTTCTACTACTTTAGTATAGTTTTTTATAGTTGGTTCCTTTATCGATTTTTTTATTTTAAACATGCTACGTATAGTTGATTTCTTTTTTTTTTGAAAATGGCTAAGTATAATGATTGAAGATTCAAAATTCGATTAGTGTTTAAAGTAATAAATACTATTATTGCTATATTCGAAACTTACAATCGTAATAGAAATCATTCAGAACTAGATAATTATTTTTTCATGGTTGAACTTGTAAATGAAAAAATTATGTAGAAATTAAGAAATATTTTTTTCCTTGATAATATTTTCTCTAATTTCTATCATATCTCGTAATACAGCACTAGCAGTTTCTATACCTCCTGCTCCTCGTCCTATTATTGTCTGATTTCCAGCATACTCCAATGAAAAAGTGACTGAATTTAAAGTTCCATTGACACAGATAGGATCTACCTTTGATACTTCCATAGGCTTAACTACAAGTTTTTTGTTTTCACAACTAGCAATAAGTTTAATTGCATTTCCTTTTTTTAATGCATTAGCAACATCTTGAGTTGTTACTTTCGTTATACCATTTCTATGAACATCCTCAAGTGCAACTTTCATTCCCATTAACCAGTTAGCCATTATTACTAATTTCGCGGCAGCATCCAACCCGTCAATGTCTAATGAAGGAACCGTTTCGGCATAACCCTTTATTTGAGCATCCTTTAGAGCATTTTTAAAGTTTAATCCCTCTTCCATTTTACTCAAAATAAAATTGGTTGTTCCATTAAGTATACCTTTAAAAGAAACTATTCTATCTCCTTTTAAGCATCTCTTAGCAAATTCAAGAATGGGAGTTCCTCCACCCACTGTTCCACTAAATTTAAACATTATTCCGTTATAGTTAGCTAACTCTATAAGAGATGGAAAAGCTACTGATAATGGTCCTTTATTAACCGTAATAACGTTTTTCCCATACTTCATAGCTGAAGTTAAATGAGATAACCCAGGTTCACCATCTTTAAGATTCGTAGGAGTGAGTTCAATCACAATTTCTGCATCAATATTTTCAATTATTTCTAAAGGCTTTAATGCCGATATTTTATTTTTATAATATTCACCCACTGTTCCTTTATTTTTTTTTATTTCTAAAAGCCTCTGTATATTTAAGCCAGATTTATCAATTGCAGAACCTTTATTGTCAACACATGCTACAATCCTAGGCTTCATTCCATAAAGATTATATAAATCTACTAATTTGGAAAGCAACAATTTAGTAAAACTCTGACCTACACTTCCATAGCCGATTAAAATTATTCTCAATTCTAAATAACAATAAGATAAATAATGATATACTTATATTTTATAATCAAAAATTGATTGAGTTCTGATTGAGTTGTGACCAAAAACTTAAAAGTTAATAGTTCTGATGGGATAGTATTGTTCATTGTTAAACATTACGCTATCCTAAAGTAAGAACTAAAGAGAATAAATTTTAACTTGTCCACCTTATGAAAATCAGGGTATAGGAAGAGTAATTTGATTGAACTATTTATTATAATGGTCATAATTGGATTTGGCTCGGGTGTCATCGGCTCACTAATAGGAGTAGGAGGAGGTATATTCATGACTCCGGTATTGACATATATGGGATTTTCACCTGCTGTCATTGCTAGTTCAAGTTTAATTGCAATTTTGGCAACTAGTATATCATCTACATTTACATTTATTAGAAAAAAATATATTAATTATTCGCTTGGATTAAAACTAGCTTTACCTGCGATCCCTGGATCAATAATTGGAGGATTTTTCTCTAATTTTATATCGTTAGAGCATTTTAAGATTTATTTCGCTATATTACTAACATTTGTAGGGATCTATATATTTTTTAAAACAAAAATCATCAAGAAAACTCTGGATAGAACTTCAAAGCCACTTTTTTATTTAATTTTAATTTCTGGAACGTTTTCTGCAGGAATTATGTCAAGTCTTTTTGGCATAGGAGGAGGCATTATTTTTGTTCCGGTATTAGTTATAATGTATAAAATGAAAATGATAAATGCGAGTCCGACAGCTCAGTTTACACTTTTGATAACTACAATAACAGGTCTGTTGACTCATATCATTCTAGAGCACCCTGACTATAGTTATGGCATTACTCTTGCTCTTGGTGCTTTTTTCGGTGCTCAAGTGGGTTCAAGAACTATTCATCTAATTAGCGAAAATATATTGAGTAAAATCTTATCTATCTCTTTAATATCTGTCGCAATTAATTTTATAATAGATTATATACAAAGTATTAGATGACATTTGAATTAGTATTACTATTCCATATGCTGTAAGTTGATTCGTTAGTTATTTTGTTATCTCGTTCAACAGAAGATAGTTGTTGCAAATATTCTTTTTTTGACTTTTTATGGATAGAATTTGTAATATGATTCTCGATATCTTTAACGTAAATAACTTCGTCACAAATATTACAATAAATTTTTTCTTCCATACAAATAAATCTTTTATCATATCAATATATCATTTTGTTTTAAGAGTAATTGGATAAAATGCCTCAAAATAACAATTCCTTAAATAAATCTAGGTGAAAGTTGGGAAAAGTTAAAATTCATCCCTATGTCAAATTCAATGATTAGGATTAAATAAAATGAAATATCCAAAAGTTGTATTATCTGCTGATCGTACTTTAATGTCTCCTTATCGGGGTATATCTCTAGCTTCTTTTTTTGGTTGTGCTCCTGCTTTGGATTTCAATAGAACTAAAGATTCATTCTGGTATTATATTTTAAAAAATCAAGTAACTCCTAGGGTCCTATTTGATTTCATTTGTAATCCTATTGGACATGAAAATGGTATAGCAAACTTTGCTCCCTATGGATTGAGAAAATTAGAAGCGTCTCTTTTAAGAGATGGTTATAATCCAAATGACGTTATTGTTGCCCATCCTGATTATATAGAGAAATTCATCGGTCCTGAAACAGAAGTAGTTGGTACATATGAAATGGATCCCTTGGGAATGGGTCCAGTAACTATGACTTTTACATTTGGAAGGAAAACTATGTCTTATGATGAATTATATAACAGAGAATTACATTTGCGTATAAACGCCGCTAAATCTAAGAATGGTAGTAAAGCAAAGGTAATAGTAGGTGCTTCGGGTACCTGGCAATATAACTACGATCCTGCTAAAATAGAAGAATATGGAATCTATGGTATTGTTGAAGGAGATCTTGGAGGAATAGGACCTGAATTAGATGGAGTAGGAGCACGATTTTTTGATGCAGTAATCAATGGGGATTTGGAAACCTCTAATCCATTCAAAAAAAGTGAATTCAAGGTGGAAATTAAAGAATTTGCGAAAAACGATAGAAAATATCATGGTCGATTCTTTCACTATTCTGATGAACCTTCTATAGATGAAATCCCCAATATCGTCAATCCCAGTATGCATGGAATGATTGAGGTAATGCGCGGATGTGGACGTGGCTGCAAGTTCTGCGATGTTACTTTACGTCCATTAAGATATTATCCAGTCGAAAAAGTACAAAAAGAAATAGAAATAAACATGAAATACGGAGGTCTTAAAAACGCTTGGATTCAAAGTGACGATATTTTTGTTTATGGTCTTAATCCTAGAACCACAAAAAATATGCAGCCAAATAGAGAGGCAATTGAGGAACTTTTTATAGGAATTATGGAGACAGGCATAGAACATACGAATCCTACGCATGGGACATTAGCGGGTGCGATTGCGGATGAAAGACTTGTACCAAATGTTTCAAAAATAATTAAATCTGGTCCGGATAATTTTATAGGCATTCAATGTGGATTAGAAACCGGTAGTATTAGGTTAATAGGAAAATATGCTGACAGAAAATTAGCTCCTTTTAAACCCGCTGAATGGCATTGGGTGGTAAAGG
The DNA here is from genome assembly GCA_035762785.1 of Nitrososphaeraceae archaeon. Lineage (GTDB taxonomy): Archaea > Thermoproteota > Nitrososphaeria > Nitrososphaerales > Nitrososphaeraceae > TH1177. Next base: position 2,882 of record DASUCH010000032.1, on the reverse strand, counting down.
AAGGGGTTAAAACCTTAAACGAACATTATTGGGTTCCTGCATTTACTCTTATCATGGGCTTGGATAATAACGAAAGCATCGACGATAGCTGGGAGACAATTAGGCTTATACACGAATTAGAAACAGAACAACCAGATTCTAAGTTTACCGTCACACCTCTTACTTTTGTTCCAATTGGACTACTAGAAAAATCAAGTTTTTTTGATATTGGAAATACAATGGATCCTGGAAAATTAGGAGTAATGTATAAAACATGGCAACACAATTTTAAACATGGCATACAAAAATTTATGTCAAAAGTAGGTAGACATAATACTATTAAGAATACGTTCTTTTCTAGTTTGGCAAAAACTTTAGGTGGAATACCGTTAACATCAATGGAAAAATTTGCGAGAAGTAAAGGACCTGAACATGAAAAAGCTATTGAAAAGATCAAAGCGAATTATTGGTAGCCCAAGAAATATTGATTAAAAATACTCTAGAATAACCATAAGAATTATTTTTTGGCTCCAATGTTTCTATTCTTTAACCTCATTTTCTGACTGTGACATTTTCTGCATCTTTCCGAAGAAATGGGATTTCTACCTCCACATTTAAAACATATCTTATAGAATAACCTTCTCGATTGTGCGATTTGTTTTTTAGTAGCATCAGTTATTGGCAATAACTCAAATAGAATAATTAACTTATTTGTATTTTTCTTTTTTAATACTAGATTCATCAAGTCATCAATAATCTATCATGATTTAAGACAGTTCTTGGAAACTAATCATTTTTATTGAATTAACTCTTTATGATTATTCTTTATTGTTGACTCTATATCTAATTTTACACTTCTATTTATGATTTACTAAATTAAGCCAATGAGATATCACCTACGATGTTCGTGATCCATTTGAATGTTAGATTTTCTTAGTAATGTTTACTATAGAAATAATGCATTATGAAGTGTGTAAAAATTATGTAATTATAAATGAGTCAAAAAATCAAAAATTGAGATTACATAATTTCGATTTCAATAAGTGAAGCTTAATACTACAAGATTTTGTGATTGCTAGTATATTGGATTTAATCACTATTTAAATTATAACAATACTACGAAGAAAAAGTTGATAATATGCTTTACATTCCATTACAATAATTAGGTGATTATATATCAAACAACCCTTCATAATCTGTTTAACTGGAATGCCCGGTGCAGGGAAATCTACCGTAGCCGAGGCACTAGAAGATGAAGGTTTTATTCTGATAACTATGGGAGATTGCGTTCGAATGGAAGCCAATAGAAAAAATCTATCATTAACCGATAAAAACTTGGGAACTCTAATGTTAGATTTACGAAATATGTATGGTCCAGGGGCAATTGCTCAACTAGTAATTAATCAAATACAGAAAAAATATTACGATCCCAAATATAATAAATTTATAATTGACGGGATAAGGAGTATCCATGAAGTCGAATTACTTAAAACAATAGGAGTAGTAAAAATTTTAGCAATACATGGGTCAGTCTTTACTAGATTTTTGCATTTAAAAAACCGTTCTAGATCTGATGCTCCTTCTTCTCTTGAAGATTGTATAATGAGAGATAAACGGGAATTATCGGTTGGAATAAGTGAAGCAATAGCGTTTGCAGATGAAATGATATCTAATAACGAAATAACAGTAGAGAATCTAAAGAAAAAAGCTAAATCCATAGCAAAAAAATGGATATATTCATTAGAGAGTTAAGTCATTACAGAACATATTAGAAAAACAACATTTCCTCATTTACAAATCCAAATAGAGGTATCTTGTAAAGTTAATCCTACAGAATCTAAGGATGTAATAAGCAAGGCACTTAATCTTATATTGGAAGGGATAACTTTAGAATTTATATATGGAGATCGGATAGTAGGTCAAAGTGGTAACTTAAAAGTGCTAAGCACTATCTATAACCAAGTTCGTGACAGATCAATAACCTCTGTGCTTCGTAAGATGTTACTTTCTCATTTAGACCAATCTTCTACATGGTTCTATATTAACAAGCAAGTTTCAACTATGGGAATTATTGTATTGGTTGATGATGAATTCGAATCACCTTTAGGACCAGTTCGAATATATCTCAAAAGTAATAATATTGATAGAGTTATAGAATGGTTATGCCCAGAATAAGACTTATTCATATTCATAATTTTAATCTCCTTATCTTCTATTTTAACAAAAATATCTACATATAGATATTATCATTTATTTCTATAAATTATTCTATTGTATGTATTAGTTCTGATAATGCTCTTTTTGGTTTGGGTTGTAAAACCTTTTTTGGATAACCAATACATAGAATGGAAGATGGAAGAAGATCTGTACCTAAGGTTTCCATGACTTTCCTTTCGTCAATCATCCCAATCCATATAGAACTAAGGCCCAGAGAATGAGCCGCTAACTGCGCATAAGCAGCAGCAAGTGTTGCATCTTGTATAGAAAATTTTCTTAAAATTTCCGATGAGAATTGCAATTTTACTCTGCGTGGGTTCATACAGAATACTAATACTACAGGAGCATTTACATAGGGCTGATTATTTGCTGCGACAACTAGTTTTATTTTTATGTCATGATTTTTGATACGAAAAATCTCGAATCCTTGAAAACCTCCTGCAGTAGGAGCAGTGTCTGCAGCAGCAAAAATTATATCTAGCTTCCAGTCTTCCACCTCTTTAATCTCAAATTTTCTTTGAGAACGTCTATTTAACATCACATTGTAAATGTTAGTGTTTAAAATTTCTTCAGAATCAAAGTCTTGGATGGCGGTTTCTGGTTTAGGATATAATCTATCTTGGGGTTTAGTTTCCTTAAATAACTTATTTAGTATATCTGTTGGGTTTGACATATCATTACAAGCT
>DASUCH010000031.1:0-15282 GCA_035762785.1 Nitrososphaeraceae archaeon | reverse complement strand
TAAATTTGAAAAAGAATCATTAATTATAAAATTACTTGAAGAAGGATGGACTGTTCGTGAAATAGCTAAAGAGGCTCATGCATCACCTGAAACTATAGGTGAAATTAAAAGAATGATATCAGGAGAATCTGCATCATATACGAAAAAGAATAAAAAATTATCTAAAAATGCCATGGCCCTCAAACTGTTCTCTGAAAATAAAAACCTAACAGAAGTCTCCTTTTTAATCAAAACCATTGAAGTAAATTCCTCTAATGGTATAACTTTAGTTCCACAAGATGAGGAATCAGCAAAAGATATGGATAAGTTAATACTGATAAGTAAAAGGCTAGGATCCATTGATACTATTGACAATATTCACCATGATGATAGTAACGAAATTATTCGTGAAAAAATTATAAATAGATTTGAGGATCGCTCATATTTTTCATATTTTGAAAAAGTATATGTAGCATTTGGTAATACTTCTATTTATAATATAATTATAAGAGGACTTTTAAAATCACTAGTAACTCTTAATTACTTTCAGCAAAGCGAAAATGTTTTCTATAAAGGACTATAGAAAAGTAACGTATTCTATACTAGAAGATATTAAGGATGTAATGTTAAGATTAGGAATAGGAATGAATCTCATAATTCACTCAACTTCATAGTATATCTTGGTTAATCAGTTTTTTTTGACCTTAAAACGATTTATTATATAAAATTAAGTTAAAAAATAAAGAAATTTAGTGTATTTGTTATTTGATTTTTATTTGTTATTTGATTTTTATTTGTGTTTCTTCAGTAGAGGTAGGTTTCTGCTTAGGTATAACGATTTTTAAAATACCATTTTCTACTGTAGCATCCACTTTAGTAGGAATGATATTTTCTGAAAATGGTATCCTTCGAAAGAAAGACCTGTATGTTCTTTCATTTAATACATAATTACCATCTTCTCTTTCATTTTTTTCTTCTTCTATTCCCGAAATTGTAATGTATTCACTTGTTGCTTTTACTTCTATTTTGTCCTTTTGTATACCTGGAACTTCTAACGAAACTACAAATCTGTCACCTTTATCTATAATATCACATAATGGGCTGCGTGTTTCAATTGAATCTATACCTCTTGGTACTCCAACGGACCGTAAGGGAGTGATAAACGGGGTAAAAAAAACATCTTCCATATCTTGTCTAAAGTTATCGAATAGCTCATCGAAGGGTCGTCTAATCATTGTTTCCTTTTTATCTATTTCTTTATTTTTTCGAGATAGTTGGGATGTTGCCATATGCAATCTCCATTTAAAATAAATCAAATATGTTATTTATTTGTTACTCACAAAATGTGGTTATCTACAAACTATATCGTCATTCCCTTTGACATTTACAATTTATATTATAAATTTTACTAAAAAATTTATAATATACATAATCATATAATGTGAGTAACACGAGGGTATATATGGTGTCATCAAAAAAAATATATTTAATAGTTAAAACTTATTAAAATTTAATTTAGTTTGTCCAAGAGAAAGATCGAATTGAAAGATAAAGAAAATTCTAGATTTATTACAAATAAAATTCATGATATTCAAGATTCTAATTTAATTTTAGATATTTTAGGAAGTTCTACTAGAAGAAGAATTTTAATTTTGCTATCGAAAGAACCATTATACTTTAATCAGCTATCAAAAATTATTGGGATAGGACAACAATCTGTTCTTCGCCATATGAAAATTTTAGAAGATTCAGGTTTAATAGAAACATATACACAAGAAAGTAACTTGGGTGCGCCAAATAGAAAATACTATCGCCTCGCTACAAATTTTAGCATGAGTATGGCTTTTTCTAAAGATGGGTTTTCTATAAGAAATAATAAGATCAAAGAATTGAGATATAAAGAATTTGAAAAATTATACAAAGAATATGAAAAATACCTCTCAGAATATCATAGTATAAAAAATAAAAATTTTCACAGAATTGGATTGTTGTTGGATTTTTTTAAAAATACTCTAATTGAGATTGAAAAGGAAATAACTGATTATGAAAGTAAAATAAATGATCTTCAGGCATTAAGACAATTAATTTTACAAGATATACACAAAATCGGAAAAGATAATTTTGAATTCTTGGAAAGGCGAATCATCTATTTACTCATAGATAAACAAACCCCTTCTTCTGTTGAAGAATTAACTAATATTCTTAATGAGAATGCAATCGATATAAAAAAATCAGTTAAGAGCCTTATTACCAATAAATTTAAAGAAGATAAGACCACAATTTTTAAAAGTTTAAAGAATTACAAAAAATCTATATAAATTTATTAATATTATGATAAAGATAAATGATTAAATATATCAATCAAAACTACAAACTGAATTATTCATAATCCAATAATATCATCATTTAATAATTATTAAAACAGTAATAATTATTTTAAACTAACTACTTTCAAATAAGTTATAATACATCTATTGAAAAAAGATAAAGAAAATCTTCATATGTCATGTCAATCTCTTATCTTAAAGAATATAACGCTTAGAAAGAAAAGAACCTACTCTAAGATATTATGTATAAATTCTACTAAAATAAATTTCGTAATAAATCTTTTAATTTTTACTATTTGTAACCATAAATTACTACAAATATAACAAAATTAGAATAGTTATTCATGACCCATTTGACTATTGGTAGTTCCTGTATCATTTTCAAGATCACTTATAGTTATTCCTGTATCATTTCCTCCAAGATCACTTTCAGTCATCCCTGTATCTCCACCTAGCTCGGGATCTCCACCGAGTTCCATGTCTCTATTATCATCTTCTTGCGCTAACGCATCAAGAAATGATGATTGTATTCCTGCAATTACAGCAAATGCAAGAATGGAAGAAATCACTATGGAACACATCTTTGATTCCATGTTAGATTTACAAAAACATAATATATAAAAATTAACTAATCTTATGAAATTAATTTTTCTCGGATATGAAATTTAAATAAATAGTTAATAATTTAGCATAGCAAATAATTTTGATATTGTTCATTTGCTATTTATTAGTATATTATTTCTGAAAAAAACTGTAGTCTTAGAATTTTTTTTACAAAATATAATAATTATGATCCGTGTTCATATTCCTATATTTTAAAATATAAATAGGAATAAATATGTTATACTACTAGATTATAATAAAATAAAATTTAAATTATTTTGATTCGATTTCCCACAATATATTGTGAATCTGAAAGGTCTATGTGATGAATAATATCTTTTTCCCAATCAAAGATTATTTCTATGAAAAATAAGAATTTAAATTAGTTAGAGATAGTTAAGACATCAGATTGGAAGAAAGATCGAAAGATGCACCTTTTATTAGTATACAATTAATTTAGTCCTTGTTTGATTTCTCCACTAAGATTAGAAAGTATGTCAGCGCCTGCTAAGGCTGTTTTCCGTGCCGCTTCTCCTAATTGCATTAGAATACTTTTAGCTTCTGTTTGATTGATTGTACCTGTGGAATTATTGGCAACTTCATTTGCCATATTCTTTATTTGTTCTGCTGTGATTTGAATTTGATCTCTGACATTGTTGGTTGTTTCTTGTCCATAGACTGAAAATGAACCTAGGAGAGGAACAACAAATAATATTGTAACGATGATTGAATTAATTATTGATTTCATTGTATTAATAATAATTATTTTACTATATTATACTTAACTTCGTTGATGATGATATACGATGAGTAAAATTGTGAAGATTATCTAATGAAAAATAATGCAAGTAGTATGTTAATTAACTAATTTATAAATTCTTCCAAAGTAAATATTTTTATTTTGGGTACATTGAAATTCTCTACTATATTCATGGAGCATTAATTTTGTGGATATAAATTTTAGAACATTATTTAGAATGGGGCTGCTATTATTTCAATTGTTTCTTCAATAATTCACGTCAGGAGCAATAGACGCGTAGTAGATATTCCGTTTCATACCATCAGCCCCAATTATATATAGTTATTAAATAATATAAGAATTATAGAAGACTATAAGAACTAAAATTAATTTATCAATAGAGTCTATGGCTTTATCTAGACATATCGTTAGGATTAATTAGCTGATATTCAAAGCTCACAACTGATAATATAGTGGTTTTAACTTATTATATCTGAAGAGATCCTCTTATTTGTTAATTCATTTATTTCCTTAATCAAGAATTGAATTTCAATCAATAGAAGAATAACATCTAACGTAATCATATTTTCCTATATTGCTGTTAGCAGTTATAGATTTAGACAAGAGAAATAGGCTAGTACTAGTTTACTTTTTTATACAATTCAAGTAACTCTCAATTACATCTTTGTAAAATCTTTGTGTAACTTCTATTGATTTGATAAATGTATAGATATTTTTTGTCATAATATTGTCAATCAATTTCAGCGAGTTATCTCTATTACTACCTAAAACAGAATACATATTTTGTATCTCAAAAGGATGATCTGTAACCTTTCCAGGAATAGTAAAATCATCCCAAGATGAATTAAAAATATTCTGTAATAAGTTAGTATATTCCAAGGTATAAGAATTTACCATATCCTTATGAAGTTTTAGAAAATAGTTTGTAATTGCTCTTGCTTCTCTCATAGTTTGTTCTCGATGTTGTTTAAAACAATTATCATCATCTTCTAATAGTATGTTTCTTTGATTCGCGCCTTGGTATATTATAGGTTCAGGTAATTTCCTTTGTGATGGTAGTTCTTCAACTGTTTTATTATTTTCTTTTTTTAAGAACTCTTTGTCATTCTTTCTTGGTTTCCTTGATTTTTTATTATATAATTTTTGTTTAGATGACAATACGGAGGGTAAGAACATTCTGACTTAAAAAAAGTAGGATAAAAAATATGAACACTATTACTTAAAGTATTTTATCGAATTTTAACCAAGTAGCTAGCTTTAGTTCACATGTATATTCCTTGGCATATAAGACTACCAAGTTTTAGTGTAAATCTTAACAATTTAGAAATTATTTTCAGAATGATTTGATGAATATAGATTATTGCATATCATTCTATGGTATGCAAAATAGTAGTTGTTGGGGTTGTAAAAAAATATAAATATTAGCGGTTTCTCCAAGATCTTAGAAATAGCCTTAGCCTTTAACATTTGAGATATTAGCCAATGGTTTTGATAAAATTTGAGATATATATTATTTGATTAATTAAAAAGAAATGATTATTTTTATTACCTTCAAAACCGACATTCATTGAGAATTTACGAAATTTATAAATATTTTTTATATGATTATTTTTACTTCAATAACTAATATTAATAAGCGAACAAAACAATTGCAAGACTTGTTGTCTTAGTCTGGAAAAATGATCGACAAGCCCTCTCGTTATTGTTCACATGACAATTAATTTATCACAAGTTATTAAATAGAATATATCGTATTTCTAATACCAATCGTCCTCTTTGAAAATATACATCATATGGACTAGATTGTTCCTACTATCACCTCTCGAATTCTAATATTATACTATAATTTCATTGTAGGGAAATTTTAGTAAGAATAATTTACTTTATGATTATTATTACCTAAAAAATAATAAAAGTCTTTTACAAGTCTTAAATCATTTGTTATCTAACATTTATTAATGATTTGGACAATAATTTCCATCGTTGTAGGAATAATAATTTTGGTTCTGTTATTGAGATTTTTGTTTGGAATAATATAGAGAGAGGTGTCTGAAGGATGGATTTTACTTCAAAATTTATTCAGGCTGCACTTGGTATCTCTTTCTCCAAAGTAGAAGCAATCAAAAATAACAGAATCAAAGAATTGCTTGAAATCAAGTCAAAGATTAAAGAGGATCCTATAGTGGTAGAAAATTGGTTTGATAACGAAATTAATAAAATAAAAAATGTAATAGACAATAATTCTTCTATTGATATTGAATCCCTAATAAATAAGATAAAATAAAATTGTTACCATCTCTTCTAACAAAATATGACTCAGCCAATGGAAATTCATTAATCCATATTTAATTCCCCTTGAAGGAATTCGTATATAATAATTTTTATTTATAATAATTTTTTATCTACTTGTATTTTTGTAACCTAAATGATTTTCGATTATCTGCTGATAATTGTCTTTGATGTTCTCTTTAAGAGACTCAATTGCAGCTATCCGTAGAGAGGATATACCTGTCCTAAATGGGTAGGCACCACTCCCTTGAAAAGTCAAAGGGTTTATCCATTCATATAACATATTTGAATGTACAATATTGTCTGAAACAAATTTTGACAGCAAAAAACTGCAATCATCCATCTGGCCAAACCTAGTTCGTGCAAGTATTTCTATTCCTGTTATCCAAGGCCAAAAAGTATGATTATGATATTCATTTGTTTTAAGAAGCCATGGACCTGTCTTTGTAATTTCTGTTTCAGTTACCAAAGGTAAATTATTTTTCCAAACTCTTTTCTTTAATGCTTCCAGAGTACTTAATGCACGTTTACATGTATCTAAATTAATATTATTAGTATAACTTTCAGATTTGGAATAATCTCTCCTATTAATGCTATCTACATGTGTACTGTGTGTATTTATGCTATCCTCTGTTAATGCAACAAGATAGAGGGAAATATCTTGTGTGACAAGTCTATTATGCATCTTCTTATCCAAATGCAAATCAGCGTCAAGAACATCAATATAACATCCATCGTTTGCAGACCACATCTTGTCTTCTACTGCCAATATTGCTCTGTTGGCCATATCCTTTAGTCTTTTTGATTCTTTTTTGTTTCCTATCTTTCTCAATAATATCGAAAAATTTTTTAATGCAAGAATCCAACAGGCTTGACTATAAACTACTTTTCCGATACGTAAAATTGTATCCATCCAATCCTCATTATGTTTCTGTTCTAATAATCCATCATTATCTATATCCCTATTTTGTAGATATAGTATTGCCTTTAGCATACATGGAATCAAAAAGTTAATGATATCATGCAACGAAAACTTTGAGAAAGGAATTTCATTCTCTCTATTATCGACTCTTTCATTCAGTGATAATGTAATTACAGGCTCAGTTTTAGAATTATCTTTCAAATCAAGCAGATTAGATAAAATCCATGATGTAGTAGATATCATTAATGCTATAGAGTCAATATCTGGATTTTGTCCATAAACTTCGCAAAAACCTCTCTCATAATAAATTGTAGTAGGAAGAGCACCATCAAATTTCTTTTTAGTATTATCATCTGCAATAATTGGATTAAAATCCATCTCGGGAGAACCTCTTCCATACAATAACGGTTTTATTTTCAAATTACAATACGGGAGATATAGAGAGCGTTCTGTTGCAATTATTTGATTAGACCAAATTAAAACAATTTGTTGAAGTGCTACTTTAAAATGACCTGATAGAAATTGATCTTTCAGGATAAAAGCTGCATCCCTTGACCATACTGCCTTGTAATAGCCCCCAGGATTGACACCTTTGTCTACTTCTGTTTGTGTATACTTAATAAATTTATTCAAACGTTCCACAAAGATCTTTTTCTCTTGAGCTAAAAGATTCACTATAAAGCCCGATCAGAGAGTTAAACTATTAAATAGTTTTCGAAAAAATATTAGATATATGGATATGGAAGATTTATCAATTAACTTTTGTAAATGAGGTACAAGAAGCAATGGGTACAAACATAATAAAGAAAGAAAAAGTAAATGAGGAGATAAATTATAAATACAAATGTGAAGAGTGTGGAATTAACTTTGGATATAGTTTAGGAGATATGGAACTACATAAATTAACTGTACATTTACAAAAAGGAGATGTGGAAATAAAATAACTATTAATAAGAAATTTACATAACTACATCATTTTTCAATAGGTGCAGACATAATTAACCAATCAATTCTAACAAAAAATAGCCACTCAAAAGAAATCAACTAATAAGTTTCTAAAAATTCTATAAAAATAATCTAGAATTATAGATATTATTGTAATTGCATATATATATCCTAGGGTATATACAAATCATTAGTATGTAATTAGATCATCTTTGGTCATAAAATTTAGCAACTTGATATGTTCTATTTAAATAATACTAATGATGTTCATCAATCGATTAAAGATTTAATAAATTCAAATTTTATGATCGTAATAAAATATATTATCTTAGGATAGGAACGAATAAGAATTAAAGTTAATTTATCTACAACTATTATATATAATATTTATCAGGTTAATTCATGTCAAAATCTACTATTGATATAATGAATCAAAAATTCATTTTGGAACTAAATGCTGCTCTTGCTATGGAAAACGCAGGAGTAGAAAGATTGCAGACACGAATTAAAGAAAGTAGTTTGCCCGAAGCAAAACAACGTTTAGAACATCATTTGGAAGAAAGTAAACAACATCAACAATTATTGCAACAATTAATTTCTAACATCGATGGTAACCCTACCTCGGAAAAATTAGGATTACCATTGCCATCTTACCCTCAGGATATGAAGGCAATGATGGATAAAACCTTGACTAAACAGGAATATGAATTAAAAAGATCTGAGGAAGATATGATTATAGAGAATGCTGAAGTATGTTGTTATCTTATGATGATACAAAAATGCCAAATTGCTGGTGGAATTTTTCTCGATGCAATAGAACCATTATCCAAAATTATGAAAGATGAACAGGCTCAAGCTGATTGGATAAAGACTAATTCTCCTGGCATGCTTGCTCAGTTATGGCCAAAGATACAATCAGCTGTTGCTGCTACTGCTCCTCCTTTCTCCTTATAAAAAAAATAAAAGGTCATTAGAATGAGAGCATTAGTATATCATGGACCATGGGATGTCCAAATAGACGATAAACCTCAACCTATCATACAACATCCAGAAGATGCAATACTGCGTATTACATCAACTGCTATCTGTGGTTCTGACCTTCATCTTTATCATGGGACCGTACCAGGAATGCAACCAGGACAAACCTTAGGTCACGAATTCATGGGAATCATAGAAGAAGTAGGTCCAGAAGTACATGAAGTACAGGTGGGCGACAAGGTAGTAGTTCCTTTTAATGTTAGTTGTGGTCATTGTTGGTTTTGTAAAAATAACATGTGGTCTCAGTGTGATAGAGCCAATCCCAAAACAAAAGAAATAGGAGCGGCTTATGGTTATACCCAACTATTAGGAGGATATGATGGTGGACAAGCTGAATATGTACGTGTACCATTTGCTAATGCGGGAGCATCACTAAAGGTTCCTGAAGGTATTAAAAGTGATGAACAAGTATTATTTCTTAGCGATATACTTCCCACTGGATACTTTGCAGCTGACATCGCGAATGTGCAGCCAGGAGATGATGTCGTGGTATTTGGAGCAGGTCCTGTTGGGTACTTTGCAGTTATGAGTTCCTTTTTAAGAGGAGCTGCACGAGTCTTCTCAGTTGATCATTGGCCTATGCGTTTAAACAAGACGAAAGATTTAGGCGCTGAGATTATTAATTTTGATGATGAAGATCCAGTTGATGTAATAAAAAAAGAAACTAATGGAAAAGGGGCCATTTGTATAGATGCTGTGGGATTTGAGGCTGTAGGACATATGGCTGGGAATGTTAGTGATGATAATGGTGGACTCTTTAATAGTAACAGACTAAAAGACAGTAATAATAAAAACAGTAACAAAAGTACCAATCACGATCATACGAAGATAACTAACTCTGAATATAATCCAGTTAATCCCTTGCAAGTAATTACTTGGATGGCACAAGTTGCAAAAAAATATTCTACTATATCAATACCAGGAGTATATGGATCAGGTTATGATCAATTTCCACTAGGAATGTTGTTTAATCGTAACATTCAGATTACCATGGGACAATGTCCTGTCAAAAAATATAATGAACGTTTGCTTCACCTAATTGAAACAGGACGAATAGATCCAACCAAAGTTATAAGCCATAAAATGAAACTTGATGATGCACCTAAAGGATATGGTGGCTTTGATAAGAAAAAAGATATAATGAAGATTGTTCTAAAACCATAGGTAGGAATACAGATTACACTTGTGTGAATAATACCAGTTCTATAATATTTAAATGGTATATATTTAATGGTATATATTTACTGAGTTGGCAGATAGACCACAACATATCATAGTAACTTATATATTTTTTTGCAACAGAGTTGTATCTTATGTGTTTTGTGTTGGGTATAAGAGAGTAGTCAAAATCATAAAAGTTTAAAAAAGTATGTGAATGAAGCAACAAATACAATGGTGAATGAATTTGAATTTCATAATAAGTTATTTTTATAATATCTCTATGATTATTATGATGGATTTCACAGGTCAATATTATTACTAATTTCTTAAATGCATATATGTGATGAATACTAACTAATAATATGTCTACCCAAGCAGAACAACAAAAACAAACATCTAATGCACTTCAGCCTGGTACTACTGCACCAAACTTTACTTTACGTACTGCTCCAGATAAGTCTGTATCTTTGGATCAATTTAGGGGAAATCCAGTAATTCTTTTATTTTATCCAGCCGACTTTTCACCTGTATGTGGAGATGAAGTATCTTTATATAATGAAATTTTACCTGAATTCCAACGCCTCAATGCCGAGGTTATTGGAATCTCAGTTGATGGTGTTTGGTGTCATCTTGCTTTTTCAAAGCACAAAAATTTACACTTTCCGTTGCTTTCAGATTTTGAACCTAAAGGAAATGTAGCACAAAAATATGGTGTTTATCGCAAGAATGATGGGGTCACAGAAAGAGCTTTATTCTTAGTTGACAAAGATGGTATAATTAGATATAGCTATGTTTCACCAATAGGAGTAAATCCAGGCGCTGATGGAATATTAAAGGCTTTAGAATCTCTTCCTCAATCTACAGAACAAAAAGGAGGTACATGTACATAATGATGGAACTAGAACTGACTTTACCTGTCAACAGTAGTCGAGACCATGTACTCGGACCTCAAAAAGCACCCATAACTTTACTTGAATATGGAGATTATGAATGTCCCTATTGTAGACAAGCTAATCGAATAGTAGCCAATGTAGTTCAACAACTGGGAAATAATATGCGTTTTGCATTCCGCAATTTTCCACTAACTCAAATCCATCCCCATGCTCAACATGCTGCTGAGGCGGCCGAATGTGCAGGTGCTCAGGATAGGTTTTGGGAGATGCATCATGTATTATATGAAAATCAACATGCCATAGAAGATGAGAATTTAGTAGAATATGCCAAGATATTGGAACTGAATATGTCTAGATTTCAAAATGATTTCTATAACCATAATTTTGCAGGACTGGTACGTGAAGATTTTCTTAGTGGGATAAGAAGTAGTGTAAATGGTACTCCAACTTTCTATATCAATGGTATGCGTTACAATGATTCATGGAACCAAGAAACTCTGACTAGAACACTTACAGATATTATTAATGAAAACTTATAATTGCGTTAACTATTACTATCGATGATGAAAACCTCTATTTCATTTTATCTTATAATGATGCTGATTTAAAAGATACTAAAATAATTGATATAAACAACGAATTAAATTTGAATTTGCAATTATTATTGAGGCGAAAATCCTAGAGACATTGTATATCTCAGCTAGTATTTTGACTTACATTAAACTCAAAGGTTGAATACCTACGGAGCATGATTTGCAACCTAATTAATCATATTTCTAAATTAAAAAAACTCATCAATATTCACTTTATATAAATCTTATAAAAAGAGGTATAAGATTTATATATTTGATTGTCTATTATTATAATAAATACAAAAAAAATATGCAATCCATAATTCAATGTGAAAGATGTGATCCTAGTGAATCCCAAATGATTACAGATATTGAATCTGGAGAAATAATCTGTAATCACTGTGGCATAGTTGTAGTTAAAAATTTGGAAGATACTACAAAGATATGGCATAAAGTCGAAGATGATAAAATTGATACAAGTAATGGTAATCCTTCTTCCTTAACGCTTTTCGATCAAGGCCTTATGACAAGAATAGGCAATACAAACAGAGATGCAAGTGGAAAGGTCATCAATTCTATGATGGTGACACGTCTAAATAAAATGAGATATCACGATAAAAGATCTCAAATTAACACTTCTGCTCGAAATTTAGGGAGAGCCTTTAGGCAATTAGATTCATTAAAAGATAAAATGAGTCTACCAAATGCTGTAATAGAAAAAACAGCTTACATTTATAGAAAAGTACAGGAAGCCGGATTAGTTCGAGGTAGGAAAATAAATACAGTATTAGGCGCCTCATTATATATTGCTTGTAGAGAATTTGAAATACCAAGGACATTAAGAGAAATTTCTACAATTAACAATGAAAAATATCGAGAGACCTCCAGAGTTTATCGTCAAATAGTCCTACATTTTGGTAAACAAATACCACAAATAGACGTGTTTCGATACGTAGAAAAAGTAGGAAAAAAAGCAAAGCTTGAAGAAAAAAATATACGTGATGCATTAAGACTGATGAAAAAAGTTCAAGATGCAGGATTGAGTGCAGGAAAGGAACCTATGGGAATAGTTGGAGCAGTTATTTATCTCTCACTTCCCAAAAGTGACGAGACTGTAAGGAAAAGAACTATTACACAAGCAGTAATTGCAGATGCAGCAGGAGTATCTGAGGTTACAATTAGAAATGTATACAAAGAAATTGAAAAGAAGCTTTCGCTAGGATAAATAAATTACCAAATTTTTTTATAATTATATTGAAGGAGAATGATAGAAATTCATTTATTTCATTAGAACGTATAATAAGTTATTACCTTTAAAATAAATGATTATATTAATTGATAAGAATAAGCTATTTCTAATGATCACATAATAATAATTAATGAATTACTTATGGCGTTACTATCAGGAGAACGAACTATTTTGACACACTGTTAGAGAACAGTTATTAGAAATAATGTGGGTATTTAATTATGACTATGAATGATCAAAACAAGGATAGTCTAAATGATCCACATATTAGAAAACTTTTTGAAGATAAAAATTTCGTTTTTTTGTCTTCGTTAATGAAGGATGGATCTCCTCACGTGACACCTACTTGGGTAGATATTGAAAATGGTAAAAATGGTAATATTCTTATTAATACTGCCAAAGGCAGAATTAAACAAAAGAATATTTCACGAGATCCTAGAGTCGCTCTAGCAATAGTTGATCAAAATAATCCGTATAATATGGTTACTATTAGAGGAAAGGTAATAGAACAAATTAGTGGAGATACAGCTGAAGAACATATAGACAAATTAGCAAAAAAGTATATTGGCAAAGATAAATATCCTGGCAGATCACCAGGAGAAAAAAGAATACTTTTAAAGATAAAACCTGAAAAAATATTCCATATGAATCAGTGACCTTCTCAAATTCATATATCTGCATATTATGACTATACATTTAAATTTATATGCAAGACAATGCAAATAATAACTAAATTTGATATGATCTTTTCTACTTAGTTTTATGAGAAATTTTCTTCTTATCATATTCTCGCTTTTTTGTCCATCCTAATCTCTTATTATTTAACATTTCAAAATTCTCATAAATGTGAGGTCTTTTTTTTCTCATTCCTTCTATTGCAGATGCAGCCTTGTTCCAAAATGGAGTAGGATTGAACATATCGAAGTAAATGTCAGGATCTATCATTCTATGGTTTATAATAACACCTGATAACTCGAAAAATCCACAAACAGCAATAAAATAAGATCTTTGTATTGAAGATCCTCCATACTTTTGTATATATTCCTCGTAACTATCAACATCTAGTTCTTCCAAAAACCAAAGTATTGCGTCTCTATGACTATCGTAAATTTTGTATAATTTTATTAGTATATCAGAATTTATAACATCTTTTAAAACCATAATATACATATGTTTAAGAACTAGATAAATAATTCATTAATAGAAACTAACTTTAAGGATTTGCACTGGAAAATACATCATTCGGTTAGGTTAAACTTTTATACAAAATAGATGTCTTTAAATTTTGAATTAAATTTATTCTATAATATTTCTTTTTGAATTTCAGTATTAAAATTTCTCCACCGAAATTTTCCGCAAATTGAAAGTGAACTTAAAATATTTAGTGAATATTAGAATTAAAGGTAACTGTGTGAAGTAAAAGATTCAGAAAAGATATAAAGAGATAGAATGACTATTTACCAACGTTAACTCTATAATTCCTATAGTTTAGCTATGTTCTAATCTTCAGTAGAACGAACTTAAAACTAGATATTATTGTATATTGAACTTATCGTATTCAATTATAAAATATAAATAAGAGAGTCTAATATTCTACAGAATTTTTTATGTATAGCTAATTAGGATCTTTGTATTATAACGATTGTAATTAATCAGTACTAAATTTTAATTCAATATCTTTATGAGGACATTCTTTAATTATCTCTTCTGCTAACTTGTAACTTTCTTCCTTTACATCTTCACTACTAGCAAACTTAAAAATTGTTTTTGTATTTGGTAAATAAACTTTCTTTAAATTCAAATCGCCATCTCCTTCTTCTCCCTTTCTAAAAATATAGCGTTCTCCTCGTTTGGTTATAGGATTCCAACTTCTCAGCAATATTCCTTGTTTCTCTATATTCTCATTCGTTAATTTATCATAAACACTTGTATGCATAAATAGATGAAAAAATGTCTTATTTGGATTGTAGAAATATCTTAAAGTATAGTAATTCTTCGGATGAGTAGGTGAATGGTTTATTTTTGATTCTTCTGTTTTTGAATCAAAACATAATTCAAAACAGGAACTTGTGGTGTTTTCAACTTTCAT
This sequence comes from Nitrososphaeraceae archaeon, assembly GCA_035762785.1. Taxonomy (GTDB): domain Archaea; phylum Thermoproteota; class Nitrososphaeria; order Nitrososphaerales; family Nitrososphaeraceae; genus TH1177. The sequence goes on along the minus strand of DASUCH010000031.1, from coordinate 455 downwards.
ATAATATTTAATAGGTAATCCGAGGATTTAAATATAATGTAACAAAAAATATAGTGGTATATATTATAACAGAAACTAATTTAATTATATAGAACCATACTTATCTAAATTAAAAATATAAACCTTAGTTTGTTACAACTCTACAATGTTTCTAATCTATGGTACTAGATAGTTACTTAGATACGTGATATCCGATCAGAGAACCCATAATAATCTCACACGTTGTTATTATTTTTTGCTCTATTTATTAGAATATGTAGAATGATTGGTAATGTCGTTAGATGTTAGAGGTAAGTTTATTGATTGATTGAGGGTAATTAGTAAAAATGTGTTATACATTTTATAGATAAGAATTTATGCTGAGAAAAAAAGAAAAAGAAGAAGGTTATAAAATATACATATATGAATAACAAAAACCAGATATCTGGGCTACATCATGTTACGGCCATTTGTAG
>DASUCH010000030.1:0-2737 GCA_035762785.1 Nitrososphaeraceae archaeon | reverse complement strand
AGATATAGTTAGGTTCCTTTTCTAAAATCTTATCGTACAATTGTATAGCTTCAGGATATTTACCTAATTGGATCAGTATTAATGCTTTTGTGTCCATAGCATTGATATAGTTTGGATTAATTGCTAATGATTTTTCTACTAATTCTAATGCTTTAGAATAGTTATTAGAGTACCGTCCTAATTCATATGCTATCTTGTTAAAAGTATAAAAATCGTTTGGATTTATTGATAGGGCCTTGTCATAGTACTCTGCAGCCTCTGAATAATTACCTATAGCAAATAACATTCGGCCCTTCCAACTTAGAGTATCAACATCATTTGGATTTATTGCTAGAGCTTTATCAAAGTATTTTGTGGCTTCCGAATAGTTACCTTGGTCAGAGAATATCTGGCCTTTGTAACTTAGAGCAATAACATAATTAGGATTTATTGATAGGGCCTTGTCATAGTACTTTATGGCTTCCGAATAGTTACCTAGGGTAGATAGTGCATCAGCTTTGTCACTTAGAGCATACATATAATTAGGATTAACTGCTAAGGCCTTGTCATAGTACTTTATGGCTTCCGAATAGTCACCTTGGGTAGATAGTACAAAGCCTTTGGCATCTAGAGCATAGGTATAATTAGGATTAACTGCTAGGGCTTTATCAAAGTATTTTATGGCTTCCGAATAGTTACCTTGGTCAGAGAGTACATAGCCTTTGTAACTTAGAGCAATAACATAATTAGGATTTATTGATAGGGCCTTGTCATAGTACTTTATGGCTTCCGAATAGTTACCTTGGTCAGAGAATATCTGGCCTTTGTTAATTAAAGCATAGATATAATTAGGATTTATTGATAGGGCCTTGTCATAGTACTTTAGGGCTTCCGAATAGTTACCTTGGTCAGAGAATATCTGGCCTTTGTTAGTTAGAGTTTCAGCAACGTGGGGATTTATCGATAGGGCCTTGTCATAGTATTTTAGGGCTTCTGTGAAGTTACCTCGATTATATAATGTATAGCCTTTTGCATAAAGAGCAATAACACTATTTGGTTCAAGATCCAGTGCTTTGTCAACTAATTCAAGTGCTTCTGAATAGTTATATAACCTTGATAATGCTTCTCCTTTCTTAGAAAGTGCCTCTATATTAGTTTCATTAATTGCCAGTGCTTTTTCATACCATTTTATTGCAGTATGGAAATCTCTAATTGTTTGGAAATTATAATCACCTTGTTTGATAAAGTAGTGTATAGTCTTGTTGGATAATATCGCATCTTGAATAGCAAATGAAGATTTTAGTTCATAATCATAATTATCAAATAAATATTTAAAAAATAAAATTAGTAGTATAAATATAAAAAAAATTGAAAAATGATCTTTTTTGGATAGCATCCCTATAAAATTTAATTTGATAGATATTTATTTTTTTGTTGTGTAATAAACAAAGTATGCTATGTAATTTTGTTAATAGAGAATATTTGTCAAATACTATGGTATTTATTCTCTTTAATCCTGGTAAAATTGATGATGCCAAATTATATCATGAAAAAGCTCCACAAATAAATCCTAATTTATCAGATATAACTAGAAGTAAAAGAATTAACTAATTTAATATATTGATGAATGATAATATAAAATAATAAAATATATTATTCTTGATGCCAAAATGCGTTTATCGAAAATTAATATATTAAAATGTTAATTTACCATAGTAAAGAAAATACTCATCTTTAATATTACAAAATGCTTTTAAAAAAAATTAGGTATTTCTTAAATATTCTCTAAATTCTTTCCATTTTTTCTTCCTCTAAAACGGCAGCAATTCTAAATGATGTTATTGTTCGTCCCATTATATCCAGTGTATGTATGTGTATAATATAAGAAGTAGAACACTAAAGTAGGAGTAAGAGAGAGAGACATCAAATAGAGGACTAAAAAAAGAAAAAGGGTAAATTATCTAAAATTTTATCGCACTATATCATATTATGCACATTGGTCACAAGCGTTTTTAGTTTGGCCATCTTCTGTTTTAGTTTGTTTTACTTCTACATCGTCGGCTCCACAAACTTCACATCTTCCTTGCATTAAATACCCTCTTTGCTTCAAATTATATAATGATTATACCATTATTTTTATACAGAAGTAAAATGACAAATTGTTAAGAAAAAAAAGATATTTCTAATTTTTCTCCTTATTTGTTAAATACTTTATAAGTGCTTCTTGGTTTACCTCATTTAACACCTTTAAAAGGGTCAAATTGACTTGGGTTCGGTGGAATGATATGGAAATGTCAATGCCATTCTTTTTCTTTTATAACAAATATGATATTTTTTTATATAGAATATGTGAGATAAAGAATTTATTGAAACAGACAAGAATAGGAATTATTATATGGTGTTAGGTGCTGTTATGTTAGTAATTCCATTAATTATAATTTCCATTAATTGTAATTATAATCGAGAATAACAATAAAAAATATAATTTGAACTACGAATAATAGTAGAGTAATACTGTAGAACAGATTAGACAATGATTATTGTTTCTTTCAATCCCCTTATCATTTTATTCAATATTATGCGGAAAAAAATTAGAGTATTAAATAACTAATAGCATTTTGTAATGGACTAAATAAATTGGCATAGATACAGATTTTCATCTTAACAAAACTATAACTCGATGCCAGTCATTAGATATTTGTTTACGAAGGATAAAAGGTCATATAATAATTAAGAATCGATAATCTTGCTATATCTT
>DASUCH010000029.1:0-12271 GCA_035762785.1 Nitrososphaeraceae archaeon | reverse complement strand
AATATGTTACGTTTTATCTTGGAAATATACAATTTTTCTAGAACGTATATTTAAAAGGAGTAAAAGATGTTAAGCCTCAACCATTATTACTACTAAGGTAGACAACATTTGCTTATTTTTTTAAAAAATTCTATTTTGTTTGAATATATTTTCTAATGAGCTATCTAATTTATAATAACTAAAATTAAATAATAAGAATAATCTAGAAAGAGAATTTATCTTATTAATGATGAATTGTTGAACTTATTATAAAAATCATTAATAGGTCTATGTAACCTAATACGTCAAAAGTTATTTATTTTGAAAGGTATATAAGATTTTTTCTATAACCAAGTGAAGATGTAAAATACTAAAAGAAAAAATTATTTGTTAAGATTTTAAGAAGCAGTTAATGTAGGATAGCCCATTAAGATAGCTTTTTCCAATGACATTGTTTCATTGATAAATCCCTCTTGAATAATACGTAATCTAAAGTGAGTATATAAATTTTCGATAATAGCGCTCAATATAGTAACAAATAAGGTAGTAACAATTAGTATTGTTATAGTCTTATTCGTTGTCTTTTCTATGTAATAAAGATAACATTTCTTATAGAAATTCTATATGCTCCTTAAAACCTAAGTTCTCTATTGGTAATAAAATCTGACATTATACTAAAAATAAGTAAAAATTAGGTTGATTTATCTTTATAATTATCATGGTTGGTCGAACCTACTACTCTTTATGAAATTAGTTGCACATATTTGTAATTGTAAGATCATATACTTGATCCAATATCTTCCAATTGATATTGCTAGGCATTTCCCATTTCCCAAAATTTGAATGTTTCTGCTCAAAAAATTATACTACGAGAATATGATCTATTATTATAAATTTACTTGTCTAACTTTTCAAGGGTATTTGTTTGCATAATTTTAAAAGTAGAAGATTTTATTGAATTCGATCCTGCCTTTACCAAATCTAGGCAGTTTCGCGATTTTCCTCTGGTTCTCTTGAAGTCATACCTAAACATAATGGAATTCTTTCATTTCCTTTAATACCTTTATGAGGTTCAGTAATATAGTTAATCAGGCTATCAGATATCCTATGATTTCTTCTAGCTATCCTAAATTTTCATTTAATCCTTGTTATATGATTGTCCATTACCATTACCATCAAAAAATATCATATGGTGATACAAAGTGAATTAATCTGAATAGCAGAATGACATATTTTTGCTAACATCTTTACCGGCATATAATAAATTATTATTTTATCTGTAGATTAATTATAATTTTCTTCAGCAAGCTTAGCAATTTCTTATTTTGGCTTTGTAGAAACTTTTCCTTTGCCACCTGAACTAGTTATTCCTGGTGCTCAGAATCTAATGATTATTTCAATACCCCACTAACTATTGTCGTTAAACCAGATGAATGCCAATCAAAGCCTAAACGCATTCAAATGCTTGGAACCAAAGAGAATCAGACATTCGTTTAAAAAATTCTTTAGAACCATTTTGTTAATTAATTATTGTATTAAATACTGACGAAAGTTTTATCATCCTCTTTACCAAATAAGCTGGAGCCCTACCACCTTGTAATTAAAGATTTACAGTACTCTTTTCAAAGATAATATAATATCTCATCTTGAATAATTATTTCTTTTACACTGAATATCATACAAATTCTTTATAACACACTAAATAAAGTCAATTTTTATATCATATATATGGTAAGAAAAAAAATATTTATAACTAGGAATATCAATTCTATAGCACTAGAATTACTAAAAAAATATTATGATGTTGTTTTGAATAATAAAACCGATTCTCCTAGCAAAAATCTTATGCTTCAAAAAGTTAAGAATGTTTATGGAATTCTTTGCACTTTATCTGAAAAAATTGACTCTGATATAATGGATGCTGCTGGTTCCAATTTAAAGGTAATTAGTACATTAAGTACAGGATATGAACATATCGATATATGTGAAGCTACGAAAAGAAGAATATATGTTACTACTACAGGTAATATATTATCGGAAGCTACTGCTGATCTAACTTTCGGATTGCTTATTGCATTATCTAGAAAAATTGTAGAAGGTCACCTATACATAATTGATGGAAAATGGAAAAAAGGCTGGACGCCTAATTTATTTCTTGGAAATAATATACATGGCTCAACTTTGGGAATTCTGGGATTGGGAAATATCGGAACTGCTGTTGCTAAACGAGCCAATGGATTCAACATGAATATTATATATAATAATAGACATCAATTATCTAAATCAGTAGAAAATAAATTGAATGTGACCTTTGTAACTTTTGATCAATTATTAGAAAATAGTGATTTCTTATCAATTCATACAAGCTTTAACAATGATAATTTTCATTTAATTGATAGAAGAGAATTAAAGAAAATGAAAAAGACATCATTTCTAATTAATACTTCCAGAGGAAATATCATAAATGAAAGCTCGTTAATAGAAGCGATAAAAAATAAATGGATTGCTGGAGCAGGATTAGATGTTTTTGAAAAAGAACCATTACCAATTCAAAATGAATTATTAAAATTTAAAAATGTCATCCTTTTACCTCATCTTGGCAGTGCAACAGTAGAAACACGAAATAGAATGTCAGAAGTGGCAGCTATTAATTTGCATAATATCCTTTCAAAGAAAAAACCATTATTTCTTGTGAACAAATTACTAGTTCAAAATCTTTCTTAGCAAAGGTATTTCAGTATATTTGTTATTTTTTGCTTAAACGTTGAGAATAAACATCTTCATAATCCTCTGTAGATCCCTTTATACAATTAGTAGAAACCATTTTAATATTGTCTATTTTTAATCTGCCATAGGGAATAGATTTAGTTTTCTGTAATTTTCTAACCTTAGATTTTATAGGTTCTAGATGGTCGAGGCATGACACTCCAATTAGAATTTCTTCATTTTCTATAACTGATAATACATATGATGGTGGAATATCACATTGTACAGCATCCGTAGAAAAAGAGCATTTTTTTGGGAGTATCAATTATTAAGATCACATTTTGATCTTATTTAATCTAAACTAATTTATAAGCTATTCCAGATGTATTCCATTAAAAATTCGATTAGATATAATACGGAAAGGAGTCCAAAATCTTTTAAAGACGTTTATAAATCAGTACGTCAATTACAATAAAATAAGATGGGAAGTAGAAAAAGACGCACAATTAAACCACAAAGAAAGACTAAAAGTGTTGAAGGTCGATGTCCAAAATGTACTACCATAGTGAGATTCAATGTCTCTGGTCCTGTGGGTGATGAAATATATGAATGTAAAGGTTGTATGTCAAAATATCATATTGATGAACTATGAATATGTCGCTCAATACAAGAATTTTTACTATGCATTAATTTACAATATGAATACGTAATCTTCACGCAACAACTATTTATTAATAATTTTATATAAGAATTAAATATATGAATACAAAAATCGAATACTCCGGTCAGGTTTATTTATATAGTAGTGGAATGCCGATTGATCTAATTGAACAAGCGAAGTCCAAATTAGTTAATGAGTACGGAGTTTTGGCTGATGATATAGTTTTAATTGACGTACCAGAAGGTGTTCCAACAGGTGCTATCATGGTTACTCTCTGGCCACATTATCTTTCGGTTTCGAAAGTAAAAAGAGTAAGAGACGGTTCAATTTATGCTCCGCAATTATTCAATATAGAACTCTAACTACTAATTCTTATATCTATAGTTAAAAATTAATTTCCCCTTTCGTTATTTAAAAATGTGAAGATTTCTTTTTTCTGTAAACGTGACCGGCATTTGGATTGTCCAGTGGACCTTCCTATTAGTGATGTTTGTGGTCCAAATATTGACTGCTCCTTTGACATAAAACTAACTAAATGTGAATGTTCATGTCATAATTAAGGAATATTTTTGATATTCATTTTCTAATGTTAATCTTATAGTAAAAACTATATAGAAATTCATGAACATTCTAATAATGCAACCCATTAGGAATGCTTGTTCATTTTGTGATTCTCCTATTCCTTTGGGTCAAAGTGTATGTAAGGGATGTATTAACTTTTATGATATTAAAACCTGTAAACAAGAAAATGATGGATGTGGGTGTGACGCCTGAAGAGTAGCAATTTTTCTTATTCTTAATTAATATGAGGGTCAGAAAATGGTCTCGCAAATCATTAGATATTTCTTCATACAGCCACCACTTCATCATCCCCAGGGGAATTTACTCTACCCCTATACTATCTAGCAAATTTCTTGATTTATTTTTTATTTTAGGATTTATTTTTACGCTAACTAATCCCTCTAAGGGTTGACCATAAAAAACTATAGAATCTAGAGGAGCAAGAGCAAAAACTGCTAAGGCTAGCATATCTTCCTCACCATCAATAAAAATAATAGCGTGTTCTCCTTTCAGCAATATTTTTTTTATAGTAATATATGCCTCTTTTGCTATTGTCCCCTTTGGATTTTTACATTGGTATTGCTTGAAGTGCCCATTTTTTAAAAAGAAGTTTTTGAGTTCGAAAATTTTCGATTCTGTTCTTCTAATACGTCTTTCAACACAATCTATAATAGATAAATGTGGGGTGAGACCAAATGAAATAATTTTTTCTGTTGTAGCATCGCCTACTGTTATCAAAGATTTAGAATCCTTAATCAGAGAATTAATTTTTTGTTTAGATGTTTCTTCTTCTTTTATTAATTCACCAAAAGGTTTTTTTAGAATATTTACATGCTCGTCTTTAAGAGGCATTTTTTGCTTGCTTTAAGTTAGGGTTTTCGGAATTGTCTTGTTTTTCCTCATATTTTTCTTGGTCTTGCATTTCTGCAGCTAAAACACTTACTCTTCCAGCAACTAATTTTGAAATTTTTAAGAATGATTTTGTTTGGCTGGATTCAGGATCGGATATAATAACAGATTTGCCTGTATCACTTCCCTGCATGATCTGTGGATGTAAAGGGATGTCTCCAATATATGGAATCTTGAACTGGTCACTTATTTTTTGGCCTGCACCATTTCCAAAAATATGTATTTTGGAATTGCAATGTGGACATTCTAGATAGCTCATGTTTTCTATGACCCCTATTATAGGAACATTTAACTTGTTAAACATCCCTATTGCTTTAACTGCCACATTCATTGCAACCTCTTGTGGTGTTGTGACAACCAATATCCCAGTAATTGGAATTGTCTGAGCAATTGTTAATGGTGCATCTCCAGTTCCTGGCGGCAAATCGATAATAAGATAATCAATTTCGCCCCAATTTACATCAGTGAGAAATTGTTTAATAATTCCAGAAATGATGGGCCCACGATAAATTCCCGCTTGTTGGGATTGTTCATAAAAAAAACCCATTGAAATAATTTTTACCCCTTCAGAAACTGGAGGTTGAATTTTACCATCCATTACCTGAGGAGAGTCTCTTAATCCAAGCATTAATGGGACACTTGGACCATAAATATCAGCATCTAGTAGACCTACTTTTGCGCCGGTTTTTGCAAGAGCGATTGCCAGATTGACAGAAACTGTTGTTTTGCCTACACCTCCTTTGCCACTAGCAACAGCAATGATATTTTTTACTCCAGGTAGTAGTTCATCTAAAGATATAGCTCTTCCTTCCATCACCCGTGCCGTAACCTTTAGATCTAAATCTTTAACACCTAAATTTGAAATCGCATTTCTTACATCTTGTTCGATTTCACTATTAAAAGGACATGCAGGAGTAGTAAGTTCTAACGTGAATGATATCTTATCATTATTAATATTCATTTCTTTTATCATACCCATAGAGACAATGTCTTTATGTAATTCAGGATCGATTACTTTTTTTAACGAAGTAAGAACCTGATCAACTGTAACCATTATAAACACAAAGCTCTTTCGCAATATTTAAATATTCATTTTCCACAATTTGATATTGTAGTCACTAAAATTCAATCTATAATTTTGTTCTTTTCTAAAATACAAACAAAAGGTTCATAAATTGATATATTATATCCTATCTCGTCCAACATGTTTTATATAGTTTCTATGACTGATATTGTTAGAATTCCACCAAGCCGACTTAAAAATTCATTACGAAATACTGCTATTGGAATTTTAAAAGAAAAATACGAAAGTATGATCAGTGCAGAGTTGGGTTATGTAATAATGATTATTGATGCTAATGCTGACTCCGTCGGTAAATTAGTTACAGGAGACGGTGCCACTTATCACAAGGTAACATTCAAAGCACTGACTTTTTTTCCTAAAATTCAAGAAATAGTTGAGGGAGAAATAATAGAAATAACAGATTTTGGTGCCTTTGTAAGAATAGGACCAACTGATGCTCTTTTACATCTTTCACAAATAACTGATGATTATCTAAAAAGTGATATCAAACAAGGTTTGATAATTGCCAATCAATCTTCTCGTTCTTTGCGAATTGGTTCGAAAATGCGTGCAAGAATAACAGCGGTAAGCCTAGGTAAAGGATCATCGATGGGTAAGATAGGAATTACATGTAGGCAGCCATTTTTAGGTTCATTTGATTGGATTAAAGAAGAAATAGAAAAAGCTAAAACACCTCAAGCTCCAAAAGAAAAGAAAGGAGTAACCAAATAAAATGCCTCGAGAATTAGCTTGTAAAAAATGTAAAGCTATTACAGTGGGAAAGGTTTGTCCGATTTGTAATTCTACAGATCTTTCTAGTGACTGGTCAGGAATAGTAATTGTTTTTGATTCCAAAACATCTCTTATTGCTAAAACTCTAGAAATAACTATACCTCATAAATATGCGCTCAAAGTCTCTTAATGAAGAAATTATCCGATCAATTTAACCTTAGAAAATCATTAATACATTTTTTACAGGAAGATCTTGGGGTAGGAGATATTACTACCGAAAACCTGAAAAATGCTAATCACTCAGTATCTGGGAAAATTATCTTTAAATCAAATTTTATAGGTATTGTAGGTGGTTTAGAGGAAGTACAAATATTATTTGATATTTGCAACTGCACTTCAATCCCACATATGTTAGATGGAATGAAAATCTCGCCAAAGACAACTATTATGGAAATTCATGGAACAGCCAGAGACCTCTTAAAAGCAGAAAGACTTGCGTTAAATTTACTAATGAGAATGAGCGGTATTGCAACAATCACACGAAAATTTGTTGATATAGTTCATCAAATAGATCCATCAATTTCAATTGCATCAACAAGAAAAACCGCTCCTGGATTAAGACTCTTTGATAAAAAAGCAGTTGTAATAGGAGGTGGGATTAGTCATAGATTAAGACTTGATGATATGGTTATGATAAAAGATAATCATATTGTTGTAGACAAATCCATAAGGAAGATAATACCATTAATAAGAGGAAAAATAGGATCTTCTATAAAAATAGAATGTGAAGTCAAAAATGAAGTGGAAGCAATTGATGCAATTGAAGCTGGAGCAAATATTATAATGTTAGATAATTTCTCTATAGTAGAGGCAAAAAAAACACTTATAAAGATTAAGGATAAAGGGCTGAGAAATTTAGTTAAAATTGAAATATCAGGGGGAATAAATTTGAAAAATATTGTTAATTATGCCAAATTAAAACCTGATATTATCTCAATAGGTTATTTGACACATTCAGCTCCATCATTGGATTTCAGTTTAAAGATAATAGACTAGCAACAAAAATAAAAAAGATAAAATTTATCTTCTTCTTCCACGTTCAGGTTTTTTCTGACCTGGCGGTACTCTTTTTTCAAATCTTTTAATGAAATTCTCCTTATTACGTACTTTTGAAATAGGACTAACTCTAGGTTTTCCAGGTACCTTAGGAGTTTGACCCTTTACTTTTCCTGCCTTTGTAAGCGATCCGTGAGTCGGCATATCTGTATTTTAAATATGTTCCTAATAAATATATTGCAATCTTTAAAGAGGCAATCTATGCCTAGGATATATACATTTAAGGCAAAGGTGTCCTAAATAGTACTAATTTAAATCAGGTTTTGCTCATATTTATGTAAATAGCAAATGAGTTTAACACTGAATCAATACATTGAAGAAATTTTTTCTTTAAAAAAAGAACGAGATGCAATTATACTTGCACATAATTATCAATTACCCGAGGTGCAAGATGTAGCCGACTTTATCGGCGATTCATTGGCCCTCTCCAGAAAAGCAGAAAACACTAATGCTAAAAATATTATCTTTTGTGGTGTTCATTTCATGGCGGAAACTGCATCTATTATTTGTCCAGATAAAGATGTATTTATACCGGATCTAAATGCAGGGTGTTCTCTTGCTTCCTCTATAAATTGTTCAGAATTAATAAAGTGGAAAAAAGATCATCCAGATGCGATTGTTGTTAGTTATGTGAACACTACTGCGGAGGTCAAAGCGTTATCAGACTATTGTTGTACCTCGTCTAATGCTGTAAAAGTAGTAAATAGTATATCTCCAGATAATGAGATTCTCTTTCTTCCAGATATGTTCTTAGGTTCATATGTATCTGAAATTACTAAAAGAAAGAACATGTTCATATGGCCTGGCGAATGTCATGTACATGCTGGAATACGTGCTGAAGACATTAATACAATGATGAAGAATTACACAAATGCCGAATTTCTGGTCCATCCAGAATGCAGTTGTACATCTTCAACGATGTACCATATGTCAAAAGGAGATCTGTTAAACGAAGGTCATATTTTATCTACCGAAGGTATGATGGCACGAGCCAAAAATTCATCTAAAACTGATTTCATTGTAGCCACAGAAACAGGAATATTATATAGGATGCAAAAAGAAAACCCTACCAAAAATTTTATTCCTATTAGAAAAGATGCAGTATGTCAATATATGAAAAAAATTACCATCGATAAAGTATACAATTCCTTAGTAAATAATGTATATCAAGTTAGAGTACCCAAATCAATCGCTGATAAAGCCAAATATGCAATAGAGCGAATGTTAGCAATAGGATGATAGTTTTCTATTTGGATTCTCTTTCAAAAAAATAAGTTACTCTTGACTATTATCCTACAACTAAATTATTTTAAACATAGAGCAATTTAATTGATTTATTATTTTTTAAAGATAACTATATTAAAATTAACTTTAGGAAACTATTTTAACTCATACAATAAAATCTTTAATTACTTTTTATGAAAAAAAAGATATCAATAATAGGATGTGGTGCTATAGGAAGTGAGCTTGCCCAACATGTAGATCGTAATATGACCAAAAATGTAACTTTACTTTCTCTTCTTGATATCCAATCTGAGAATGCACTAACCCTTAAATCAAAATTATCACATAGCAGTCCTCTAATCTTTAATAATTTTGCTGACTTCGTCGACTCTGAATCATTTAAGGATATAGAGTTGGTAGTAGAGGCTGCTTCACAAAATGCTGTAACAAGTTATCTTAATCAACTCATTTTATTTAAGAAAGATGTACTTGTTATGAGTGTAGGAGCTTTTGCTGATTCCGACTTCTTTTCTGAAGTGATAAGAAATGTAGAAAATAATAATATAAACATTTATGTTCCTTCGGGGGCTATTGCTGGAATAGATGCTCTCAAGAGTGTAAAAAATTCAATAAGTTATGTAACTCTTACAACAACTAAGAATCCAAAATCACTTAAAGATTCTCCATTTTTCAAGCAGAATAATTTGACAGTAGATTCCATCAAAAAAAGAACATTAATTTTTGAAGGATCAGCTATTGAGGCAGTTAAAAATTTTCCAACTAATGTAAACGTAGCTGCCTTGTTAGGTCTGGCTGGAATAGGTGTTGAAAAAACCAAGGTTAATGTAATTGCAGATCCGTCTATTCGTATTAATAAACATGAGATTAAAGTGATAGGTAAATTTGGCGAATTAATAGTAAGAGTCAAAAATATTCCTAGTTCGACTAATCCTAAAACAAGTTACTTGGCGATATTATCTGTTATTGAATGTCTTCGCTCAATTACTACAAAAGGATTAAAATACGGAACATAAAACTCGTTAATATATCAATTCACTGTTTTTTATGGAATCAAAAACGTAAATTTTGGAAAGTAAAAGAGAAGATTCATGTTAAATAATTTAATCGCAATAGTTGTAATTTCTTTTATTATTGTAGGTTCATTATGGGGAATTGGTAATCTCCTCAATCCAGAAAAAGAGAATGATTTGGATTCAGAAGGGATTTTATTGATTGCAGAAAATAATTTTTTCAACAATACAAATCCTTCACTTCATATTAATAGAAATATACCAGAAAAAATTACTATTGTAAATAAAGATTTTGTAAGACATGATTTTATTATAGATGGTTTAAACGTTAATACAGGATATCTTTACTCTGGTCAAGATTTTACCACAGGAATTGCTTCAAGGGACTTAGGAACTTTTGAATATTATTGTTCGTTGCATCCATCTACAATGCGGGGAGAAATACTTGTTTCTGATAACTAATAATTGTCTTGAATGAATTGATCGAAAAAGTTAATTTTAAGGAATGGATAATAGGATATTCAATGTTTAATGCTAACTCTGGAAAAAGTAGCAATAATAAAAAAAAATTTCCTAAAATTAATCTGGGAATCCGACAAACAGTACTAGAAAGAGCTAGGTATCGCTGTCAAGTTTGCTCCATTAAATTTAACACCCAAGAGACTCCATTTTTTGCCCATATTAACGGATCATTAAAAGATAATAGTCCTGCCAACCTTAAAGCTCTTTGCAAAGAGTGTTATGTAAAAACCGGAGAAGATAAAATTAAAAATAATATAGTAGGTAAAATTCGGTCATTAATTAGAAGAGTTATCTAACAAATTTTATTATTGAAATAATATTATTAATATTTATTCTTTTGATTTAAGAAATGAATCTTTATGTTCTTCACAGCAAAAATGTTCTATTTTTAGAACACCTCTATTAGAATCTCCTTCTATATGGGGCCATCCTATATCGTAGAATTTTTTTCCACAATAGCCACAAATCTTAAAATCCATTTATAATATTTTTTGTTAATTAAATTAATATCTCTTTTTAATAATTAATATATTTGATATTATATATTATTTCTTATGCCTATACTACTTCAACTAATTTGTGATCAATGTAAGAAAGTAATTTTAGAAAAAATCGGGGAAAAGAATCTCAATCTTGAGCGTTTCCCAATAACTAGTGAAGAAGCCGAAAAATTAAATAAAGAACATAGAGGACATGAATGTCATATAGAAGCTGTAGAGAAAATTAATTGAGCATTTCCACATAGCATTGAAGTAAGAATATTAGAGAGTTCAAGGAGATACCTCTTATCAATATTATTTAACGTGCTTTCGTTAATTATTTGAAAAAAAGGTCTATAGGAAACTTTAAATTGTAGGATTTTCCCCATAGTTTCATGTTTAAAGGTATAACAATAACTTCCACACTATTTGGAATGATTTTACTAACACTTATGGCGACAGGTCTCCAACTTTCTCAATTCTCGGCCTTTGCTCAAGAAAGCGAAATTGAATCTGTGAACTCATCCAGCTCTGCGACACGCAATGATACTAGCGCTCAAGCTTCAGATATTCAGTCAGTCAATGCTACCAGCAGTCAAGCATCTAATGCTACTAGTGCTGCAAATGCCACAGAAGCAAAACCAGACGCAGCCACTATTTCAGTGGGTGAATCCTTCGCTCAACAAGGGACAGTTACATCTATTCAAGATCCATTACCGGGGCATGAATCTCATCAATTAGCACTAATTCTCCCCCCTCGAGATGATGGTGCCATATATCAAGGAACACTTACATATACTGCAAGTAAACCAGCCGAAATTGTGATTTTGCAGAATTTTGCAAATGAAACTGAGGTTGATCCAACCTTTGGCGCTCTAGCAACAGCTCCACTAGGAGAAGGTACAGTTGCAATTAGTCTTTTGACTCCACAATATGGTCCAATCAACGCAGCATCAATTCCATTTGCAGGTAATGCTCTTGCCTTACATACATTAAATGGTGAACCATTTGCTGCTACATATGCAGTTACTGGTAATGTGGAACAAGCTCAAACCTATAATGCAATTAATCCTCCTCCATTAGCAGAAGCAACTCAGGCAGAAGAAGATGGCGGCGGCGGCGATGGCGATGGCGATGGCGATGGTAACGGCGGCGGCGGCGATGGCGATGGCGATGGCGATGGTAACGGCGGCGGCGGCGGCGATGGCGATGGTAACGGCGGCGGCGGCGGCGATGGCGATGGCGATGGTAACGGCGGCGATGGCGAGGAGCCTTAATCGCTAATACT
>DASUCH010000028.1:0-26761 GCA_035762785.1 Nitrososphaeraceae archaeon | reverse complement strand
AAGTGATTCTCTAATTATGGCATTACCCATTTTTCCAGAACTAAGATTAGTTATAACTCGTATTGGGTCAATATATTCCATTGTTCCTCCAGATGTCACTAAGATGTTCTTTTCAGAAAAAACTTTTTTGTTACTACAGGTAAAATATTCTAAAACTGATTGTAAGGCTTGGTCAGGTTGAATAATTTTCGCTTTTCCCTCGGTAATTTCAGGTTCTAGAAAAGTTACACCAAGTTTTTTTAATTTAACTATATTTTCAATCACTAATTGATTATAGTACATCGCTTCATGCATAGCTGGTGCAATAAAGATAGGAATTTTTGATCCTAATGCTATAGACAAAATAGTGGTTATGGTAGTATCATCTATTCCATTTGCAAATTTACCGATAGTATTAGCTGTACAAGGATATAAAATTATTAAATCTGATTTGTTAAAATCTGCTAATTTAATATGTTCCATATCTGCCGTTAATTTGTTAACTACATCATTTCCAGTAGCCCATTTTAAGTAATTGGGATGTAATAACATAGTGGCAGAATTTGAAATTACTGGGAAAACATTTGCGCCATGCCTCATAAGTAGACGAGCGAAATCAATTGCTTTGTAGGCAGCAACACTCCCACATACACAAAGAACGATCTTCCTGTCTTTTAAAGTATTTCCCCATGTACTTGTTATATCCTTTGAAGGATGAAGATCGCTACTAATCATTTTTTCTCACTGATAACGAGGATGAAGATGATATTTTTTTCTGAATTTTTGTTATATTTTTTAATAACCGTTCATATTCGTTATCGTCCATTTCGTATGAATGCTTTTCTTCTGGAAATTTACCTGTTTTTATATCTATGATATAATTACGTATTGCATTAAGGATGACCTCTGAAAGATTAGTGTAAGTTTTTACAAATCGTGGTTTGATATTATTATACAGATTTAACATATCGTGTAATACCAAAACTTGTCCATCGCAGTGGGGACCGGATCCAATACCAATTGTTGGAATTTTTAGACTTTTAGAGATTAATTCTGCAACTTCTGAAGTCACCATCTCCAATACAATTGCAAAAACTCCAGTCTTCTCTAGTTCTACTGCTTCTCTTAACAGTTGAGAGGCAG
This sequence comes from Nitrososphaeraceae archaeon, assembly GCA_035762785.1. Lineage (GTDB taxonomy): Archaea > Thermoproteota > Nitrososphaeria > Nitrososphaerales > Nitrososphaeraceae > TH1177. The sequence continues at coordinate 25,639 of DASUCH010000028.1, read as the reverse complement.
CAAGAGCAGTATTGCCTTGAACCTTATACCCCTCCCAGAGTTTAGTAGTTTGCGGTTTTAATCCTATATGACCCATTACAGGAATTCCTACCTCAATAATTGCCTTAATTCTATCAATAATTTCAATTCCTCCTTCAAGTTTAACTGCATCACTTCCAGATTTTATGAATCGGATTGCATTCTTAACTGCATGCTTTGCATCAATTTGATAAGAGCCAAAAGGCATATCAGATACTATAAGAGATCTCTTAGTACCTAGAGATACTGCTTTTGAAAATATGAGCATTTCTTTCATATTTACAGGTACAGTAGTATCATAACCTAGCATGACCATTCCTCCACTGTCACCAACCAGTATAATATCGATACCTGTATTATCACATAATTTTGCACTCCAATAATCATAAGATGTAATGACTGAAATTTTTTCATTATTTTTCATAGATACTATATCGTTCACCACCAATTTCTTTACTCCAGATTTTTGTTTTTTATCTTTATTCTTAGTCATTATTACTCACATTTTCATCTACGTATTATTTTTAATGAATTATCAATATTATATCTATTATTAAAATTCTTCAAAATTTTCAATAGAGTGTTCTGACTCTTTTGTTTCAATTGTTTTGAAGTTTTAACAAGTTCTGGTATAGCCCTTACAATATTATCTATTATACTTATTGTGGCACTCTGTGCCGTTCGTGAAAGAGGATTCAGATCAACTGTAATTACTTTTTTATGCATATTAATTAATGCCTTTGTACGGTCACCATCTTCTAAGGGTACAAATACGACATCAGCCACAAATATTCCTTCAGGATCAACATGTCTCCGATTACTAGTCAACTCTGGTATTTTTAGAAATTCTTTTTGACCTACTCCAAGAACAATGTTTGCTCCATTTTTTTTTAGGGTTTCCGCGATTAAATTTTCTCGTCTTTTATTTCTATGAAATAGATTAACTTCTATTGATGATCTAGTTTCATTTGCTAAATCGACAATCTCTTTAGGACATAATGCTGCTGTATTTCCATTTACAGATATTACAGGTCTCTTAGCAAGTAACAATAAACTTGATGCTGCTTTAATTGCATCAAAAGCATAAACTGAAGTTTTTTCACCAATAAGATAATCGAATGCTTCTCCTCTACCATGGGCTATTAACCCTTCACTAACAACAAGACCAGATTTGAAACCATTAGCTAGTAATTGTCTGATAGCAAGTGATTTTGCTCTTGGATGATTGGATGGTATATGATTAGGTTCGATCAAAGTTTTCTATCAACGCCCCTCTATTATCAATATCAGAAACTATCAAAGTACCCGGAAACTTCTTCAACACGGAGGTAACTGTAGAAATCTTGTTAGGAGGAACCAAGGTGAAAATTGTTTCTCCGAACATGCCTATACTACAATCTATTCCAAGATTGTTTAATTCTTCTATTGGTTTTGCACACAATCCTTTTGTCAATCCTAAGAAATCCGCAAATTCACGAGACATCCTTAAAAAAGAATTAACATCGATTGATAATAATAATCGTTCTACCATCCTTTGACCAAGAATATTAGCCTTATTTGTAGAATTTGAAAGCATATACTTTGTAGAGAGAGGGCCAATACAAAGAATAATAGCTTTATAATTATTTAATTCTATTTTAGTTACTTCACCTATTCCTGGAGCTCCAAAACTGGTTCTTATTTCTAGTCCACCATAAAATTCTGAGATAACAGTACCTAAACCTGTATTGCATTCAATTTCTGCTATATGTGCAATTTGAGCGGCTTGTTCCTTTAAGAATTTTTTACCAAGGGCCCCATTTAAAGCATAAGAAAGGCTCAAAGCAGCTGCACCGCTTGTTCCTAATCCATAACCAATAGGAATATCTATAAAATGGTTTATCTTGATATAGTAGTTAAAATCAAAATATTCAAGATAATACTGTGTTACCCACTCTGAAACTTCTGCATTATTTGTTAATGAATTGTTAATATAGATCTGATACAATTTATGCTTAGATTTATAAAGTTCTACAGATGTAGTTACTCCTTTTTTAAAGGAAAAACCAGCTCCTTTAGATCCATAGTATAGTAGATCTGTGTTTTTAGTTTTCCTTTTTGGTTTTTCAAAAAAACCTGTGATATGACCAGGACTGAATGCTGTACATCTAGCAACAAGGTCACCAATTTCAGACGAGGTCATAGACTAAAAGTAAATATAACATGAAAATATAAAAATATCGATACTAACTTATAATATAAAAAGTACTTTTATAAAGTCGATTTTTATATATTATAATTAAATTGTCCATTATATGGTAAACTTTAATTTATTGCACTTTTCTCATTATTGTTGAAATATCTTTAAATAAATTTTTAATTGTTGTGAATAGAAAGAAATTTTATAGGAGAAATAGAATACAGTAAGAAGAGATAACTATTGTCCAAGGATATAGAAATTATTTGTATTGGTAATGAAATATTAAACGGGACTACAATTGAAAAAAATTCAGCTTGGATAACAGCAAGAATAAGACGAATAGGAGGTAATGTATCGAGAATAACTATAATTCGAGATGATCCTAAGGAGATTGAATTCACAATAAATGAAGCATTATCCCGTAATCCTAAATGGATAATAACATCTGGGGGTCTGGGTCCTACATACGATGATATTACCATTGAATCAATTGGAAGAGCACTGAAAAGGAAATTTATACATGATCCTATTGCGTTAGCAATTCTGAAGAAAAATTATCTTAAACGTGGCATAAAAAAATTAAATAAATACCAATTAAAGATGTCTTTTGTTCCAGAAAATTCACAAATAATTGATAATTTAATAGGTACAGCTCCCTCAGTATTAATTAGACATAAGGAAACAAAAATAATTTGTTTGCCTGGTGTACCTATAGAATTAAGACACATTTTTAAAACGCATATATCAAAAATGATAAGAGATGATTACAAAGGGATCTTTTTTATGGAACTTTTTTTAAGGACACTAAAAATTAGAGAAAGTCAGATGGCAAAATTTTTAGAAACAATTACCAAGCAAAATAATGAAAAGGAATACGATTTTTATATTAAAACACATGCAAAAAATCCAACTTCAAGAATACCAAAAATAAATATCTACGTTTCTATAAAAGGTTATGATGAAAAAATGGTAAGTATAAAATTTGAAAATATAACAAATAAAATTAAAAATGAAATATATAGGTTAGAGGGAGTCATTTTGTAATTTTTTCATTAATTATTTAAGATATAGCAAGAAAAGTATTTGTAGAAATAAATGGACGTAAAGAGTCTTGCATAGTAGCATATAGCTTTAGCATAACAGGTCCAAATGGAATTTTATCTGTTTCTTCTTTTGGTATAGTAATTTGAAAGTATCCCTCTTGATGAGGTAATGGGAATGCTTTTCCCTGTGAGATGATATTTCCATTATAATCGATAAGGAAGAACTCTGCAGTTATAGAAGATGACAAAGTTTTATTCATTGGAATATTATCAACTAGAATCTGAAATTCATAAATTTTTTCTTCCCCGATTTTTATAAACTTAGAGAAATTAACAGACGCTACTTGTATTGTTTTAGGGTTTTCAAAGGTTGACCAATAATCGCGTTCAAAAGGATAGGACGAATCATTAAATACTTTAATATCTATGGTCCTTCCTGAAGGATTATATTTGTCTAGATAGAAGGCACCATTACTTATGACTGCATGATTATGTTTTTCTATCCAATTTATGCTAGCCTCATATCTTTTTTTTGCTTCTTCGAGGTTTACAATACCCCTGAGAGGAGGAGGAATAAAGTTTTCATTCTTCATCTCAAGCAGCTCATTTTTTATTAAATTAGCATGCCCTGGAATTATTAACGATAACCATTCTGCATTCTTTGTAGTTGATTGCGATTTTGAAAATGAAAGCGCATTTGACAAAACTAATCTTTCTGTAGCTGCAGTTATCTCCCAAGGTTCTTGAGCCCATACTCCTGCACTTGCAGCTATTTCTTTATTATCATAATGCCATTGATCCAAATACGATTCTACAATATCATCGTTTTCAGAGATAAATCTAATTCCTTTAAAATAAGGTAATCCCAGTTCCATTCTCGAAGTATATTCTGGATCAAAAGTAAGATCAGTCTCTCCACTATTTGTACCCCATTCATACATAAAATATAATGAATATAATAAGTCAGATTTATCCATTGGGATGCCGTTATGCCAGTTAGAGTATAAAATTTTATATGTGACTTTGCTTAATGATGTAGAATTATTTTCTACAGGTATCCATCCTAAAGTACTATTCCATATAATTGTCTCAGGGTGAATTGGTATTCTCTCATCAGGACCGTTAATTGTTGAATTGAGAATGTGATTTCTCATTGAAATAACTTCCCCTGTAAATGGATGTCTCAGAGTAGGACTATCAGCAATATTCGAGTAGATATTTATGCTATAAGCGTCGCTAAATCCACCTATCGTGTTCCATGCACCTTGGTAAATTTGTTTAACACCTACTTTTAAAGAATTATTGCGTTCAGATTTTGCATTTAGTAATGAATATTTGCTTGTAATTCCAGCGCCAAAATCATTTACTAGGCCCGTGACAGAAGAAGAAACAGCATAAGGATCGATATTCTTAACTAAAAAAATGCGTACAGATTCTTCAATGCCCATTCTGGTTGCTTCGTTAAGTAATGTATTTCTTTCATTTTCAGAGCTAAAATTTGAGAAGACTAATTTCTGAGTTATATTGTCCAATGTAGAATTCTGATATTGCCAAAATCCAGGATTTTGATTTCCTGGCATATTAGCATACCAAGGGGAGTACATTTGAGCAAGTACTGCATCATTATATTTAACAAAAGATGTAGATCCAGCGAATGCTTCAGTATATACATGCCATAAAAATTTTTGTGGGTCTGATCCTTGAGTTAGGGTAACAGCTTTATTTAGATCAGTATAATCCTTTATAATAGTAAAACCTAATTGTTCAAGTTCTGAAGAAACTAATTCTCCAAGAACTTTTCTTTGAAGATCATCACTTCGTATTAAAACTTTTATTTTAATAGGTTTGTCATTATAATACCATTTCTCATCTTTTAATTTAGCTCCCTGTGCTAGCAAAGTTTTTTTAATTTGTTTTAATGCATAATCTGGGTCATAATGGAATCCAAATGACTCAACAGTGTCCATTACTATAGGATAATCAGGTGAGAAAAGGCCAAAAGCATCGTACATTGGAATTCCATAACCATGTAAAAGCTCATTTGAAATAAAATTTCTGTTTATTAAAAAATTTATAGCAAATCTAATATCACGAAATTCAAAGGGATTAATGGTATCATTAGTTGATGATGGAGAAGGATTTAATAAAATTCCAAATGAACCCCCAATTTTATCATATAGTGTAATACTAATATCATTTTTTATATCTGAAACTAAATCAAGTGGAATACGAAAAAAATATGTATCCAAGTTTCCAGACTTTATTTCCTCAATAGCGACATTTTCATCTAAGTAATGGATAAATCGTACATTGTCGATATTTTTAGATTCTTCCTGAGTTGAAATTTCAAAAGATAATTGAAATAGGAGCAAGAAAAGAAAACAGAGAAGAATGATAGGAAGAATGATAGAGAAATTAGTAAATTTATTCATAATAAATACTTCTGGGTATTATATGAGTTCTGTTACAATAACGATTAATTATTATTATTTATATAAAGATTAAAAACCTTAGTTAAAGTTTGAGATGAGTTTTCAATCCTTTATAGCGATTCCTAATAGTTACTTCTGTAACTCCTGCAGCCTCTGCAACATCTTTTTGTGTCTTATTTTCACCATTCATAACGCATGCAACGTATAATGCAGCTGCTGCTAGACCCATTGGATCTTTACCTGCTGAAATTTTACCTTCTTCCGCTTTTTTAAGAATTTCTAGGGCTTTACGTTTAGTTTTTTCAGACAATCCTGCTTTGCTAGCAATTCTTGCAACACATTTTACTGGATCGACAACTGGCATTCTTAAATCAAGCTCGCGAATTAAAAGTCTATAACAACGCGCAACATCCTTTTTCTTGATATTACTTGCATTCGCAATATCTTTTAGGGTTCTAGGTGTCTCTGTATCACGACATGCAGCGTATAATGCAGCTGCAACTAAAGCAGAAATAGATCTGCCTCTTACTAATCCTTTTTCTAATGCTTTTCTATAAATATATGCAGCCTTTTCTATTACTGCATCTCCAACTGCCAGTTTGTCTTTTAACCTATCTAATTCACTAAAAGCTTGCCTAAAATTACGATCCACTGGTTCATGAACCTGACTTCTACTATCCCATGTTCTAAGCCTTTCGATCGTACTTTTCATAGAAGAAGAAAGTGGTTTACCAGAAGCATCTTTATCCACTGGTCCTATAATAGTTGCTAGTCCCATATCATGCATAGCTAAGGAAGTAGGAATTCCTGCACGGCTTCTATCTTCGTGTTCTTCTTTAGAGAATGCTCTCCACTCTGGCCCAGTTTCCTCAATTCTTTCATTGATTACAAAACCACAATTTCCACAAAACATTTCCCCGGAAGAATTGTCAGTAACCATCGGACCTTTGCCACATCTTGGGCACCGATCGCCAAAAAGCGATATATCTTTAACCATTCATTTCACCACAAAACTTTTTAATAACTAATTCGTACTATTTATGTTTTATTCTAACATATAAATATTACCCTATCATTACGCAGGAGAATGAAGATTCCATAAAATTTATTATAAAAAGTTTCGTAAAACTTATCACGCAGGATATAACTTATTGTACTTCAATTGCTTCTTGGTTAAATCCTTTTTTTACTAAATAGGTTTTAACATCTTCACGATGATCGCCTTGTAACATAATAAAACCATCTTTGGCAGTTCCACCACAAGCAAATTGGCTTTTTAATTCTTTAACAATATTATGCATATTGGTTACTTTAGGGTCTATTCCTTCTATCATAGTTGTTGTCTTTGAAAATCTCCTAGTTTCAAGGCGGATTATTATTCTTGTCTCTTCTTTTTCAAGTTCACCACAAGGACATAAATCATCAGGTAATCCACATTTTTTACATATAACCGCCATATTATATTTATCTATACTTTTCTTAGCTTCTTATTAAGCCTTACCCAGTCTCGAACAAAGAGGTGATTTGGCATTTACAGATCAGTAAGCGATAGCTATTTAAGTAATAAAGTTTTTACTTTTTGTGAATTATATTGAGTAGCAAAAAGAAAAACGCACCGTTACCCGCTTCTAGTGCAGGTTTGCTAAGATTCTTTGAGGATGAAACTAAAGGAGTAAAAGTAAAACCTGAAGTTGTTCTTGGAGTTACAGGAGCTTTAATTGCTATTTCGATCTTAATTAGAGTCATCTTTCCAGTCGCAGGAGCATAACCTCTCAATATCAGAAGATGGAAAATGGCCATGATAGTATATCTAATATTCATAAACGGTGGTCTTTAACCCGGATCAATTTTTCATCGTATAAAATTTCCTTAGCAATATCAATAATTAGTTCTTTAGTTATAATATTAGTTATTGATCATTTTTATCTAATGCTGAATTCAATGCAATTAATTCTATTTACAATAACTGGGATATCTTTTCTTATTTTCAGCTATTTCTTAGACCTTTTTTTGTTAAGGAAAACACCGGTAAATCAAATATCTAAAATTCTCCATGTTTCAGCTTTTTCGAATTTGTTATGGTTACTTATCCTGATCCTTGGATTTCTTACTTTTATTATTTTTCAGAAAGATGTTTCTCCTAATGGATACCTGCTTGAGGGAATGATGTTAGCGATTGGACTAAGAATAGGAATATTTACTTCAGTTTTTGGTGCTACTTTAGTAAAAGCAATAAAAACTGCAATAATCCAGCCTTTAGCTTTTCTATTATTTATTATTCCTTCCTTTGTATTTGTTGAAATTTTTTTCAATGTTGTGGCAATTTCTTTCGGTTTAATTTTAATAGGATTAGGTATAGGATGGACAATACTTGCAGATAGAGCAGGAAGACCAAATATACAGAGTACTTTTACTCTGCTTCAGGCTTTTCTCTCAGCATGGACAGAAAACAAGGTTGAAAATATAGAAAAGATTTTGTTATCAAAGTCTAGAGACAAATTGGTTGATACATATATTGTTAAATTTATTAACACACATGATAACCTTTATTTGGTTTTACCCAATATTCATCCCGGGCCTTTTAAAGAAATTGGTGGAAGTAATCTCCCTTATCAAATATATAACCATTTTTCTCAAAAAGCAGTGGTATTCCACAGTGCTTCTGACCACTCCTTGAACATTCCATCTAAGGGCGAGCTCAGAGAATACCTGAATTCACTATCTAATACACAAAAGATCATAGGTAATGGAAATACATGCTCGGTACCTATTCAAATAAAAAATAACAACGCTACGGTTACAGGGATAATCTTAAACAATATTCCTATACTGATACTATCTTTAGCACCTTATGGTATGGAAGATATTCCAGAAGAAATAAGTAAAGAATTGGACACATTTTCAAAAAATGAAGGATTTAAGCGACCCTTTATAATAGACAGTCATAACGCCATGGGAAAAAAAATTGGACAGAGTGAAAATGAAGATTTTTTAATAGCAGCAAAAAAATGTCTAAAAACCTTAAAAAAATCTCCACAATATAATTTTAAAATTGGGTTGTCTAATACAAAAGATATTGAAAATCATCTAGTATTTGGAGAAGACATTGGTAAAAGTGGTCTTTCTATCATCCTTATTGATGTGAACAAAGGTAATAACGATAAGAGTAATAACTATAACCCATTTGTAATAGGTTGGGCTGATTCTAATAATATGAAAAGTGGATTAAGAGAATATATTATAAAATATTTAGAACAGAAAGGAATAAGAATGTTAGAAATTTGTTCATCCGATACTCATGAGAATTCGGGATTTAGAACCTCAGAAGGGTATTATCCATTTGGTCACATTACCAAATTTGAAACAATAGCAGATCATTATTATAAGCTGATAGAACTAGCATATAAAAAATTAGAAGTTTATGAATACGAAGTATTACATACTGTATCAACAGTAAAGGTTATGGGAATGAACCAATTTAGGGATTATTCTAATGCTTTGGATAAAGCAATGAATTTAACTAAAAAATGCCTAATTATTACATTTGGAGTAATAATAGTTATGCTCATAGCTACCAATTAAATTGATATATTATTTGTATTGTTATTACTTGATTGCTCTGGACTCATAAAATCAATAAAGCCAATTAGACTTATTACTTAAGGTAATACTTCATATTTTTTTCTCTATTTTCGTATTACTACTATTAATTGTAAAAGTATGTAAGTTAAATATTTAAACTAAATCAAGTTTTATTCGTCGCTATTTTCTTTTGGCTTTCAAAAGTTCTTAATATTAATTTATACTTTCCATTTCTTGGTCTGATCCTTAATCTATAACCACAACATGGACACCATGTACCATGCCATTCGATATAGATCTCACACACCTGACAGCGTTTTTGCCCTCTCAAATAGCGTCCTCCATTTCGAGGTTTTATTGCTTTATGACGTTGACAAATTCCCTTACATGTCATTTTTCATCAGCGATATACTAATTGAAAACATAATAATGAATATATTGTAAATCGGAGGTATTATATATTATACATTTACATAAACCCTTAATCTTTTAAATTATATCTTATTAATAATTCTTAATAAAATTATACTTATGTCCTTATTAAAAAAACTATTATAAACAGAGGAAAATATCTGCTATACATTTATAATTCTCTACATACCATAAAATATTAAATAAGATATCTTTTCATTTAAAATCTTTTAATTCTCTTATTTTAGTGATTCAAATAATTGAATTAGTCTTCCATTAAAGCCATAATTATATTTCATTAATTCTGTAATTTTCTCAACACAATTTAAGCAAATATTATAATATTTGTCAGAGAGATCGTCGTTGTTATTAGTGAGGGGCTCCGATTTTTTAGTTTTGTTGTTGTTACTGCTGCTACTACTACTAACATTTAGATATACAATCGTTTTAATTTCATTATTGCAAATATCACAGGTTTTGATTTGTTCTTCTTTTACTATATCTTTTGTGGTCGAAATATCTTCTATCATATTTATTTTCTGAGTTTGTTGCCAATAATGTTTTCCTTAACTAAATCATATTTTACTTGTTAGAACCAATTTTTTAAAAAAATATTGAAAGTAAATTAATGAAAATCTGCCATTTCGATTTTGAATGAAAGAAACAAATTAATTCTATCCGATCCAAAGAATACGTGTAGTAGAAGTATTTATGTTTGTGAATAATTTGAATCCGTTCACCTCGTCCTTTGCACCGAATTTTAAGTTTTATAAAAATATATCAGAACAGTATACTGATCATACAATATTGGATACTGTCAAACAATTAATACCAGAAAAGTTTTTAAAATCCTCTCTCGATCACCAAACGTTACCTCCTCTCTTACATTGGTTCAAAAATGACTTCATGAAATGGATGCCAAAAGAACTTCAATGTTCAACCTGTCATATATGGATGAGAGTCCAAATAAAAGAAGGTGATTCAAAGATAATACGTAAAACAGAAGTATATTCATGTGATAAATGTGGCTTCGCTATAATATTTCCTCGATATATGAAAATACTAAAGATTGCAGAAATAAAGATCGGCAGGTGCAGTGAATGGTCTATTCTGTTTGGAGCAATTCTAAATTCATTGTCACTTCAAACTAGAATAGTACATGATTTTCTTGATCATTGTTGGAATGAATCTTTGCTAAATAATAAATGGATACATCTGGACTCAACTTTGAACTATCCTATTTCCTTTAACCACCCTTATTATTATGAACAAAATTGGGGAAAGGAATATGAGTATGTTTTTGCATTCTCTGCCAATACCATTGAAGATGTTACAAGATGTTATACTGAAAAGTGGCAGATGATTAAGAACAGGAGAGTAAATGAAGATAAAACAGATAAATTGAAAAATTTATACTCGTGGATATAATCCACTATTGACCAATAAATTAATATTGTGCTAGAATGTTCCATACAAATTATATCAGTGTATTTAGTAATGATGATTTTTTTGTTTTAAAGATACTCCAAAAACAATAGAACAGAATCAACAAAAAACGAAACCAATTTTATAGGGCGATTATTAGGATCTATAGTTCATATATTGTTAGAAAATATAGAAGTGAGAAAATTTAATGAGGGTATAAAGAATTTTCTAAAGAATTTTGTAAAACACGATTTAGGTATGACGGTAATAGATATTGCTATAGAAAACCAAAAGACAGAAGAATAAAGAGAAGAAATGAGCTCTGAAACTCACAATAATGTATGTGAAATCTGTGGTAAAAAAGCAGGTGCTGGTATTTTAGACAATTATGATAACAAGTACAGTAATGATAATAATAATCAAATCAGAATAAGATACTCATGCCATGACCACTATTTACAAGTTTATAAAAAAATCAAAGAGGAACGAAAGAATAAGAAATGAGTTTTAATAATAATCTTAATAACAATATGTATACAAAATCTTGGTTCTTTTGATTAAGATTCCAATACTTAAACCAATTGTCTTTCCCTATAGTTTCAAATCTTTCCAGAATTGTAAGATGATTTTTCTTTTCTCGGTACGTTTTTAACCTTCTTCATCCATCTGCTTTCCCTCGGCTTGATGAATCTAGTTGATCAGTATTGTATAACCATTATGGAATTTATTAAAATTCATCTGCCTGAAGTTATAGGTTCGAATCAACTTAGAATTGCCGCCCCCATCACCTAACGAGGATGACTTTCAAAAGTATTAAGATGAACGATACTATTTGTTTAGCAATTATCAATCATAAATTATGTTAGCTTTCTCGATTTTATTTATAAATTCTTTTAACAATTTATTTAGCAATTTCTTGATAAGATTTACAAGATTTTGTCACTAAATCTATCTTTTGTTCTATTACAGTTCTGGTACTAATGTACCTTAATTGTCAATCATTTTTTTTATCAAACTAAATTAAATAATTTATCGATAGGACACTCATTTGAAAAAGTGTGTCCTAGCAATAACCCTCCTTCTGTTTTATACGAGATTTCGCTTAGCGGCCAACCTGAGTTAGTGCAGGGATATGTTACTCTTTTTGGCCTTGCTCCACTCGGGTCGTAAGTTTCATTCTAGGAAAGACAATCTCAGGTTATTAGCCATCATAGAGTTATTATGAGTCCTCTAGATACTTTTCTGTTACGTTGCCAGCTGTCTCCAGCTAATTATCGCTAATTCGAGTGCCTGCTATGAGGGAGGAGTTTCCTCTCTTTCGAGTCACTCGTACGCTAGCTCACAAGATTATTATACAATATTAACTAATATAGATTTGGAAAATAATCTTCTTCAATTTTATGAATTGCATCAGGGTCTGCTTGCTTTTGGTATAACTCTAATAATTCAACATTTAGGTCTAAAAAAGTATGGCCCCATTTGAATTTATTTAATAATTCTTCTGCCTTTGACCGAAAACCTAGTATAAATAAAGAACCTGCTATAGCTTCAGCAGTACTTAATTTTCCTAACTTTGCATAATTTATAGGATTTCCTGCAAGAAGTAGTGGAAGACGTCGATTAATTCTCTTTTTAAGAATTTTGAATTTTTTCATACTCTCATTAAAATAATTCCAAGAACAATCTATCGCACAGATGGATGGTGCTATACTATTATCCGTTTTAGATAATGCAATTTTAGATAATGGGTTTAAAACTAGAGTGTCTTTCGGTATAAATTTGGTTGATTGAATTAAATTAAACTTAACCAACTTGGCTGCAGTACATTTACTTGGATCATCTTGTTTTAGTTCTAAAACAAAAACTTTCATTTACTATAGTTATTAAAAAAATCCAATTATTTATTTGAAGTTAATAATCTTAATACAAACATTCTCATCTTACAGATAAACAAATAAAATCAATAAACTAAGTAATTATTAATAACTTCTTTGGTACTTGATCATTCTTGTCCGAAATATTGCTTCTAAAATTTCCTTTTGAATTAAAAAAAGATCAGAGAGATGCAGTGGAAGAATGGATAAATAAGAAAGGCAAAGGTTCTATTATTTATAGTACTGGTACAGGAAAAACGGAAATAGCATTTGAATGTGCAAGGAAAATGGCTTCTTTAGTTAGACAACAGAATCCAACAAAGGTGTTTAATATTCTTTTTTTGGTTCCTCGAATTGTATTAATACAACAAAATATAAAGAGACTAATAAAATATGGAATAAAAAAGGAGAAGATTGGAGTTTACTATGGAGAAAAGAAAGCTGTTAAAGAAATTACATTTAGTACCTATCAGAGCATTATAAAAAACTTTGATCTGTTAAGACAATCAGATATGATTATACTTGATGAAATGCACATGATAAGTAAAACTGCCAAAAGATTAAGCAAAATTTTTGATATACTACATGACAATTATGATAAATTAATCCTAGGTTTAACAGCAACAATTGATGAAAATGATCCAAGATATTCAGAGATAATGAATTTAATACCTCCAATAAAAAAATATATGATAAAAGAAGCTGTTAATGATGGAAGATTAAGTCAACCTCACGTTATATTAAAATCGGTAAAATTAAATTTAGAAGAGCGAAGAATATATGAAGAAACAACCAGCACAATCAAAGATATTTCATTAAAACTTAAGGCATCTAATCCATTGATAGTTTCGAGGTTATTAAAAACAGGTGGACAAAGAGCCAGATTAGCTAAGGTATGGTTTGCAAGTGTTCATAAAAGAAAAAAATTACTTAATGAAACTAAGTCAAAATTAAATGAGACTGTAAATATAGTTAAAAATCATCCAAATGAAAAAATTATGATATTTAGTGAAACAATAGAATCCATAAATAAAATAAGTGAAATTTTAAAGAAAAATAAAATTCCCTCAGAAGTTATACATAATAAAATAAAGACAAAACAAAGACAAGAGATTTTAGATTCATGGGGAAAAAATTATTTTGTATTGCTATCAGTACATACTTTGGAGATTGGATTTGATATACCTTCTGTAAGTATAGCAATAATAGTATCAAATACGAAAAATATGCATCAACTTATACAGAGGATAGGACGAGTAATAAGAAAAACTGATGAAAAAAGTCAGTCTCTAATATATGTAGTTTATGTAGATGATACAAAAGATAAGAACATACTTAACTTAGTAAGAGCATCATTACAAACCAATAGTATAAAAAAACCCATTAATCAAGATAAAATCTCATCCTACTTTTAGTCAATTATAGGATGGATTTTATCAAGTATTTCTTAGTTTAATATTAATCCGTCTAAAAGAAAATGAATCCAAAATAATTTTAAATGTTAAAATTTATTGGTATACTATTTTTAGTTGTTAGAACAAATAAGATTTACATCATAGTACTAAAAATCAATTATGAACTCAATAATATCGACTAGAATCATGATTTTGGCTCCACAGGAATTAGAAAATAGTGCAAGTAAATATGCTGCTGAAGCGATAAGGCTTGACTCTCAAGGTTCAAGATTAAAGGCTATTCAATTTTATCAACGAGCTATTGAGGCTTTGAATAAATTAATACAGATTTATCCTGAATACAAATTAAATAAAATATACTTAGAAAGATCTAACGCTTATTTAAACAGGATCAAATCGTTACAAATGTCAAATGTATTGGAAGATGAAGAAGGAAAGAATGGTGAGGAAAATATAATTGTGAATGATGCTGACAATTCTGATAGAAAAATAGGAAGTGAGATGAGGAAGCCAAAGGAACCACTTGGCGAAGAGTTTGATAATTTAATTATGAAAGAAAAACCTAATATTTCTTGGAATGACGTAATTGGTCTTGATGATGCTAAAAGAGCTATCAGGGAATCTATAGTTTACCCTGCTAAGAGATCTGATTTATTCCCGTTAGGGTGGCCTAGGGGAATATTACTATATGGACCTCCTGGATGTGGAAAAACATTACTTGCTGCAGCTGCAGCAGCGGAAATTGATGGTTATTTTGTAAATGTTGATGCAGCTGCAATGATGAGTAAATGGCTTGGCGAAGCTGAGAAAAATGTTTCAAAACTTTTTAGAATGGCTAATAAGTTATACGAAAGTGAAAATATTCCTATATTGCTCTTTCTTGACGAAATAGATTCTTTAATAGGAAATAGGAATGGCGAAGTAGGAGGAGAGGTACGTGTTAAAAACCAGTTTTTAACTGAGATGGATGGAATAAATAATAAATCAAAGTATTCAAAACTCTATGTGATTGGCGCAACAAATAAACCATGGAGCTTAGAAGCAGGTTTTCTTAGAAGGTTTCAGAAGAGAATTTATGTTACTTTACCTGACCATGAGTCACGAAACTATTTATTTAAACAATATACCATGCCATTAAAAAAAGATAAATCATTCAAAATAGAAGAGTTATCCAAACTCGTTCAGGGGTACAGTGCTAGCGATATTAAAGACATCTGTCAAGCAGCACAATTAAAGGTTGTTAATGAATTATTTGAAAGTGGAAAGGCAATGGATGCACAGTCTAATCCGCGTTCAATATCTATGAATGATTTTAAAGAAATTATAAAAATAAGAAAACCTAGTGTCAGCATAGACATGATTAGAGCTTATATGAGATGGAGTGAACAGTTCAAAGCATTATAACCATCAATGTAAAAAGTTAGGTGTTCAAATATCTCTTACAAGCTTCAGTTATTTTTGTTTCTGCCATTTCTTTGTTGCCCCATCCTGTGATTCTTACAAATTTTCCGCCTTCTAAGTCCTTATAATGTGCAAAAAAATGTTCAATTTGTTTTTTTAAACTATCTGGTATATGTTGGACATCCTTTATAGAAGAAAAAGATTGGTCAATTTTATTAGTCGGTACTGCAATAATTTTAGAATCTTGTCCTTCTTCGTCTTCAGTTAATAATACACCTACAGGAATTGCTTTGAGTATAGAAAGTGGAACTAAGGCGAATTCACCAATAACCAAGACATCAACTGGGTCGCCATCGTCTTCCATGGTAGAAGGTATAAAACCATAATTGCATGGATAAAACATTGCAGTAAACAATTTTCTATCTACAAATAACAAACCACTGTCTTTGTCCACCTCATATTTTACGTTACTACCCTTAGGAATTTCGATAACAACATTGATTTGATTTGGAATACCACTAGGAATTTTTCCTATAAAGTTAAAGTTCACATCAAGAATATTTTAAATCCCATTTATAACTTAACAGATCAGTAAATAAAATCAAAAGCTATTATGAATAAATTTAAAAAGATTGGTCAAATTTTTTGTAATTTACCATATTTACCAATATTAAGATTATTTTCTCCCCTATATGCATGTGTATACCCATTTTCAATAACTACCATATCACCCTCCGCAATCATATTAATTTGGTCATCCCATAGAGACAACTTAATCACTCCAGTTTCATCTGAGACTTGAGCATCGGCAACCCTTGCTTGTCCTCCTGTTCGTAAGTTTACAGATCGCGGTTCAGAAATACTATCTATTCGAACTTTTACATTTACTCCTCTCATTCCAGGTCTCAATTCATTAATCTTTTTTTCACTCGTACTCATTATTAATTAATAAAATAAAGAAGAATAATAAAAATGATAATATTTTTAACTAAAATATGTTTACTTTCTAATGATTATTAGATGTCTCAAAACATTAGTAAATCTAAAGAAAATAACTCAATACATTTAATACAATTGATAAGAAAAATGCGTTAAAAATAAGGACAAAAATAACCATTATTTAAGCATTTAAACTATCTATTGGGTTTTTATTTTTAAAATTTTAATAAGGATCTGAATCATGAATGTTGCATAATAACCGCCAATGTAAAAATCTTCTATTCATCAATCAATGGTATATGTAATTACAAATAATATTTAAGTACAAAGTATAAAACAAAATTGCCTGCTTCTAATCTGATAGAATAATAATGAAAAACTTTGATTCAAAGATGAAAACATGAAAAATTCCAATGGCATCATCTATTATTTTTATAGTCACTCAATATATCACTATATCGAGCATCTTTATATGCAATATATTTAACATATTCACCATATGTAAGATCCAATGAACAATAACTGCATTTTACAAATGAAAAATCATCTTCAAGATGAGCAGTTTTTTTACAATCAGGACAAATTATTTTCATGCTTTATAATAGAGCTTAAGCTATAAATACTTGGTTTTTTTATTATTCTGGCGATAAAATCATTAAATTGCTTTTATCTGTTTTACCACAGGCTGTCTGGCTTTTCTAAAAACTCTAAACCCACAAATACATTTTATTTCTGGCAAGGATGACAACTCTTCTATTGTTACACTAGTTCCACATCTCATACACTCGTAGGAGACACTACCCAGACTTCCAGATTCCATGGTTCATAAAATATAATAGATTAATTTAATTGTATTGAAAAATTGAAAATGAACGTCCAAATGATTAATAAGTTTGTTAATCACAATATCAAAGAAATGAGGAAAAAAATTGTAATTGCAAGTATTACGTTAATGGCGATTATGTTTGTAGGTACTATAGCTGGTTTTTTAAATTTTGCTCCGAAGGGTAATAATATTAATCAAGAGCCGCTCGATCCAGAGATGTTTTTAAATAAATTATTAAGCCCCTCTACGGTTAATGCTTCTGCACTAGGAAATGAACAAGCTAAAATAACAATAGTGGAGTTCGCAGATTATCAGTGTCCTTTCTGTGCCCAGTTTAATAGGGAAACGAAAGATTCTATAATAGAGAACTACATAGACACTGGAAAGGCCAAGTTTCTATATAAGGATCTTATTGTAAATGATGGCAGTGATAAAGCTTCAACTCTTGCTGCAGCAGCGTCATATTGTGCAGCAGAACAAGGAATGTATTGGGAGTATCATGATGAATTATTTAAACACTCAAATGGTGAAAATACCGGATGGGTAACAAAAGACAGTTTAAAACAATTTGCAAATAACGTGAGAGTTCCTGATCTTATGAAATTTTCAGACTGTGTGGATACTGGTAAATATAATGAAATAGTGATCGAAAATGATTCATTCGCTAGGAATATTGGATTACAGAGTACACCATCATTTATCTTTTATAACGGTACAACACCAGTGGCAATTCAGGGAGCACAACCATATGAAGCATTTGAGCAGATAATTACTGCAATAAGTTAGTAGTATTTCGTACTTTTATTTGGTTTTTTATCAATAATTAGTGAACACTCTATTTAAGCTGCAACTCTGAAAACTATTCATTTACTTTATTTTAAAAGGGAAGTTTTTAGTAGAAATGAGATTATAAAGCTAGTTGCAGAGAACAATACTATTACCCCACTAGGTGCTAGATTATAATAGTAAGAAAGAACAATTCCAGCAAATACCGAGAATGTTGACAAAGATAATGAAATTACAAGTGTTTTTTTAAACCCTCGATTAAATAATAAAGCAGTTATATTTGGAATAACTATTAATGCTGAAATTAATAATATCCCCACCAATTTCATAGAAACAATTATTGTTATAGCTACCAAGATAGTAAATAAATAGTTAAGTTTCTCTACTTTTATCCCGCTAATTTTTGCTTGTTCTTCATCAAATGCGATATATAAAAATTTTTTATAATATACTATAATTATAGATACAACTATTATTGCTACAATTATTATAGGATATATATCTTGTAAACTCACTAACAAAATACTTCCAAAGAGAATACTAAACACATCTACAGAGAAGCCGTCAGATAAACTAACTAATGTAACGCCTACTCCTAAACCCAAAGAAAGCATTATTGCTACCAGGGAATCTGAAGGAAGTTTTGTAGATTGTCTTATTTTTGTTATGGCCAAGGCAGTAACTATTGAAAATCCCATTGCAGTCCATATTGGGTAAATATTAAAAAAAGTACCAATTGCTATTCCTCCAAATGCCATATGAGAAATAGCATCTCCTAATAATGATTGTTTTTTTAGAACAAGAAATAAACCAATAAAAGAACAAGTTATTGCAATAATTAAACCAGAAAATAATGCTCGTTGAATGAATCCATACGAAAAAATATCTACCTCGAACATATACAAATCATTATACTATGGTTTTCTTTACATATCGTGTGCGTGCATATGAATTTGCATTGTTGACTCAGAATAATTCTTGATATTATCTTCACTAGAAAAAAACTCGCCTTTATCTCCATGAAAGAACATTCTTTTATTGATACATGATACTTTGTTGGCATACATATTTACTGCATCCATATCATGTGAGGTCCATATTATTGTAATTTTATTTTTTTCATTAAGTTCCTTTAGAAGGAAATAAAGATCATTCTGACTTTTGTGATCCAATTCGTTTGTAGGCTCATCAAGCATAAGGATGATAGGATTATTTACTAGCGCTTTTGCTATTAATACACGTTGTTGTTGCCCTCCAGAAAGCTGACCGATCGTTTTGTTTTTCATTTTATCTAATCCAACTTGTTTTAAAATTTCAAAAACTTTGTTCTTAGAAGTCTTTCGAGCAAGAGATAAGGATACGAGTTCTTGTACTGTCAGTGGAAATTTTTCGTCAATAGATTTTTTTTGAGGAATGTAACCTATTTTTTTGAATATTTTGTTATTTTTTTTTATATCTTGATTTAAAATAGTTATTTTTCCAGAATATGAAGTTAGTAAACCCAACATACAGTGAAATAAAGTAGTCTTACCGGCACCATTAGGTCCTATAATCCCTAGAAAATCACCCTCATTAATATCAAAGGAGACATTATCTAAAACTGATTCTGCACTATATTTGTATGAAACAGATTGAACAGAAACTAGTGGCATTTTGTTCTATCCTCAGAATATAACATTCTTTCATTCCTATAATAGACTGTATGCTTGATATATTGTAATTCATGCACTTTTATTTCTTAATATATAATAATTGTTATTAACTATATATATTTTATTATTAATAAATATTGGAGTTTATAATTAAACTTAATAATAAGCTATATTTCATTTTGATACAAATTTTATGATAAAAATATAAAAAATAATCCACTAATCGATTTAATATTTATTACTTTATTTTATAATAGGTAAAATGCTGACGTCTCTTATATCAAAAGAATGATTGAATTATGATCATACAGAAGAAATCATCACCAACTCATGAGATGAATAAAACAAGATGGATTATTCGATATTTTATGTTATCAATAATAGGTATGATATTATTCATCAAAATTTACTTTATGTTATTTATAGTTGATTTTACCGTAGGATTTTATAGTTTTCTTACTACTTTAACTCTTTGTAGTATTTTTTTCTTTTCTTACTTAAAGTATAAAGATCCTTTATTGAATATAAAACAGAAATCCATTGAGACAGAACCATTAATATCTATAATTGTTCCAGTCAAAAATGAGGAAGAAAATATAGAAAATTGTATTAAATCATGTATAAATTCATCCTACAAGAATAAGGAGATAATCGTTGTTAATGATGGTAGCACTGATCGAACACCCAGTATTTTAGAAAGCTTAAGGAAAGAAAATCCAAATTCACTAAGAATATTACATCTTCCTATTAATTTAGGAAAAAAACATGCTATTGAAAAAGCTATAGAAATTGCTAATGGTAAATTTTATGTTTTTATGGATAGTGATTGCAATATGTTTAATGACGCTGTAGAAAATCTTGTAAAGATATTTCTGTCTGACAATGAAATTGGAGCCATTACTGGACATGGAAATGTACGTAATGCGGACACGGGAAATTTTTTAGAGAAAATACAAGATGTTTGGTTTGATGGACAGTATAGAATTATTAAAGGCATGGAGAGTTCGTTTTCCTCTTTAACATGTTGTTCTGGATCTCTCTCTGCATTTAGAAAAGAAGCCATTATAAATCATATCCATGAATGGGCAAATGATAGATTTTTAGGTATGGAGTTTAAATTTGCAACTGATAGAAGATTAACTGCATTTATCCTTGCAGAAAAAATAACAAATAGTAGTGAGAAATTAATAAAGAACAAACAAATAAAACCTAATGGAAGAAAAATAAAACCGCAACAATGGAAATTAAGATATAGCCCAAGTGTGAAGGTAGAAATTGGAGTTCCCAAAACATTACGAAGTTTAGTTAAACAACAAATACGCTGGAGGAAAAGCTTCATAAGAAGTATTTTTGCAACAGGATCGATTTATTGGGAAAGACCTTTACCCGTTGCAATTATTTATTATTTAACAATTGCTTTAAGATTATTTAGACCCTATATTATAATAAAATCTCTGATACTCTTACCCTTCACTGGTGATATATTAAGTGGTATTTTTTATTTAGGAGGAGCTATGTTTTCAGGGTTGTTTTATGGCATTGATGTAAGACTTAGAAAGCCTGGGTATCCTAGGTGGTTTTACAGGCCTTTAATGAATGTTATCTCAACATTTATTTTTACATGGTTAATCATATATGCCGGTATAACAATAAAAAATAAAACTTGGAGATAATATAATTATAGATAATACAAATAACTAATTTAAAATTAGACTATACCATGAGAATTTCAATGGTCTTATTTATTAGAAACTATTCATTTAGTATTTATTCAATGACAATTTCTTCAAAATAACGGAGAATTGTAATTTCAGATACTTTAGGAATTATTAAATTATTATTATTATCACTTATCATTTCTAATAGCATTGCCGGAAAATTTGCACCAGCAAGTGTAGTAAAAATTGTCCCTCCGCCTAATCTCGGGTTTATTTCAATAATTTTCAGTTCTCCGTTTTCAGACTCTTTTAATTGAATACAACACGGACCTTTAATTCCTAAAGTCTCTGCAGTTTTTTTGCAAAGATTTTCTATCATGAGGTCTCGTTTTATTTTTCCTTTGACTGATATCCCAGCTTTAGTATCGATTCTTATTCGTGGAATTGCCATTATCGGTTTTTCATTAAGATCAGAAAGTACGTCTACTGTATATTCTGTCCCAGGAAGATATTCTTGAAAAATCATATTTTTAAATTTCCTCGATACATAATTGAGATCAAATTTGTTTTCTACTTTTATAATATTATCACTTCCTTTACCAAAACGTGGTTTAGCGATTAAAGGGAATGTATCTATTTTTTTATGATATTCACAGGTAAAAGCAAAAGGAAATTTATTTGATAAAAATTTATATGATAATAATTTATCTCTACATATTTCTAATACCTTTCGTCTGCTAACTATTGGTAACGCTCCATTTTTTAAAATTAAATCATAATTGATACTATAACCATAAATATCAAATCCAGATGAAGGCATCAAAACTTTAATATTTTGTTCTTTAATTATTTTTAATAATTTTTTTATAAAAAACTTATCGTCATATGGCGGTATAACATACGAAAAATCGCTAAGAAAAAAACCTGCAGATAGTGAATTTGAATCCGTTGATACAATATTTCCTTTAAATAATGATAGTCTTAAAGATTTAATGGTATTAATTCCAGCTGGCCCTCCAGCTCCAGGAATCAGTACATTGAAAGTATCCAATAACATTAGTATAATTTGAAGATAATTAAAATTTACATATTTTGCGTTTAATAGCGGTTATAGTTACTATTAAAGTTGAATAATTCTATTAATTAATAATGATATTGAGTTACCTGATAATAATTTTTCGAATAAAATAGAGAATATATATTGTTCTAATTAATCATGTATTGAAAATTATGAATTTAAAAGAAGACTATCATGTTCATACTAACTATAACGATCATTCAGACTCAAATCTTACAGTCAAAAATGTAGTAAAAGAAGCAGAACGAAAGGGTTTACAGATAATTGCTTTAACAGAACATGTAAGAGAATCTTCACAATGGATCCATAATTATTTAAATGAGATCTCAAACTACAAGGAAAAAACAAATGTTAAAGTAATTCCTGGCTTTGAGGCAAAGATTTTGTCTGATGGTAATATTGATTGTAGAGAAGAAATTGCTAGAGATTACTTTATTATTGCAAGTTTTCACACGAATTATTATGAAAAAGTGATTTGGATAAATGCATTGAAAAAAGTAATTAAAAACAAGTACGTAAATGTGATAGGCCATTTAGCTCCTGAGAGGTCATTTCAGATAAATACAGATGAGATAGAAGAATTTGCAAAACTTCTTCGTAAACACGACAAGATTGTAGAAATCAATGCCAAATATAAGAGGCCACCTGAAAACTGGGTTAAAATATTTATAAAAAAAGGGGTTAAATTTCATCTTGGTAGTGATGCGCATTCCCTTGATGCAATTGGTAATTATAAATCTATAATAAAGTTAATCAAATTATTTGACTAATCAGAATTAATTTTTATTTTACAATATAGCTAGATTATTTCAATTTTTTATATATTAGTATATTTTAACCATAAAATTTTATATCACTTATATAATAATTAATTTGCTATTGCCTATAATAAGTATTTCACTAAATGATGATATTATTAATGATATTGATAAATTGCAGAAGAATCTTGGATTTACTGGAAGATCGGAAATAGTGAGAGCTGGGTTAAGAAATATTATAGCAGAACAAAAAGATCGAGATATCTTACAGGGAAAATTGGCTGCTTTATTACTAATTATTCATCAAGAAAGAGATGATGATCAGGTTACTAATATGAGACACGATTTTGAAGAAATTGTGACTACCCATATACATAGCAAAATTGATCAAGACAGATGTGTAGAATTATTTTTACTAAAAGGAGATGCAGAATTAATAAGGAATATGACTAAAAAATTTCAAACCAATAAAAAATTAGAACATGTAAAGCTTATTGCTATGTAAAAATTGCTAAATTTTCTGATTTTATATCTAAAGCTATTTTATTTTTAATTCCAAAGAATATCCAATTAGATCGGTGTTCACAGTTGCCGGTCCCATATAAGTGCTAGTGAATTGAGCCGATTGGAGTGAATCCTGAATTATAGAGCTACAAGAATAAGAATCCATTCCAGATTCAAGACAGAATTTGAGTAATTCATTATTAAATTCCGTTAATGAATTACTAGAGATAATATCTTCATTATTACTTTTTTTATCTACTATCTTGGCAAAATATTTCATGTTTTGATTTTTTACTTGATTAACGGTAACGGAGGATTGACTCGAATCTTGATTCTTTAAAATTGATATTAGTTCACTATTCACAACATTAGAGGTATTAGGCAGTGAGGATGTATTGGGAGAAGAAGTGTTAGATGAGGAGGAGCTGGGTGGAAGTAATGAATTTAGAGGAGAAGAGCTAGATGAGGAGGAGCTGGGTGGAAGTAATGAATTTAGAGGAGAAGAGCTAGATGAGGAGGAGCTGGGTGGAAGTAATGAATTTAGAGATGAGCTTGATACAGAAGAGTTTGGTCCAGAAGAATTTGTTGTAGGGCTAGGAATTGGAGGAGAAGAGCTAGATGAGGAGGAGCTGGGTGGAAGTAATGAATTTAGAGAAGAAGTGTTAGATGAAGAAGAGTTGGACGAAGGGGATGAAGCCATTCCTTGCATTAATGAATCAATGGTACTATCTATTATATTGCCTCTTCCTACTTTATTTAAAAGATTATTAATTTCTGTATCAATATTGGTAGGATTAGAACCATTATCTGATTGTGAATAAACGAGGTTTAATAATTGATCACCGGTACTTATAGATACTAATAAGATTAAACCATACATTACCAAAAATTTAAATTTCATTTAAATATTTTACCTCCACCGATCTTATATCTTTTAGTATTAATATGAATTGTAAAAATGTTATTATTAAATCTCCTATAATATCATAGGATCTTTTTCTTTGACATTTAATAATTGGTAAATGCGCCAGACAAAATAAAACAATTACAATAATTTTATGAACATACAAAAAATTTAGAATATTCAAAATATTTAAAAATATTGTCAATATACTGACCAGGTCATTGTGTTATATTTGCTGAGGTATTATTTCTTTCGGTGGTGTCTAATAGTTTTGGAGTATCAATTAATTCTATAATACACGTTTTATCTGTTCTTTCTATTACTCCGGTACATCCCGAAATTCTATTTATTTCATATCCAAATGTATCATATATCTTAACATCATAATTTCCTGGCTTTATGGATACTTTTTGAAAGTTGTTGCTACCTGCTAAGGAACTTGGTACAACATCTTCTCCTTCAACTGTTATATTAAAATCTAATGGTTTTTTGTTTCCACCATGGACATTTATTACTTCTAATAGAACATTCAAGTCAAGGTCACGTAAAAGTAAGTTTACATTTGCATTGTTATTATTGTTACTGTCGTTAATATTCTTATTTGCTGTAGTGATTGGAGTTGTAAGGTTGTTACTTGTAAGGTTGTTACTTGTAAGGTTGTTACTTGTAAGGTTGTTACTTGTAAGGTTGTTACTTGTAAGGTTGTTACTTGTAAGGTTGTTACTTGTAAGGTTGTTACTTGTAAGGTTGTTAC
>DASUCH010000027.1:0-4283 GCA_035762785.1 Nitrososphaeraceae archaeon | reverse complement strand
AATAGTATAGTTGTTGTTGTTTGTTCTATTCCTTCAAAAAATCTAATACCTACCCATAGATTAGAAATAGAGTCTAAATAACTATAGCTTTTACTTCTGAACTTAACTAACAGAGCGGATCTATAACTTTTATCTATATTAATTTTAATGAAAACATTCATAGTAAAATTAAATAATTAATCTGTATAAATATAATGTATGAAAATAACGATCTATAGTTTTCTATTTCTTACAATACTTATAGCCTCAATATCACTCTTTACAAATACAAATGCACAATTAAAACCTAATGTCAAGGTTTCACCTGCTTGTGGGGATACTGGTGGATATGGCATGGAGTTAAATGTAAATGGGTTCGAACCTAATAGCAATGTTGGTTGGAAATTAGTTCATCCAGAAACACAAACAAGTCCTACATATGGTTATTTTGAAACAAATAGTACCGGAGGCTTTTCTGAACCTGAATATATTGAGGGAGACTTAGAGGAGGGTAAATATGAAATTCAATTCTTCGATGATGCTGATAATGATGGCAAACCAGATCAAGGTAAAAAAGAATTTATTGTTTCTATGTCTACTCCATGTGAAGAATAATAAAAAAATTTCATATTAACAAATACTATAAAAACAAAAAAATTTTTGTGATTTTTATAACAATATTAGGATTGGTATATTATATTAATAGTTTTTAAAATTTTTACAATATTTAATTATTCAAGAGGAAATAAATGTCCTTAATTAGTAAAATAATTAGTTATATAATTATGAATAATTTTACCTACTTTTACCTGTGACTATTTTTATATTTTTTATAGTTCTCCATTGCGTCTATAATTTTTTGTTTAGATTTCTCTTTATTTCCAAACTCTCTAATTTTAACAAATTTGTCTTTTTCTAGATCTTTATGATGTTCAATAAAATGTTTAAGTTTATTTTGAAGGTGTAGATTAAAATCATTAGAATCTCCAATGGTACTGCAATCTACTACTTTAGAAATAGGTGTAGCAATTATCTTAGAATCAAGTCCTTCTTGATCTTCAGTAAAAATGATACCAATTGGAGTACAATTAATAACGCTCAGGGGTTGCAAAGGATCGATCCCTATTACAAATACGTCAAGGCTATCAATATTCTTAGAATCATTATCCAAATTTTCTATTGTTTGTGGTATAAACCCGTAATTAAAAGGATATACCATTGCAACTGACAATATTCTATCGGTATATAGTATTCCATTATCTAAATTCAATTCATATTTTATATTACTTCCTTTTGAAATCTCTATAACTACATTGATATCTTCCGGAGGATGTATCCCTGTATTTAGTTTTTCTACAAAATTCATAAATCTATGAATTTTTAATTAAATTCTAATAAAGAGGTGTTGAGTTGGGTGTAGTGTTTGTATTGATTTACAAATTGATCATATTTATTATTTCTAACTGTAGATTCGTTGTTGATAAAATCTTTAACTACTGGATATTGCTTTTTTTGTTGTCGAAGAAACATTATAGTAGCATCACAATCATGAATCTCACCTAAAATATCTTGTATATCGTCTAATTGTTTTACTTTTTTTTCAATATCTTTATCTTGATTTGAGATTAGTTCTAAGAGATATCTAAGTTTCTTACAGTCTTTTCTTAATTCATGGAGTTTTTTTATTTTATTTTTATCTTGAATTACGATATCCAATTCTTTTTTAATTTTATCATTAAATATCAGAGATATTTTATTGAACCGTTTCTGAACTTTTCTATCAGATATTAATGCGGTACCAATTTGAGGAAAATCATATAAAGCTAAATTTTCTGCAATCTTTTTAGCAGTTTCAAGTTGTATTTTCTTGTTTTGCTCTATATAGTCTTTTAAATTATTATCTTTATTTTTATTATTTGAACCATTATGACTATTTATTTTCTCCAAGAATATATCACAATCTCTCACCTGACTATTAGATTTAAAAAGATCTTTACTATGGTTTACATAATTTTTAATTGGTTTATTTTTTCTGAATTTTTTTGGTAATGAATAATATGCAGAATCTAATCTCCTAATCGATTTTCGAAGATCATGGATATTTTTGTCGTTAGGATTTTTAAGGTATAAGTTTAAAATACTCTTGAAATTATCAAAATTAGTATTTACCTGTAGAATCATTTGCTTAGATGAAAAAGAGTATGCTTCATTGATAAATTTTATTAAATGGGTAATATAAATTACGTAGAATAATAACATAATAAATTTAAATTTAGTTATAAGAAATTATAAATAGAAAAAAGTAAATATATATATTTAGTTTTTTAACTACTATCTTTATTTAGTTTTTTAACCTTTACTACATCAATTAGTTTACCCTTTGTATTTGTATCATGTTTAACTTCACTCCAAAATTTTATTGGTAGAGAAATATGCGCCAATGAACATGTTTTCATTATTATTTGTTCTCCAGTTACTATTTCTAAAACCTCTTCTAAAATAGGATTATGTCCTATTAATAAAACTCTATGATGTTTATCAGAAATTTCTCCTATTGTAGTTAAATAATCTCGAGAGGTAGTCCCATATAATAATTCAGACTCCTGTATATCTTTATTGTATCCGCAATGTTCTCCTACTAATTTAGAAGTATCTTTAGCTCTTTTGGCGGTAGAACTGATAATTAAGTCAGGAGTTAACTTTTTCTTTTTCAAATATTCACCCATTATTGGTGCATCTTTTTTGCCACGTTGATTTAGTGGTCTTTTGTGATCAACAAGTATTTTATCATTCCAACTCGATTTAGCATGACGAAGTAAGAGCAAAGTTTTCATTATGAATTAAACCAACTTATTAACTTAAATCTTTATCTGCTTCAAAATGGTTGTTGAGGTTATATGTTTACATAATTTTGTAATAACCAGAAATTGAAATTTTTAAACAAATTATTAAAATTATTCGATACCAATTCTATAGTATGTATATTAGGAATAAGATATATCTGTTTATAAGTATTAAATAAATAGGTCAAATCGATTTTAAATATTTTATATTATGATGTACTGAGAAATTGCATATTATAAGATATTTTAATAGCTAAATGCAATAGCTAATGCAAAATATCGAGAGCTAATTTTAATTCTGAAATTTCTCTTTCAAGCGCTAAATTATCACTTTTATTTGTACTATATCTAGACAAGTTTTCACAAGCTTTAATCTGTTCTATTATTATTTCTTTTTTGTCTATACAAAAATTATGTTGTAATTCAGCAATTGAATATATAATACTAGTTTTTTCGTTATATTTAGATGTTTTTAGCCTCTATTTTCAATGGAAATTCTAGTTCTATTATGGTCATAATTTCAAATCACTAAAATAAAGTTATACATTGATATATATTATTTTTAGTAAATGAACTATTTAGATATAAGAGAAGTACAACGACCTTCATATTTTATTATCTGTTTATATTTTAAAGACGAAAAGTAATTATTAGATGTTTCTCTTCTTATGCATTTCAAATACTATTTTAAAATAATTCCTCTAAATTGTTGCTTACATTTTATTCATATCATTTCATTTATTGCATAATAGAAAAATCTTTAAACACAGATCCGATTAAATTACTCTTAATAAATTATCTGTTTAATTTTAATGGTAAAATAATTGAGTTATATCATATAATCTTGAATTTTATAATATTCCGGAGTAAGAGAAAGGAGCGATAACTATCCCTTGCTCCGGACCTATTTTGCATAGGGTAGAATGAATCTTCACTTGTAATAGTCACTTAGTAATTTATTTATATTTCTAATATAATTTATTGTAAGCTATATATTGTTTATGTGAAATTAATCTTATGCTAGTATTTCTTTAAGTTTTATAGCTATAGTAATATAACAATATAGAAATATAAAAACAATATTCTAAGTTTGTATATATAGTGTAATTTTAGGTTCTTTTTTCCATATTTGCTATATAGAGTAATAACAATATATTTAATTATTTTTTAATCTATATTATATATATTAGTGTATAGTGACGAAAAATGAATTCAAAAACACCTATAGAAAAAATTCCTACTAATAAAAAAAGGATAATTGATTGCTTTAAACCAAATGAGGCACGATGTCACTAAAAAGAAGAATTTTTGCACATAGTTTTTATTTCAATGTAAAAAGTAGTTGCTTTGTTTATCCTGATTTATGTTCTTGTGGTCATGAAAAACATCACCACTCTAATTTAGATGAATGTACTTCTAATGAATGTGGCTGTAAAAGGTTTCTGCCTTAAATATTATGAA
>DASUCH010000026.1:0-8506 GCA_035762785.1 Nitrososphaeraceae archaeon | reverse complement strand
GATCCTGTAACTGATATTGTGCTAAAAGCGGTATCAGAAGATCCAATAAAATTCAAAGGTCCACACTCAATTGCAATAGTCACTCATGAATCGTACATACCAGAAAAAGCATCTTTTATGCAGCAACAACATAACATGACTAGTTCTTAATAACTAATTTTTTTATTTTTTTTATTGTAGATAAATATAAGAAAAATCTAACACATCTTCAATCTATAATATTAATTATATCATAGAAGTAATGCTTTATTTATATTATTTAGGTAAGAAAAATGATAAGCTGAAAGAAAAAATAAATGTATGCAATTACGATGTATATAGTAGCAATTTGCTTCAAAAATAGAAAAAAGATAGAAAGTGATTGTTATAGGCTATACCTACTTTCATATATATATACAAAAATTATTATTTTTTCCTTAAAATTGATAATAATATTATTGCCATTACAATACTTACTGCAAGCCCTGCTCCAATAATTAAATAAGTTTTAAAACTTTGTGAACTTTTATCATCATCAAAGGTTGATTTGTCTGAATCCTTAAAAGTTGTAGAAGATGATTTTGCCGATTGAGAAGAAGGTATAACTACATTAAATGAAGCTGAAGTAATAGAAGAATTTGTATCTGCCCTTAAAATAACTTGATGAGTTCCATAATTAGCAAAAGAATGTTTCACAGAAAAATCACCATCATTTACCTTTATATTATCAAATCTGAATACTTCTGACCCTTCTATAACAACTACTCTTGCTAAGAAATTTTTAATATGTTCTTCTGTTGTTAAATTTAAAATGCTGAATTTAAGATCTGTTAAAGTATTTATGTTTATATTTTCTGCGTCATATCCAAATTGAACTTTAATTTTGTCATATTGGTCTATAATTTCTTGCATAACTATATTCTTATTAGGTATATGAGAATATACTGTATAGTAATTATTTAAATATAAAAATATTGTAAAACCAAATAACAAGAAATAACAAATGTTAGTTTTTAGGTATTTTTCCATATGCAATATATATCTCTAGAAATATCAATTTTAAATTACTTACTTTAATTTATTTGTAATATATGAATCTAATAATATTGACAATTTTATACCATGTACAATATAGTAAAAATTTCCTAGAAAGTAATCCAGATTACAGCCTATACTAATATTAATAACCCATTATTTAATAATTATTAATTGTATAATTACATTAGTTGGCACTATGTAATATATTACATCCATGTTTTTATATTATAAATCTGAATTTAGGATTATGCTCAAACTTCATCACAGTACAAAGTATATAATATTATATTCTACATTAGCAGGATTTATATCTGCCTGGGCAATTTCAGGATTGTTAGTTATTGTTGATATTGTATCACAAACACCGATAGGTACATTCTTTGCAGTGATAGGATCCTCTCTTGGTTATTATGATACCACTATATCCCAATATATTGGATTTGCATTACATATTGCAACAGGTACCGTAGCAGGTAATATTTTTGGTCAAATAGCTTTATTTTGGAATAAACTATTTCCTTATAATTCCAAACGAGGAATAACTTATGGAATAATATCAGGTATTTCTCTATGGCTAGTATTATTCCTACCCCTCGCTACATTTATAATTCAACCCAAACTAGATGCTTTTGCATTATCTGCTCCAAATCAATATATATTTGGAATAGCTAACCATTTCCAAGGACTTTATCCATTTGTCGCTATAGGATCTTTGGTATTTCATACAATATATGGGATCATATTGGGATTCATGATATGGAGAATGATCGATTTAAAAGTATTTGTACCAATCAACAGAGAACCAATACAATAATCTTTAAAGATTTGGATACAGAAATATGAAAACCCTTGTTGCAACAAGCATGAAAACTCAGGAAACTAGTTCACCATTTTTATATCTATATAATAAAAATAAAGATCGA
This sequence comes from Nitrososphaeraceae archaeon, assembly GCA_035762785.1. Taxonomy (GTDB): domain Archaea; phylum Thermoproteota; class Nitrososphaeria; order Nitrososphaerales; family Nitrososphaeraceae; genus TH1177. Next base: position 6,566 of record DASUCH010000026.1, on the reverse strand, counting down.
ATATTTAACTAGTACCGTTGTAAGATAAAAATAAATAAATATATTTTAGGACTTTGAGGACTAATTAGAATGTTAAAAATTATCGTTACTTTTTTATAAAATGAAATTCTATTTTGAAAACAAACTATAAGTAAGAACTGTATATGTACAATAATAAAAATAAAAAACAACAAAATTTAAAAGTGCTAGTAACTGGAGCAACTGGATTTATTGGCAGTAGAATTGTTAAGAGACTTTTAGCCGATAGAAAATATAATGTTAGATGTATGACAAGAAATCCCGATTCTATTTATGAACTTTTTAATTTAAGTGGTGATATCATAGATGTTGCAAAAGCTGATGCTTCAAATTATTTAGAATTAGTAGAAGCCCTAAAAGAGGTGGATGTGGCTTTTTATCTTATACATTCTATGGAAGGTTCATCAAAAAAATGGAAAGAATTCTCTAAAAGAGATAGAATTGCTGCTGAAAATTTTGCTAAAGCAGCCTCAATAACAAATACAAAAAGAATAATTTACCTGAGTGGTCTTATTGATACAGATCATAAGGATTTATCTGAGCATATGAAAAGTAGAAAAGAAGTAGGAGATATTTTAAGGACTTCAAAGGCCGACGTTACAATATTTCGTGCTGCTGTTATTTTAGGTCAAGGAGGTGGCTCCTTTCAAATGTTACAATATCTAGTGGAAAGGCTCCCGATGATGGTATGTCCTAAATGGGTATTAACTAAATCACAACCTATATCAGTAGATGATGTAGTAACTTATTTAGTTAAGTCAATAGAAACCAAGGATACAGCTAGTCAAGATTATGATATAGGCGGACCTGAGATTCTTAGCTATATAGATATGATGAAAAGATATTCAAGTATTCTAAAAAAATCATTAAAAATTATTATTATTCCATTTTTGACTCCTAGACTTTCTTCTTATTGGATTGATCTTATTACTCCTGTAAAAGCATCACTTGCGAGACCCTTAATAGATAGTTTAAAACATGAAGCAGTAGCTCATAATAATGAAATCCAAAAGTTAATTCCTATTAGACTAATGAACTTTGAAGAATCTATTAGAACCGCTATGAAAGAAGACGTCAGAAGAACTAAGGTAATAAAAAAACAAAGAACATCTGACTCTCTCAACAGAACAATATTATTTTTTTCATTGATTTCTTTAGGGATAATTGGAGCAACATATTATTTTTTAGATAATAGAAGTGATTTATTTACTCCTCTTTGGATAATATTAGCAATTTTATGGTATTTTGGAATTTTATTTGCATTATTTTTTGTTAAAAATGGTGCTAGATTAGGATCAATGATAGCAGGTATTATTGGATGGATAACATTAGCATTCTGGGGATTTAATAACTTATATTTAATATCTGACAATTTTATTGATTTCTCATCTCATGTTGCGATTACAATTCGAAATATTATTGGAGCTGTTGTAGCTGGATTAGTTATAGCTGCTTCACATAATCTCTTTCATAAAACTAGACTATTAGGGAAATAAATAAAATAATTTCTTATCTTAGATAATGAATATTATTGTATAAACTTTCGTAATTTCTTGATTTTAATTATTTATCCGTCCGTATCTTTATCGATCCATCGTTTTCATAACTTTTAGAAAATTTTTTAAATCTATTATAGCAGATATTGTTCTAAATTTGTTCTACCAATTGCGATTTCTGGGTCAATTTTTTTATATTGTTTAGCAATATTTGCCAATGATGTTTTTACAGCATCAGTTTTATTTTTTGGATCAGTTAATGGGTCAAGTCTTATAGTTATTTGATCATTATTCTTTTTCATTACCATAATATAGTATGTTTGAGACTGATTACCATTTTCTATGACTATGGTTTTAATTAGTAAAAGGTTCTTTAATTGATTTAAAAGAATATCTTCAAATCTGATTATGGTGCTTGTTGTTTGATCTTTCTCCTCATTCTTAATAATTAGAACTTCTTTTTTAAAATTATGATAAAAACTCTCAAAATCAGAAACATTTGTTAATACTATGTGAGGCATTTTCACGATTCCTCTAAGACAGTAGATGCTGTTCTTCCACTAACCTTGGATATTTTTTCATATATTTCAATATTTATTCCATGATTTACCAATAGAGCACCTATACATAATCCACTAATGCCTGCCCAAATGATAATTGCTTTTTTGACCAATATATTATAAAATTTTATTTTTCATGTATTTTAGTTATTCAGCATTTTAAAAATCTAGTGCCCAAATTAAACTACAATTACTTAAAAGACTATACCTTTAAAAAAGATTATTTTCATCTTTTTATAGGACTTCAATTAACTCATGAATTTTGGGAGATTTTGGATCTATAGAAAATAAAGGATTAGAAAAATTAGTTTTAATTGGAAATAGTGCAAAGGGTTGTTTGTTTTTGTTACAACTTTTATTTTATCTTATTTCCATTTTTCCGAGTAGGAATCTAAGTGTATCCTCTAATTCCGGATTAAAAAACTTGTAACCCATTTCCACTAATTTATTAGGACGTACATAGGTATTTGTAGATAGTAATTCATCTGACATTTTGCCAAAAATTAGTTTGGTTATATTTGGATTTATCGAAATAGATAATTTAGGGTTAAGTATTTTTTTGAGTATATTTGAAAATTCTAGATTTGTAGCTGGATTTGGTGATACAACGTTTACAGGACCTTGAATTGAAGTATTTGTTATTGAATAAAAAATACTTTTTATAACATCTTCTATTGAGATCCAGCTGATATACTGCTCTTTCTTTCCAATTGTTACTCCTACACCTAATTTGAAAGGTGTCAGTAATTTTTGTAAAATGCCCTCTTTTGAAGTTAATACTATACCAAAACGTGTGTTGACTACCCTTATGCCTATATCAGTTGCATCTTTTGTTGCTTTTTCCCATTCTTGACATACTTCAGATAGAAATCCACTTCCTGAACTGCTTGTCTCTGTTAAAACTTCATTAGGTCTATTTCCATAATATCCAATTGCTGAAGCACATATTAATAATGATGGAGGCTTTGACAGCTTTGTTAAAGATTCAGATAAAAGTGTAGTACCTTCAATACGACTATTCAATATCTTTTGTTTTTTTGTATCTGTCCATCGTCCAAAAATATTTTCTCCTGCAAGATGAATGACTATGTCAAAGCCCTCAAGGTCATGATGATTTAGTTTTTTATGTTCAGGATCCCAATATATTATTTTTTCGTGATCTGTATTTGAAGTTGAATATTTATTTTTATAATTTGTATTTTTTACAAGACGGGAAATCTTATGCTTTCCTATACTAGTTAATAATGGAATAAGTGCAGAACCTATTAATCCATGAGAACCTGTAATGAGAATTTTCTTTTCTTTTTCTAATGACATTTTTTCAAAATAGATGTCATTAACTAAAATGCGTGAACGATAAAGAAACAATTGATTCAAATAATTTTCTATTCTTTTTCTTATTATTTTAGATCCTATTTTACCTAATTTAGGAATATAATCTATTTTATCTTCTATAATGCATTGATTTGTGCCTTGAGGTATAAAAGAATGGGTATGAACCCACTTTTGAAATGGTCCTTTTATCATTTTATCTTGAAATTGGCTATTGTGAATATAACCAAAATGTTTAGAAACCCATTTGAAATTTATTGGCCCTACCTTAATTCGAAAAGTTGAAATAGCATCATTGTTAATTCCGCCTTTTTGGCTAACTACATTCAAGCCACTCCAAGGAGGAACAAGTCTTTCTAAAGCTCCATCCCGAGTATGATAACCAAAAAGTGTATTTACGTTATATGGTATTAACGATCTCTTTACAATCATATCTGAAGAATTTTCATTAGATATTTTTATTCACTATAAATAAAACATGAGATATGATTTATTTTAATTATTATCCTGTTACTATGAAATTGGGCACTTGGATACTCCTTATATATTTATTTAAAATTGGTATTTCTATTCTAATATTTTTCTATTTTGTATACCTAGTTATGTATGCGAAATATAATAGCTGTATCTATATTACAATGAAATTTTAAATTTTATAACAGTAGTAGATAATTTTCTAAACAGTATTGAGTGCTAACCATATACTTTGTTTTCTCAAGAAAATAGACACCTCAAATTGAATCTTTCTAACTCAACCCTAACGTTTTTTTCTTGACTTTATTTTAGAGAGACCATATTGAATGAGATATTTTTGATCATTGATTCCTTTAGATTTGTAATAATATTTGCTAACTATATATGAAATAATATACCATATTACACTATTTACTATTATAGTAAATAAAAAACCATAATAGTATGTCATAATAATTCCAGTAATAGTACCTCCTATCAGAAAAGGTATTTGTCGTTTTAATATTGACTTTAAAATTATATCCAATTACTATTATTATATACTAGATAACATGCTATAATAATAGAGTATAATAGTGAACTAACACAATTAGCGAACTGTTGCAACAATAATTTAAACGCATAGCCTATAGTCTGGTAAAAAATAGATAACATGATAATTATAATAATATAATAATCAGAAGAAAATTCCAATTATTTATATAGATATTCATATTTATTATGTTGTACATTCATAATAAATGGATATAATTGACGTCAATTCATTTATTTTTACACTTCTTTCCACTTTACAAATGAATGGGACATCTGTAATTAGTCCTGTCTCTAACACACTAAATCAACTGTTTTCACAAATCGTCGAGGCTATACCTAAAGTAATTTCAGCAGCTATAATTCTTCTTATAGGATATATAATAGGTAGGGTAGTTGGTTGGGTCATAAAAAAAGTTTTGGAGAAGATGAACTTTGAAACCACTATACAAAAAACAACATTGGGAGAAACGGTCTCTCGTTCAGGATGGAGTATGACTAAAATTATATCTACTGCAGCTAGTTGGTTTATCTATCTATTCTTTATCGTGGCTGCGGTAAATGCCCTCCAATTTACACAATTATCAGAAGCATTATCAAGTATTTGGTTATGGATACCAAACCTTATTGCATTCATAATAATATTAGTAATAGGTTCCATTATCGCTGATTTTGTAGGCAACTGGATTCAAAGAGAGCTTCCAAACAGAGGTGTTCCTGCAGGCAAAGCAATAGGAATGGGAGTTAAGGGTATTTTATACGCAATCATTTTTGTTACTGCGATAACCCAATTGCAAATAGGAGCAGGAATCCTGAATATGGTAATAACTGCTCTTGTATGGGGAATAGCTGCTGCTATCGCTATAGGATTAGGAATAGCATTAGCAAATGCTCTTAAGGATATACTTCCTGGAGTTGTCCATAGCACTACCAACATACATTCTACTCTAAAACCAGGACAAAAAATAAGACTTGAAAAACATAGTGGAACTATTAAAGAGGTGGGAGCATTTCAGATAATATTAGAAAATGAAGAAGGTAAAACTGTAATAATTCCAACAAAATCAATTATGGATAAAGATATCATTGTAGAAAGTGGACCTCCTCCAGAAACTCCCGAAAAGAAGATGCAGCAAATGGTCGAGGAAGCAGAAAAGAAAGAGAAGAAAACAGAAGGATATATGACAGAAAAGTAACAAGGCTGATAACGGTTGATTTAATTCTCTCTTTTTACTGTAACATTAGACTCTTATCTTAGCATCGCTATTAGTATTATTCTTTATATTCCTAATGTGGGAAATTTTATTATAATAATAGAAAATAATTTTAATAATACCCTTCAAAACCTAATTGGGATTTAAAGAAATTTATAAATATCATTTAAATCAAAATTATGATACTTACTAAAATACGCAAACAACCAAATAGTGGTGACAGTCTGAATGTTTATAGATATTTATCTCCCTTTTGTTCGTTCATGATATGACAATTTACAAATAAAAAAATTGTCTTCAATTATTATATACTATATTTAACTAGACAATACACTACATCAGACAAGTATAACAGACAAGTATCGTTTGACATTGTTATAGCCGGCTCTATTGTTATGATATTCCTTAGAGCGCTATAACAATAAGTTATTTCTTAAAAGTTTTTAAGATTAAAAATTGTTTTCTTTATATAATTTCTATACATAACCTTGGAAAGTATATTATTTTTCATATAATACAATGGTTATATAATTTATAAAACAAACAAGTTCATGTTTACATCAATAAAAAAACTACCAAATCCACTCCCTGAAAGTGATGGACCTAATCCCAAAGCAGCACAAGCTTTACAGGAAGGTCTTGGCGGACAATTTGGAGAAATGAGGACTATGATGCAGTACTTATTTCAGAACATAAATTTTAGAGGAGATGCAAAACCGTATCAAGATCTATTGAGATCAATTGCAACAGAAGAAATGGGTCATGTTGAATTAATTTCTAATACAATAAATGTCCTATTAGAAGGATCAACTACACAAGCAGATCCTAATGAACTTCCCCTTGCTGTTGCACTTGAATCACCAAATATACATCATTTTCTAGTTGCTGGACAGAGTTGTAGACCAGTAGATGCTGCAGGAAATCCATGGTCTGCAACTTAT
>DASUCH010000025.1:0-2582 GCA_035762785.1 Nitrososphaeraceae archaeon | reverse complement strand
CACTTTATCTTTTATTATTAATTAATTTCATTGGAATTCTAGGTTTTAGTATTGTTTTACCTTTTTTGATATTTTTGGTCATGGATTTTGGAGGAAATGCTATAGTTTATGGAATACTGGCTGCGGTTTATCCTGCATTTCAATTGATAGGAGCCCCAATTCTAGGAAGATGGTCTGATATCTATGGACGAAAAAAAGTTCTTCTTGTCAGTCAAGGAGAAACATTAGTGGCTGGATGTTTTTCCTTTTTGCATTATTTTTATCTGTTCAAAATTTAGGTCGTATTATTTCATATACATAGTCAATATGTTTGAATGATTTCATCCTTTCACTTTTCGGAATATATAGTTTATTAGTCTCAAATTTGTCTATAACTAATTCATTAACTTCCTTTGAAACAATGATTTGGTTTTTATTAGCATAACCCTCAAGTCTACTACAAAAGTTAACATTCTTTCCCATGGCTGTAATTTGTACTCTTGAAGGGGAATTCCAATAACCAAAAATAACATCTCCTACATGAATAGCGCATTTTAAATCAATATTAGTATATGGTTTAAAACCAAAATAATTATTCCATAATTCAAGATGCCTATTTTTTAGATTATCGAATATTTTCCTTAATTCAATGGCAGCCAGAATTGTTCTGTTAGGAACATCATCAAATTTTATATCTTTAATACCAAAGTAAGCAAAAATTCCATCGCCTATAAATTTGTCCAAAATTCCATTATTGTTGTTGATAATTTGTGAGGCTGCATGATAGTATTCTTTTAAAAAAAGTAAAAGTTCTTCCTTTCTTCTTCCTATGGCAAGCTCATTAGTAAGATCTGAGAAATTACTAATATCCCAAAATACAATGATCAGTCTATTAACTTCAATTCCATAGGAACGAAATGATCTAAGTTCATTATAAATATAGGGATCAAAAAATAAACCAAGTTTTTCTTTATCATAAGTATCATCTACATCTATTATTTTTTCATTAGACATCGTCTAAATTAATCTCCAATTTTTATTCTCTTTCATCCAATTGACTTAACAAATACTGATGTCTAATATTGAATCTTTTATTGAGATATGTTAGTCTTTCAGTATTGTTCATATCACTATACTTTTGAACAAATATAGATATGCTGTTATGTTCTTTCATATCTTTCATAGTAGTATGATCTTTACAGATATAATCAATTTGTGAATAGTCATAATTAAATGTCAATTCCTTAGATTCTCCTGGACCTATTTGTAGTTGTTGTATGATTTCAACTTTTGAAAGATCTTCTACCAGCCCAAAAAAATATAAATTATGAAAATCCTTACTTACGTTTAGCCATTTAACGTTATCTCCCTTTTGTATTTTAACAACCTCTGGAATAAAACTTCTTATTTTTTCATATGATATAAATTCTGGGATTATAACCGAATGATTCATAAGAATACTATAATATTTATTTAATAATAAAATGTTATTTCTTTTAAAAAGTGTAATTGAATAAAATGAAATGAAAGATATTTTACTATTTCTAATATTACAAAAATTTCAATTATAATATTCATTCTTATCATTTAGTAAAAAATTGTATAACCTAATACTATTTTTCCGGCTACTTTATTTGCTACTTGTTCTATAGAATGAACAATAATATTTCCTAATAACTTTAGCATATATAGCCAAATATGTATTTCTAATTTATTTTTGGCATATTCTTTATTTTGCTTGACACTTTCAAAAACTGCTCTATTTCATCAATATACGTTAAATGATAGGTCTACTGCTATTTGTGTCGTTTGAGGTTAGCAATCGTATAGTTTGGTTCAGAACAAATTAGCATTCAATTTAACTTAGAGAAATGTTTCATCCATATAACACCACTTCCACTGTTCATCAGGTTCAAAAGATTGGATAATAGGATGTTCTGTTGAATGGAAATGTTTAGTTGCATGTTTATTCTTTGACGAGTCACAACATCCTACATGACCACAAATAAGACAAAGACGCAAATGCACCCAAGAATCACCAATTTTAAGACAATCCTCACAACCATCTGCACTAGGCTTTACGTGTTCTTGAATTAATTTAAGATGTTTACATCCTGAATCAGACATTATATTATTTTATTGACATGTTCCTAATAAACAACACATGTTTTGGAAATGGAGAGACGAAATCGGAAGAGAAAGACGATATACCGGGTCAGATCAATCTTGAACCGCTCTTTCATTATTTTTTAGCTAATTCTTTACTAATGAATTCCTCAAATGCAGGATCAAACCATTTTCCTGCATCTACAGTTTTCCATATTGCTGCTATAGTACCTTGTTCAAAAGCGCCTTTCATATATCTCAACCATCTTGTCCATTCATTATCGTTTAGTACTAACTATGCTTAGTGTCTGTGCTTGAGAATAAAAAGTTATTCTAAATAAAAATATTTAATTATTTGTAATTGATCATGAAGGTCATTAATCTCATGAGTTTGTCAAATAAAAACTATAATAATAAATTAAATAACAAAAAGTGGGATTTGAACTCTTCTATAAAGTGAGACCAGTTTATATTTTTTTTGCTTTGCTAATTTAATA
>DASUCH010000024.1:0-21283 GCA_035762785.1 Nitrososphaeraceae archaeon | reverse complement strand
ACATATCTTCTTTGACCTTCTGCATAAATAGTATCAAAGGCTAGTGTAGATTTACCAGATCCAGAAAGTCCAGTAAAGACTACAATCTTGTTTTTTGGTATCTCAAGATTTATATTGTTTAAGTTATGTTGTTTCGCTCCTCGAACTATTAACTTATCAATCAGGTCTACCTCACCTCTAATATTCCTATTTCTTCATTTATCTTCTTTAATTTATCGCGTAGTTGTATCGCTTTCTCAAATTCGAGCTGTTCAGCAAATTTATTCATTAGTGCTTCAGTTTCCACCGACAGCTTTCTCAGGTCGTTTTTACTCATCGATTTAAAGGTTTCATGCTGACCCTGGGATTTCTTATTAGTAATTATCGGTTTTAATATTGAAATTGGAGTTATTTTATGTAAGGCATTAAATTCTAATTGTTTTTTTCGTCTTCTATTTGTTTCTGCTAACGCATTTTCCATAGATTTTGTAATTTTATCTCCATACATTATTACCGTTCCATCTATATTTCTAGCAGCCCTGCCGAACGTTTGTATGAGGCTGATATCATTTCTTAAAAAACCTTCTTTATCTGAGTCTAATATCACAACAAGAGAAACCTCTGGAATATCTAATCCCTCTCTTAATAAGTTAATTCCAATCAAAACATCAAATTCACCTAATCTAAGCTGACGAATTAATTCAGTGCGTTCTAACCCTTCAATTTCTGCGTGTAAATACCGTACCCTAATATTTTTTTTTGATAAGAATTCAGCTAAATCTTCTGCCATTCTTTTCGTTAATGTTGTTATGAGTGTTCTCTGGTTCTTGCTAACTCTTTTCTGAATTTCCAAAATTAATTCGTCAATTTGATTTGTTGATGATCTAATTTCTACAATAGGATCAACTAATCCTGTTGGTCTTACTAATTGTTCTACAACTTGGAAGCTAGAATTTAATTCATAAGGACCAGGAGTTGCGGATACAAAAACTACCTTTCTTAAGTATCTTTCAAACTCCTCGAATTTTAGTGGACGATTATCAAATGAACTTGGAAGTCGAAATCCATAAGTCACTAACATTTCTTTTCTTGTATGATCTCCGTTATACATTGCTCTTAACTGTGGAAGTGTAACATGGGACTCATCTATGACTAGTAAAAAATCCTCGCCAAAGAAGTCTAATAAACAGTATGGTGGTTCTCCTTCTTTTCTGCCATCAAAATGACGGGAATAATTTTCTATACCCGAACAATAGCCTAGTTCATTTATCATCTCAATATCGTATTTGGTTCTTGAAGCCAATCTTTCCTTTTCTATTTCTCCTTCTAATTTAGGAAGCCATCCTTTTAGTTCCCTTTCTATCAGCCTTATTGCATTTTCTCTACTTCTTTTGTCGGTAATGTAGTGTTTAGCTGGAAATATGGTAATCTTATTTACATTCCTAATTTTTTTAAATGTAACCGCATCATGAATACTAATTTTTTCAACCTCTTCATCAAAAAGTGCTACTCTAACAATATCATTAGAATACCCAGGAATTAAATCGATAATTTCCCCTTTCACTCGAAAATTACCTGGTGAAAGCGAATAATCATTTCTTTCGTATCGCGATTCAATTAATCTCTTGATTATTTCCTTTCTATTCATAATATTTCCCTCTGTTATTGTAAGAGCATTTCTTTCCCATTCTGATGGTGACCCTAGAGAGTAGATGCATGAAACCGTAGAAATAATTATAGTTGGCTCACCAGACATCAACATTGCTGTAGCCTCTAGCCTCATTTTTTCAATGGTTTCATTTACTGCTGTGTCCTTTTCAATATATGTATCTGTTTGAGGGATATAACTTTCAGGCTGATAATAATCATAAAAACTAACGAAATATCCTACATTTATAGTTGGAAAAAAATCTTTAAATTCCGAATAGAGTTGAGCTGCTAGTGTTTTATTATGAGAGATTATAAGAGTATTTTTTTTAACTCGAGAAATGAGATTTGCAATTGTAAATGTTTTACCACTACCCGTAACTCCCAGCAAAGTTTGAATCGACTTTGTGTTTCCAAGCATTCCTTCAGTTAATTGATCGATAGCATATGGCTGATCTCCATTAGGAGAATAAGTCGCCTTAAGTGGAAATTCAAACAAATCTTTTTTATTCAATAAAGTATAACCTTTCAAGTGATAAATAAAAGATGATTTAGTTTTAACCCTTCCACTTAATAGAGCAACCAATAGAAGGATCAAAATCTTTTAGAATTTTTTCATCCTTTAGGACTTTTTGAATATTTTCTTTCATAATATCTCTAGTTGGTTCGCTCTCTGGATTACTAGCATCATTTATTTTTCCGTGAAACACAAGCCTTTTTTCCTTATCAAATAGGTAAGGATCTGGTGTACACACAGCTCCATATTTTTTGGCGATCTCTTGGGTTTCATCAATCAAATAGGGAAAATTAAGATTGTATTCATTAGAGAATTTTTTCATATTCTCAAACCCTTCTTCCTCATAGTTTGGATCATTACTATTAATTCCTACGATTCGAAGGTCCTCCTTATTAAAAGATGATTGTAAATCTATAATATCCTTAATTCTTGCCTTTACAAATGGGCAATGATTACAAATAAATACTATCAATAAAGTGTTACTATTAAAATCATTTAAAGAATAGTGTTTACCATCCACACTTCTTAAATTGAAAGCTGGCGCTTTTTGGCCTGTGATTAATTTTTGGGAAGATTCAGTTTTTACCATGTTCATTCCATTTTTATACTCTTACATAAATCTTCGGTTTCTACCATGTAATATACATCTAAAAACATGCAAACGTCTATTATTATATTTTTAGCAAAAAATCAATATATTTCTTACAGTTTTGCAAAAAGTGTAAGATAAATAGGTCAATATAATTTCAAGTACTATTGTACTTATGTGGCTTTTTAATGTATAATTATCATTGATAATATAAGTAAAAACAAATCTAATCAAACTTGATTATTAAATACTCCCACAGCTGCTGAAGTCATCCATGTTTCTTATTAAATCTAATACCCAAAATGAGAATGATAGATAGTATAAGTATAACAATAATTAGTTGCGATTATTCAATTATTAACAAGAAATATTTGTATTTCTTATATTAATTATTCTATTCTTGTGCCAAAATCTCTACAGGGCAATATTTTACTAACCCTTTAAATTTTGTTGCATCCTGTTGGCTGCCTACGATGGTTCCATAGTGCATAGGAATAGTCAATTTCGAAGGTTTTAATAAATTATTAATGGCATCCGCTGCTTCTTCAGCGGTCATTACGTAGACTCCTGAAACTGGAACAAGAGCAACATCAGGTTTGAATTCACTCATTTCAGGTATCTTATCAGTATCCCCTGAATGATAAATTCGAAAACTCTTATCTAAGGTCATAATAAACCCAACCTTTCTATCTTCTTTTGGATGAAAATTTTTATTAATATTGTATGAGGGGACAATTTCAATAATAATTCCCTCTTCCTCAATTGTCTGTCCCGGTTCGACACCTTTTACACTTCTAAATCCCTCTTGGTTTAATTTCTCTATACACTCAGAAGCTGCAATTATTTTCGTATGCTCGTTTATTATATGTCTTAAATCTTCAATACTAAGATGATCAAAATGATTATGAGAAATCAAGACTATTTTTGCATCATTTTTTTTATGATGTACTTCCGATATTTTATAAGGATCTATGTATATTACTTTGTCGTCTGGGGTAATTAACCTAAAACCATCATGTCCCAACCAATGAAGTTCAATATTATTTATCTCCATACCGATTTTTATTTGTATAAGAATTTAAAGTTGTTTATTAAATTAGGGATTCATGTTTAATAATTTATTGTTTCGAAGTGAAAAAACAATTACCTTTGAAGATATCAATCTTTGTATAAGATTTCTATCCATGGTGGCAACTGCACATTTATAATTGATTGCATAATCTAGAATACTATCATCTGTATAGTTTAATCTCTTTGTATTGATAATTTCAAATTTTTTTGTTAATTTCAGGACAGTTTTTGCACTCTGAGAACTTTTATAGGATCTATTATTTACCAGATTCTTTAGTTCTTCTATTACTACCTCTGGAATAAGAAAATTGATCTTTCCATATTGCATTACAAGGTTATCTACTAGCTTGATCGGTTTTGTGACTAGAATCATTAAGAAACTAGTATCGCATAGGATATTCATTAGAATATCTTAAAAAGTTTATTATTATAATTTTTGGTAAATTGAGTAGTTTAAAGGATAAAAAAAGGGGGTTTGAATCGAAATTTTATTTTTCGTATCCTATTCTATCTGCTAATTTTACAACTTCTCTGCCTTTATTTGTCAGAGCATTATAGATCCTTGGTTTGCCTCGTCCTCGGGATTTTTCTTTTTTAACTTTTCTTTCAATCAAACCTAAATTTGTAGCTCTTTTCATTAAGGATTGTCCGTATCCCCAACTTCCCATGGTTATAAGTAATTCTCTTGTGTGTAATTCTTTATTCTTTTTTAGTACCCTCAATAATGGAATAAGCGGACGTTCATTTATCAGAACTTTAAGTATATTTAATTCCACGGTTAGAGGAACAGATTTTGTTTCTTTGATTTCCTTAGTAGGCTTAATTTCTTTCGATTCCTTCGGAGTTTCTTTTTTTGTTTTGGAGTTTCTTCTAGCTGACATTTTACTACCGATGTGACGTTACAAAATACAAATATTTAATCATTTTGTTTCCTATCCATTTTATCTCATTAAAATACAAATAATACTATAAGTTATATATTTTAATAATCTAAATAATATATTAAAATAATTTGATTATTCATATCTGTCAATTTACTATAAGTTATTTAATGAAATTTTCAAAATAACTCCATCAATTTTTATAGATATTTATCCTGAACACTTACTAATTTATGGCCCAATCGATTATTGTACTCCTAACACAGTATAATTTGTTGAAAAACGACAGATATACAAACTCAATTAGAATAGTGATGAAATTTGAAATATTACTTCATTTGATAGTGAGAATATAAACAAATTATCTAATGATCTTTTATTCTTATTAATATAATAGATAAAGGATATAATTATAAGATAATATTAAAGACAAATAAGACATTTATTAGAATATTCTATCCTTTGAAAAATTGATTAGTTAATAATTAATTGTATTTATTTGTTGGAAATTGTGACAGTGTAAAAGATTTAAAGATGATATACAATAATTGAGTCTTTTAATGAAACTTCGAATGTTTACTTCAAATTGACTCCAAATACGAATATTTGATTAACGTCTTATGAGAATTTAAATATTTTTAGAAATCTTTTTACCAAAAATTACCCTTATCTGAACAAGTTAGCTCTGAGCCACAATTGTTACATCTAAGATGGCAAGGTTGAATAGCAATCATTTTATTTTCACAAATAGGACAAATTGGAATTTCATTCTTTTGTTCTTTCTTCATTTTTAACTATAATACCACATCAGATTTTAACTCTTTTGCACAAGGTTAATTAATAATATTATTTTTAAATTATTTATTGGTTAATTTTAAAATAGTTATATCTGATAAAAAGGGTAAAAGTTTATCACATGAGCTTAAGGATAAAGAGGCTCAACCATTTTTAGGTTCAAAAATCGGAGATTCATTTGATTCATCTCTTGTTGGAGTAGCAGGAGGCAAATTACAAATAACTGGAGGTAGTGATAAGTCTGGGACACCAATGCGGTCTGACCTTCACGGTGGAGTGAAAAAATATGTTTTGTTGCATACTGGTGTAGGTATGCGGGACTCTACAAAAGGAAAAAGAGTGAGAAAATTATTGAGGGGAAATATGGTGACTGAGGAAATTTATCAATTAAACTGTATTTTAGATGGAGTTAACATTGTTACATCTAAACCTGAAAGTATTGAAAGATCTAATGCCGAAAGTACAAAGTAAATGAAAGTTCTAAAATACATATCAATTACCTTAATATCCCTCCATAAATCTTAATTCGCTATTGCATTGGAAAGATACTCTTCCTGATTGGTATGTACGTGAATATGGGTACCAACCTAATGTAAATATTGGTACAGCAGGACATGTTGATCATGGAAAAACTACATTAATCGAAGCTATAACGGGAATTTGGACTAGTGCTCATAGCGAAGAACTAAGGAGGGGTATAACTATAAAAGTGGGCTACGCTGACGCTGCATTTTATAAATGTAAATCCTGTTCATCACCTGAATGTTACTCCACTAAGCCACTATGTAATAATTGTGGACAGGAGAGTGAACTTTTGCGAATAGCCAGTTTTGTTGATTCACCAGGTCATGAAAGTTTAATGGCCAATATGTTATCAGGCGCTGCGCTTATGGATGGAGCAATTCTTGTTGTAGCTGCCAATGAATCAGTACCTCGTCCTCAAACTACAGAACATATGCTGGCTTTAGAAGTTCTGGGTATTAAACAAATTGTAATTGTCCAAAACAAAGTAGACCTGACAGAAAAAGAAGAAGCCTTGAAAAATTATGATCAAATAAAAGATTTTGTAGATAAGAGTGTAGCAAAAAATGCGCCTATTATACCTGTTTCTGCTCAACACAATTTAAATATTGACCTATTAATTGAAGCTTTAGAAAAAAATATCCACACTCCTCAGAGGAATAGACAAACATTTCCAATAATGCATGTTTTACGTTCATTTGATATTAACAAGCCTGGAATGCCTGTAGCCTCGATTCATGGAGGGGCTATTGGTGGTGCCTTGATTCAAGGTGAATTCAACGTAAATGATGAGATTGAAATGCGACCTGGAACACTTAATAATAAAGGGAAATATTCTCCTATTTATTCCAAAATTTCGAGTTTAGGAACAGGTGCTGGATTGGTCAGTAATGTCAAGCCCGGAGGATTAGTGTCTATTGGTACAATTTTAGACCCGTCTTTGGTGAAGAGTGATTCTCTTATTGGTTCAGTAGTAGGTAAACCTGGAACATTGCCTCAAGACATCTATGACGTTTCAATAGATACATATCTTTTTGATACTGCAGTTGGGACCCAGGAGCCAGTGAAAGTTGACCCCATTAAAAAGAATGAACACCTTCGTATAAATATTGGAACTTTAGCTACCACTGCTTTAGTTACAAATACTAAAGAAAATAAAATAGAAATTAACCTAAAAAAACCAGTTTGTATTATACAGAGTAGCAGAGTTGCTTTAAGCAGAAAGATTGGAGAAAGATGGCGTCTAATAGGATCAGGCATAACAAAATAATATTCATCTAACAAATCCTTTTGTGTAACAATTATTAAGAAAATGGATTTTTATCCAAATTATTATGGAATTCTATACCCATATTAAGTGCCTTTTCCTTCATTATTTCTATATATTCTTCATATGAAATTTTTGTTAAACAATAAGGACAAGTAACTTCTGTCATATCATCGTTAACTTTAGCTGTTTTATCACATTTAGGACACTTAGCATCCAGCATATTATAAAAAATGATTTTATTTCTTAAAAATGTTTATAAAGAATTATTGATCTAATTGGTATCAATACTTAAATTATTAAATGAAAACAGATAACATACCATTTAAAATTAGATTACTCCTGCCTCTCTAAGTTTCTTTGGCAGGTATTGTTCAGCTAAATATTTAAACCCATGCTTAAAAAATGCATCTAATTCGCACTTCTCTTTTTTTTTCAGAAATAAATTTAATTCTTTTTGCCATTGTTTTCCTTGCAACCATGGTTTCTTTTTCATATCATTTGCTCTATTGATATCTTCAGCAGTAACCGCTAACCTCGCAACTTCTGGAATATTGTAATCGTATATGTCTGAAAACATCATTCCTAGAACTTTGACATTAGGTGCTACCAATCTGTCGCTATCATAACTTAAAGATTCACTTCCAATTTTATAACGTAATGCTATACCTAAACCCCAAGGGTCTGCATCTGCGAAGATGACTACAGGTTTTTTCCATTTCTCATTTAATGTCTTTACCATCATTCTGGTTGCTCTATCAGGCTCTCCGGAACCAGTCATAAGTATTGCATTGTATTTCTGGATGAATCCAGATTTTCTTATATTATTTAAAACCGTATCTTTTTCTACTACCATAACAAGGTCTGCTTTAACATCTACTATTTCTACATCAGACATATTTGTCGGAATTAATTGTGATGTGGCTCTGCTCCCAAGATTGCAATCAATAATATCTCCACCAACACTTAACGTAATAGGACCAGAAATCATACCTTTGGGTTTAGAAGTGACTGAGAATTCCTCCCTAGGAATTCCTGTAATTAACTCTACTGCTTTAATAGCGTCATCCGAATCCTCTTGACTTCTCCAAAACTTTTCTTTATTTTTTTCATCTCCTACAGTACTTAAGGTTGCATAGTACATGCCTCTAATAGTACTTTCCATTTCTTCATCCACTAACTTCCTAATTGCATTAGCCATAACTAAATATTGAGAAAATGTCGGAATTTTTTTTGTAGAATTAGGACTTATTATAACCTTTTTCTCCCCTAGTGTTAACATCTTCTTTTTTTCTGACCAAAAAGTATTATCATATCCTACTTTCGAAATTTCTAACGAAGGCATTTGTTTTCCAATCAAAACATCATTAGAAATTTCTTTCATTATATTCTGAATTTTTTTGATAATTTCTTTGTGTCTTTTATTTTTAGTGGACACTAACTTTATCTCCTATTAAAATCATCAAGTGTTAATTTTTCTATTTTTTTTCCTGTAGAATCTTTACTTTTGGCGAAATTCTGAGAAATCTCTTTATCATTAATTCTATTATTTTTATTTTCTGTACTGTTATACATTTTTATTCCTGTCATCAGTTTGTTTGATTTATTATTTTTTTTGTCATTTTCCTTGAAAATTATTGTTGTCGGGATAATTTCTTTTTTGACATGTTTTTCAGCTATCTCAATAAAGAGTTCTGAAAGCTTAGTACGATCAACCTTTATTGAATCAGAGACAGCATCTACTATTAATGGAATGTAATATTTGTACAACTTTAATCTATTTTCAGCATCTTTGATTTTTAAATCTCGACGTATCTGTGCACTAACTTTTCTATAAAGATCGGATAGACAAAATTTCATATATTTTTTCATTTCACCTTCAGATGCAATACTTTCCTTTCCTGCACTTTTATAAGGTATTTTTGTAGAACATATATGGAAAAATATATGGAGAGGAAGAAGTTCAACCGCTCTATCTGATTTGCTGCTTTGATCATTTGCAAATTGCTCTTTTGCCTCCTTTTTAGTAATACCCATTTTATTAATCCCCACTTCGGAAACTACTTCCCTTGCAACATCTGAGCCTTCATCATATAGTAAGGGAATCTTATTTGCAAATCTGTATAATTTGAAGGAATTTATATCTCCACCATACGCAATTCCACATTCAATAATTGTTGGCCTATTATTAATTACAATAGAGCGTGATGAATATGAAGTGAGAGCAGGTTTTAATACCTTAACATTTTGTTTGTTTCCCTCTTTTCCAGGATTTAGAGATTTAAGTTGATCTTTGTTGTTAACAATAACGTATTCAGACATCATCCCTGTCGTTAATATCTTTTCACCTATTGGACTTAAATGGTCAATATGAGGTGACTGAAATTTCATCTGTTTACAAACATTCACTACTTTGATTAGGTCACTTTCTGAAAAAAGATTAGCTAATTTATTACTTATTCCAGCGGCACGTATGATTACACGTGCCTTTTCAATTGAAAGTTTTTGAAATGAACTAGCTAAAATCGTTTGAATAGAAGCTTTTTGATTGGAGAAATGTAATATTGCTTTTTTTAAAGTTTGTAAATCCATATCAGCAGGGTGAGGAAGTACTTCTTTTGCAGGTTCAGGCATTATATCCGTTCTCCTTTCAAAGATTATTTTCCCATCATCACTTTCAAAAATTAACTTCGAATAAGGATTTACAATGCTAGTTTGGGAAATATAATCGTATATCTTGTTTTTAGTAATATGAGATAATCTTGCTCTTAATGTAGCAACAACTTTAAAACCATATTTGTCTTTGATAATACTTTCCATTTTTGGCAGCATTTTTTTGTTTAACACTATAGGTTTATTTGTGGTGATATCCGTTCGCAATTCATAATAATATTCTGATTCTTCATCAATAGATTTTGACCATACTTTTATAGGTTTGTCTGTATCCTTTGAAGAAAATGCCGCAATCATTTTAAGTCCAACTCCAAATAGTCCTCTTTGTTGTTTTTCAACATATTTACCTGATGTTAGAAAAGAACAGACAGCGACTGGCACCTTTTCAGAATTGATACCTATGCCATTGTCTTGACAAGAAAGGGTCCAAAGATCATTTTCAACATCAGTTTGTTTTATTGATATAGAAATAATAGGAAGAATATGATGAAGCTCACAAGAATCTAATGAGTTCTCTATCAATTCTCTTATTGCCATGTACAAAATACGTTCCCCAGTAAATCCAGCTAAAGC
Source organism: Nitrososphaeraceae archaeon (assembly GCA_035762785.1). GTDB lineage: Archaea > Thermoproteota > Nitrososphaeria > Nitrososphaerales > Nitrososphaeraceae > TH1177. The sequence continues at coordinate 10,769 of DASUCH010000024.1, read as the reverse complement.
AGAATTATCTACAAAAAATTCTGATTCAGCCTTTTTATTGTATTTTACTTTAGAATTTTTGTGAAGCTGATGCGTTGATTTATTATCAGAATCTTTCTTTTGATATTTTAGTTCTAATTTTGAATTTATTTTCAATAGGATATGACCTTTATATAATAACTAAATTTATCTTTTAGGATTAAAAAGATTAGCCTTTCGCATCTATTATATTTGCGATCCATAAGGGGTAGTTGAAAATTTAAGTTCTTTTACAGATTCAAAATTCACTTCGATTAAAAATCTTTTTCCTTCTTTATAGATAACCAGAAAATCAGTACCTATTCCGATGATTTCACCTCCAGCAAGTTTTTTATTGTTTTTCATAATTGCTATCTATGGTATTACGTATTTCTATTATTATAATTTTTTTAAATTTAAGATAATATTATGAGGAAAAAATTATATTATTATAATCTTTTATCATATCTTGGTCTATAATTCCTTGTACTACAATTTGCCTTCCATCTGATAATTTTATATCCATTGCAACAGCACTATAAGGTATCTCAAATTTCTCTATTATATTCTCATCCTTAGTATCATAAATCTTTTCGATTTTGTTTTTATCGATTTTAAATCCCCTTACTTGAACTATTTTTCTATGTCCAGAACCACCTCCCCTTCCACCTGCTGATCCTTTTGATTCTTCCACTAATAAAATAAAAATCTGGTTAGTAGATGATATTGCGGATAAATCTAATTCATCATATATTACTAATAGCTTTCTTTGTGCACTCAAGAGGAGTGATTCTAATTCATTCATCAATTTGTCTAAGAAGAAATCTAAGAGAAAGCAATTTCCTATTTCGTGTCTTTTCTTTGTTCTATCGTAACTTTTTGAATCTTCGCTTTTTCAAAATCAATAGGTTGATCAGAAGATTGATTTGTAGTAAGATCCTCTATTTTATCTACTATTTCCATTCCATCAATGACTCTTCCAAAAACGGTATATTGATTGTCCAAAAATTTTGAATCTTTTGTAACTATAAAAAATTGCGAACCGGCACTATTAGGATCTGCAGTTCTTGCCATAGATAATATTCCCCTTTGATGTGGAATGTCATTAAATTCGGCTTCGATAGTATAACCTGGTCCTCCTGTTCCCCATCTATCTTTTTGAGTACTATTTTTTGTAGTTGGATCTCCTCCTTGAATAACAAAATCCTTTACTATTCGATGAAAAATAGTTCCATCATAAAAACCTGTGTTTGACAGATTGAGAAAGCTGTTGACATGTTTTGGTGCTGCTTTTGGGAAAAATTCAATTGTAATGTTTCCAAGAGATGTTTTTAAAATTGCAATATTATCAGATGGTGTCATATTAGCCTTAATCATATTTTCAGGTCTATTATCTGTTGTATTTGATTCTTTGTCTTTTGTTATATTCATATTTGTATTCAACTCTTGAGAGGTAGGATTTGGCCTATAATTTTTATTAACTTGATAAACAAAAACACCAAAAACAATATCTTCAGTGTCATTTTCGAAACTGGGAGATGCATATACCAGCTTATAGGGTTGATCATTTGTTCCGTTGATTGGGTATTTTATATCTTTAAGATTTAAAGCGATTGTTCCACTTGAATATTCCGGTTGGATGTTAGTCAACATTCCATTACCGAACGACGCATAGGATATCGGCGTAAAAGGTATTAGTTTCCCAAGTAAGGTGTTATTCCAAAAATTTGCATTTGGAGTGAATCCATCGTCTTCTACGTAATCTCTTTCGTTGAAACCGCCAATCTTCATAAACCATTGTTTTTTGCTTTCATCTCCACCACTTCCTAAAGTGTAAAATGAATTACCATTGGGACCATTATGTCTATCTGCTACTATGTATACCAATATATAATCAGCCTTTAGATCTTGAGCAATTTGAGTTGCTGTTTCTTGTTCACTCATTAGCATTTTAGCTATGGTCTGTATTCGTGTTTGATTTATGGTTGCATTATCAGCCAAAGTAGTCTTATTTCCTAATGTAGTTATCCAATAGCCGTAATCCCACCATGAAGCTATTACTGAGTCGTTGGGTGTATTGTTCTCTATCCAATCTAATGCATCTACCCAATCCTCTACTTGCATTCTAAAACCTGTTGCGCCATTTACTATAGATGGCGGAATATCTGCTGAGCTTATCCAATTAAAATTCTTTGGATATATTACTCCATTATAATCAATTAAAGGAATAGAAACTAGAAATACAACCATAACAACAAAGGATAATTTGACTAGAGGTTTTACCTCGGGTAAAATCTTACCCTCCTTAATATTTTTTCTAAATTCCCTTTCCTTTATCTTGTTCTGATTCTCGATCCTGTTTTGTAAAATGCTCCTAGTTAATTCATAAAGCCCAATAGAGGCAAGTATTACAATTGCTATAGAAGAATATACCATCAATCTTGCAAATGTCGCACTAACATACAGACCAGTTATTCCGATTATTAAGGCAAAAATGGTCATGTCTGTTCTTTTAGAAAAAGAAAACCAAACCCCAAAACCTGCAAATATCAACAATATTGAATAATCTGTAAAATAGTCAATTACCGTTGGGGTAGAATGCTCAGCAACAGATTCAACCAAAGGATTATGAGAAGACAAAAAAGGATTGACTGCAACAAGATATCGAAATGATGAGGGTTGGTAAGCCCCTACAGCAAATATACTTATCATAAGTAAAACAAATACACCAAGTGCTGCAATAAGATTTCTATTAGCCTTTGTAGGAGAACTTTTCGTCCTTATGATGGTTCCTACAATCGCAAATATCATTCCAACAATGAGAGCTATCCCTGGAAGTCCTATAACAAAGGAGATACCTGGACGAGGGAATGCACCTGCTGTTATTAAAGTTATTACTGTGAAAGTAATAATCCCATACAGAAATATGGAATCCTTTCTTAGAAAAGGTAACGAAAAAAAGAAAATACCTATTGGAATACTGAAATATTGAATTCCCCCCCATGAAGAGTTGGCTAATCCCAGAATTAGCCCTCCGACTGCTGCTGTTAGTATAGTCCGTTTGATATTTTTACTTTTTATGGAAGAGATAAACAAGTAGACAGACAACAGTGCCAAGAAAAGCCCTAAAGGCTCAGATTTAAACCATCCCAAATTTCCTCTCTGAATTATTGCTGGCATAAAAGCAAACAAGAGACTTGCGAACATCCCTGCAGTAGTGCCACTCAAATTTCGTACAAGAGCAAAAATAACTATAGTAGTGAGGGATCCTATTATTACTGGAAACATTATCACAAAATCCATAAGCGAACTACCCAAACCAAAAATTTTATACATAGTTGCTGCTATAAGGTGAAGAGCGACTTGTGAAGTTGTGGGTACAAATCTACCTTCGGGATACCAAGACTCATAGTCATGCCAATTTAAATAGGCTTCAAACCCATTATCAATAATATATTTAGTGGCTCTATAATCAAAATATGGATCGAATTCATTTAAAGCAAAACCATATTTTATTGGATAGGATCTTATAATAAAAGCAGTAGAAAAGGCTATTATTAAAACCAAAATCACAAGAAGGTGTTTAGCCTGAAATTGGAAGGAGCTTATTCTAAATAATGTTTGATTGCCCGATAACAATGTAATAAACTACTATTTTTTACTTCCTTTTTAAGGTAATGGCTATTTCATAAATCCAGACACAATGATCGCAAAAATCTGACCACATTCTTAATATAAGGATAAAAATTGACTTTTAGGTTTGGTTATGAATCAATCCCATGACACAACTTTATAATCCAGAGGATGTTTTGAGAAGAGATGAATAAAGGAAAGGTAATAATGTTGTAATTTCTCCATGTATAGTGACTTGTTTTGCATCGACCCTTATCTTATTCCAGGAAATAGCTTCTTTGACTTCTGCTCCACTCAAACTTCCATCCCAAGCATTAGCAGTAGTAATATAAACTGCATAATCTAATCCATCTCTAAACTGATTCCACCATAGAGTGTGATGTTTCGATATTCCACCACCTAACATTAAGGCCCCAGTTTTTTTTGCTTCAAATATAATATCAGAAATTTTATTTTGATCTTTTAAAATATTAAGAAACATGTCCTTGTGATTCTGATAAAATAACCATATCTGACTTCCTACAGCTCCGTCAACTATACCAGGGACAATAACAGGGATTTTGTTTTTATGAGCCCAATATAAAAAAGATGTTTCTCCTAATTTACTACCTATATAGTCAAGCAATTCATAACATGCAAATTGTTTATTCTCTTGGTAAAATTCATGCATATATTGTTGTAATTTAGTTTCGATTAAAGGACCATAATTTTCTACAGGAATAAATACATTACCTAATCTGTGAATTTTTTTTTTTTTTAAGATAACAATCGTCGATATTGAAATCTCCATGATAATATTTAGCAAAAGATCTGGCTATATCATGATCTAATGAACCGCATGTTGTTATTAAACAATTGAACATATTCTTTTTTACCATATCTTTAATTATCCCACGGACCCCTGTAGAAATTACTGCTCCCACAAAAGATAAAAAAGTGGTACATTTGGGTTCTTCTATCATTTTTTGTAAAATACTAATTCCGTCCCTAACATTTACAGATTCAAATCCTCCTGATTTGGACATTTGATTTAAAACTTCGTTTAACTCTCGATTTTGAATATTATAATCCTCAATTTCATACTTAATATTTTTTCGATTATTATTATAAGTCATAGAAAAGTAATAAAATAGTAATAATATAAGAATATATTTAGTTGTAGTTGTTTTAATTCGAATTTTATAAAAGTCAGATAATTGCATCATGTTATGTGAATAATAAACACTCTTTCACAGGAAAAAAAATTGATCCTCCAAATATATCTCCAAACATGTCTATTTCCGATCTTATTTCTTTCTATGGATCTACTGGATTTAACGCTAGGAGGTTGTCAGAAGCAGCAAAGATGTTGAAAAAAATGATTGATACTGACGCCACTATTTGTTTAACTATTTCAGGAGCAATGACTCCAATAGGACTTGGAAAATGTGTTTCAACTTTGATTGAGAAAGGTTTTATTGATTGGATTGTTACAACAGGAGCTAATGCATACCATGATCTTCATTTCGCCTATGATTTGCCTGTTAGACAAGGTCATTTTGATGTTGATGACGATATTTTATATTCAAAACAAATCGTTAGAATCTATGATGTTTTTATTAAAGAAGTAGAAACGCTTCAACGACAAGACGATCTTATACAAGACACATTAAGAAAGAGGAGCAAAAGAATAGTAAATCCAGTAAAAGAATTTTCAACATCCGATCTTTCTTACCTACTAGGTGAGAATGCTTATCATCATTCTCCTTTTCCTGATAAATCTTTCATGGTTTCTGCTTTTAAAAATGAGGTACCAATTTATATCCCGTCACTAACAGATTCATCAATTGGAATGAATATGATTCCACTTCTTTTTGAGTCATCATTACTTCCTATCAATCTTTTCTCAGATATTTCTGAATCAGCAGCAATATTATGGAAAAGTAAAGTTTCAGGAGGGATAGAATTAGGTGGAGGAGTTCCCAAAAATTTCTTTCAACAAACTGGTCCTACATTATATCAAATTTTGAAAATAAAAGAAAGAGGTCATGACTATGTCATTCAATTAACTGATGCAAGACCTGATACAGGCGGTTTATCTGGAGCAACAATCCAAGAAGGAAAGAGTTGGGGAAAAATAAAAACATCTCATGCTGGCAATGTAATTGTTTATGGGGATTCTTCTGTCTATTTTCCCCTCCTGTGTTCCTATGTTTTGTCCGAATGTAAACCAAGAAAACAAAAAAGATTGTATCATCTGAAGGATAAGTTTGTAAACGAAATGAAGGATAATTATTTAAAAAAAATAAAAAAATAATAACTTAGCTTCTACCGTTTAAATCTTTAATATCAGAATTTTTTTATTTTCCAATATTTGTCTGATTATTCTTTTGATTTTGTCAATATTAATACCATAATAATTTGAAATTTCTACATTTAAAAATTTAGCCATTGATCTTTCAAGTATTGAAAAACAAATATTATTTTCATTTTTTTGAAAATGAACAAAAGCAGCACAAATCAAGATTAATCCATTCAGCAATTGCTTTTCATGTCCACTAGTTCCCTTCCAAACCATTTCCAATGCTTCATGAGACCACCAATATTTCTCATCATTAAAGAGTTCTATTGCCCTAGTAATTGCCTCTTCTTTGCTTAGATGTCTTTCTTTTACTTCCACAAGGTCTTTGGGTAAAGAAATATTTTTTAATAAAATCAATAGTTTATCTATATCTTCTTTTTTTCCAAGACTAAGATCTAATTCAATAAATTCTCTTGCTACACGACAGTCTCGGATTATAATATCTAAGGAATTTGTTAGCTCCCTTGATTTTTTAAGGATCCTATCAGCATCAGCTGGCGTAAACTGTGCATTATTCAAGTATACCATATATCTATAGGAATTTTTCATTTTTCTCATTATTTGCTACTATTCACAATAATTAAAAATATATATCAAATAGAAATTAAAATAATTTTGGGACTAAGCTTATCCGATAAAAAGCAACTAGAATTATTATTAAAATTTCATTCATTAAACATAAATCAAATGATAACTTTCTCTAAAAATCTTATTCCTTCGCAAGGGAATATCGAAGATTTTGCTTATGGTTTTATTGTGGGCACAATAATAGGTAATTATTCAGAAAAATTTTTTCAGAAACACAGTAGAGCTCCTGATAATGATGAATTAATGGATATATATTTTACATTGTCATTGCGTTCTGCAAAAATTAGGAAGGCTATACTAAATGAATTGACTTAACTATTTTTAGGGATTATGACGTATAATATCAATTAGATTTTTAAATATCCTTAGACTGTCTATACTATGGGTAATAACCCTGAATTTGGATTGGCTGTAATGAATAGGATAATAAAAAAGGCAGGTGCAGAAAGAGTAAGTGATGAAGCATCAGATACTTTAAGAAAAATACTTGAGGAAATTGCAAACAATATATCTAAGACCGCTATCGATCTTGCAAATCATGCAAGCAGAAAAACAGTAAAATCTGATGATATTTTATTGGCCTACAAGAATAGTTATAAAAAATGAAGTGTATTTCATCTAAATTATTTTAGCGGATTCCAACAGTCAAATAATTCACTTATTCATTAAGAAAAGTCTGTTAAAGGAAAATAACTCATTTATATGTCCCTTTCCAAGACTAATTATGAGGTGGGGTGGCAGAGCGGCTATGCGTTCGCCTGCAGAAATTGTTGATAGCGAATATATAGGGGTTCGAATCCCTTCCCCACCTTTGAATTATTTTTAAACACATGTCTAAAGTAGGGGATTTACTTGGTATAAGTTTCCTTCAATGCTTGGCCATAAGTCAATAGAGCTTTTTTTCTGAGGTAAGGAATCAACCGATAGTGTAATGAATAGATATGTTCTTCCTTAATTAAAATTCCTTTTACTACTAATGATATTAATCCACCAGATAATTTGGAAGAAGGTATCTTACTTTCTTTTGAAAATGAAACTCTTTTGAATTGATATTCATCTATTGAAAAATATGGTCTATTCTTTTCAATTATCAATGGCCAAACAATCATTTCCCAAATTAATCTTCTATATTCAGTAGAATGAGCATGTTTTCCTTTGGGATGCGAATTTTTGCCATTATTGTAGGACGTCATTGTTCATGTATTTTTATGTCTTTAATGTTGGATTAGGTTTTATAATCTAATACTTTTAAAATGAATATCTTTACCGACAATAGGCTACTACGTAGAGAAAGTTGTAAACCTCTATCAACAAATTATAGGGTTTAGAAACCAATATAACAGTTTGAATATTCCGGATTAAATATGAGTCTACATCAATTTTTATTCGCAATACTCCCTCCGGACACTGTCTTAAATGAAACAATTTTTTTTTCTTATCTTTCTATACTGGGCGGTTTAATAATTACAGCAATTTGGTTGAGAAGGAAACGGAATAAAAATACCTCTAACAAATAACAAGAATAACTTTATTCATTTTATAGTGCATGTTACTTTTTTTTTCGATATTGAATCAAAGTTTTTGTAATCCATTCAATGTCTTCAATTGTTTTTGTTAATCTAGAAATTTTTATACAATCTCTAATATCTCGAGATTTTAATTTGTTCCAAACAACGTGAGAGATTTCATTAGCAAGCTCAAAAGGAATATCGTTTTTAACAAGAATTCCGTTCGAAACTTCTATGAATTTATATTTAGTATATGGTTTTAGATGGAAAATAATAAACCTAGAAAGAAGTGGTGATAATAATTTTTCTTCGTTATTGCATGTTGCAAAGATCCATGTTTTTAATTGAGTACTACGAGTTTTTTGTGACTTTGTTTCAGCTAGTATCCCTGTCTCCATTATACTCAGTAAGGATGTCTGGTCCTTGTATGGCATATGTTCTATTTCATCTACTATTAAATATCTTGGACGATAATCAAATAAATAATCAATCATTCCTGATTTGGTACTATGACTACCCAAAGTAAAATACGATCTTTCTAGCTTTAGAAATTCTAACATAAACAATGTCTTGGCTGATGCTGGAGGACCAACAAGTAAAATATGGACCGGTTTATCTGATATCAATGACATTTTAAAAATCTTTTTTATATCCTCATATCCTATTATACTCTCAAAAAGAGTTAAATTTTCGCTACTTTTTTCGTCAAAGTATCTAGGAGTTTCGTCTTTAACCTTTAAAAGTTCATTGCCATTCATTGAATAATTAGATAGTAATCTTCTATATTTATTATTTTTATTTACTACTATAATTCAAAGTTCTTAATTTTTAGATATTAATCTAGGAAAAGAAAAATATTGGTTACACGTAAGAATATACATTGGCTGATGTTTCAATCAATGAAGATGAAAAACATTTAGTTCTTTTTGCTTTAAATCAAATAGCTGAAATGATCGAAGAGGGTGACATTAAAGAAGAAGACTTTAATCTGACAGGGTACAATTTTATTAATTTATCTTCAATATACGAGCTTAAAGATAGACTTGAAGCAGCAATTATGTAGTTGCCGTGTTTATCTTATTGTCATCTTATGAAAATGAGTTACAAATCAACTAAAATTCACAATTCTTCCCATTCACAAGAATACTCAGGACTAGTCTCCCACAACTTTAAAAAAGATTTAAAATGTAAATCAAAAATTTCTTGATTTTTTCTTTTATTTATTTGATAGATTTTTCTATTCTGTGAGTTTATTCCAAATAAATAGGGCTCTACTAATATCAGTCCACTACCGTGAATATCCCTATCTCTTATAACAATATTATGAGGTAATATTGTTTTATAATTTCTTATTTCAATATTTGATAAATCTTTGGTTGATAACGATACAATCTTCATGTTACAGAGCTTGGAAAGACAGGAAGTAAGGCTTTCATAAATATTTGGAAACACACTCAAATATTTTAAATGGTTTAGCATATCAGAATGTGGATCACAAAGCAAAATTTTTAATTTAATATTATTTTTTAATATACTTTTCAATACTTCGATATAATTAAAGGAAAAAATCTGGTCAAGGCTAACACAAGCAATACATAGTTCTCTTTTTGAATTTACTATTATATCAAATATTTTTACATTTTCCTTTGAATAAACATCTATGGTATGATCTTTATGTTCTTTTTTCAGAATTTCTTTTATTTTAGTTGTCATAAACGGAGTTATGGATGCTGATATGTCACTACTCTTTTGAATGATATTTTCAATTGTCAACAAAGAAAAACTACATTGAAGAAATAAAAATATTTATCTATTTAAGGAAAGTTCACTATGGTTTATAAAGGATAATAATAACAACAAACACCAAAAGTACATTTGTAGTGTCGTAATTATATGTATTCTTTTTTTAAGTAAAAGTCAGAGAAAATTAGCTAACACTTTTTTTAATATCATCCAATATATATGAAAATTGTCTACTGTTCCATCTAAATTAAAATTTCGCCTCAATTATAAACCAATAAATTATGATGTTAAAACAGGCATGTTTGAAGTAAATTCAGAAAAGTATTCACGTTATGAAGAAGCACGAGCAAATCACTGGAGATGTGATAAATGTGGTAATCGGTTTTCTACATTTAAGAAACTAAGAAAACATAAAAAAGAAATACATGCCTATTAAAATAAAAAATATATTATTTAATTATTATTCAAATGAATTTGTTACAATAATTTCATTTTTTTTATTTTTTTCTTATTCTGTTATAATACTATAATTTATTTAATCGATTCTTTAGTTTATTTTTATAAAAATACATCAATACTTTTATTGTGGTCTATTCACTGAATAAGCATGGAAGGATATTGTGTTAAATGCAAATCTAAAAGAGAGATGCAAAATGAAAAAAAAGTAACAATGAAAAACGGAAGGCCGGCTACGCAGGGAACATGCGGCGTGTGTGGAACTAAAATGTTCAAGATAGGAAAATAATCTTATTAGACAATAGAACACTATATATTTAATGTGCAATGTTGTATTTGGTTTTTTATATGACATTCTATAATCTTCTTTTTTTATTATTGATAATAAAATAATTTCTTGACTTATTTTGTGTTAATCTAGTAGAAAGTTCTACGAGAAATATTATTAATTTAAATATAGTCTAATTTTGATTCTATACTATGAATTTTCTTATTGTGCCTGT
>DASUCH010000023.1:0-5892 GCA_035762785.1 Nitrososphaeraceae archaeon | reverse complement strand
ATTCAGATCATTGAATTTAATGTAAAAGAATTCTTACAAAAAGGAAATTTGGTTATGCCTTTTTTGTGACTATTTATGCTGAATCTGAATAGGAATCTGATGGAGTTAAGGTTGCTGAACCACTAACGAACTCAATATCATTATCACTATTTATTAATTCCTCTAAGTTTTTGATATACATTCTTACAAGTTTAACTCTCAATGTTCTACCTTCTATTACCTCATCAGGCATCTTTTGATATTTTTTATATACTTCCTCTTTCTTTTTTTCTGTATTTACTCGAGAATTTGAAGAATATACGATCTTTAATAACACACTTCCCTCCCAATCGTTATATGTAGTTTCAAGATATATTATATCTAATAACAATTTTTGATCAACTTTTGGAAATAATTCTGCAGATTTAGCTAAGAACTCCTTGTAGGATGATATAACTTGTTCTGCAGCAGTTATACCGTTGTCAGAAGAATAGGAAGAATCATTAACTAATTTTTTATTTTCCATTTGATATCATCTTATTCAAATTTAAAATTCTTTTCTACAAAGTCCGAATCTTCTTTTATATATAAAATTCCATTGTTAATTGATTGAATAGAAGTCTTTGGTATAAGATATTTATCTTTACTTATTGAGCCAAAAGAAGTTATGAGAAATTCTGGCTGAACAGCTTCAACAATTCCAATATCTTTTCCATTGCTAGAATAGACTGGTTTGTTCACTAGTGATTGCCAATCTTCGACAATTATATTTTTCCTCTTCGATTCCATATATAAAACTAGACAATATAAAATTTAAGTGTTTGATTATTCACAGAGAAGAAAATGTTCAATTAGAGAAGCACTTACTTGTCAGAAAGGATTAATGGAATGCAAGAATACTTAAAAATTTACCAGAATTAGAAAGAGAAGGAAAAAATAAAAAATTGGATATTTTTTTAATAATTTATAAGAGAAAGTTACATTTTGTATTTATTTGCTTCTTTTTGGTAAATTTAAATAATTGGTAGCATCATCAAATAGTCAAGTAAATCCCGTGGAACATAATATCATACATATATTAAAAATAGTGATACAACAAACGTCTATAACCTTTGTTGTACATAGATAATTATGAGTTATTCAGAAGAAAATAGTAGTCAAAATAATAGCGAGGAATTAGAATCAGCACAAAAAAATCAGAAAAAGGTAGGTCCAGCAGAATCAGACCCTTCAACTACAGGTCCTGCAGATAATTTACGAGAGGAAGCTGCGCAAAATACAGATGAGGATGATTCTAAAGAACCAGCATAACCATTTTAAATTTTTTTGACTAATTAATAAATAATCATATCTTTTTATCGTTAGGTTAATCTTGAATGAATAATTAGAATCATCAAATTATGATTGTGAGTAGCAAAAATAGATATCATTCATTTAAAAAGTAATATTTATACTAGCAGACATCGTTATTTCCTTCTTCTAGATAATAATTCATTTAATATATTCTGAAATCCCTCAATATAATGAGAATTTGAGAATTTGTTTATATCATTACTTACCTTAATTCTCTCTGTCTTTGGCAAATGATTAAAAACATACATTATAATTTCAGCAGCCTGTTCTAATGTATTAAATTGATATTTTTGTGGAACAAACTCTATAAGGCCACCTTCATTTGGAACAACTGGGATTAGTCCAGCAGCCATAGCTTCTAATACTGCCATACCAAAATGCTCTCCTACCATTGGATGAAAGTATACTCTGGATTCTCGTATGATAGAAAGGAGCTTATCTAAGCTAGCATTAATTTCAAATGTAATATAATCCGTCAAACCAAGATCTTGAACCATCTGCTTAAGTTCTGAATAATAATCAAAAAAATAATAGTAAAGATTTCCAACGATTTTCATTCCTTTGCCTATACTGTTATCTTTTAATATTTTTGCAAGCTTGATTGCATTTTCTATTTTCTTGTGAGGAGCAATTCTGGATATTACAAGAATGATATCATCTGTTTTATTATCAGCATTTGCCATTAATGCAACATTCTGAAAAGTCTCAATATCTATTGGTGGGCTGAGTATGTAAATGTTATCTAATCCCAATGCATTAACTATTGCCCTGCGACTGAATTCAGAATTGGTAATTACTGTAGAATTACTCATCAAATTGCAATATCCATATTTTAATAATTTAAAATATTCTTTTCTTCTGTTGAACTGAACATTAGTTTTGTAATTTTTTGAATTATTGATATCTTCATACTCCTTTGAACTTTCCATCATACCAAGATCGGTTTTTAGATATTCAATATTTTCAGATTCTATATGAAATTTGGTACTAGGAAAGTGACAGTAAGTAATAGCATTATTTTTTGAAAAAGATGAATGATAATAAGGAGCTGCATCACCATTTGTATTTATTGTAATATCGTAATTGTAATCTTTATAATCTTCTTCTTGTTGTTGCTGCTGAAGTTCTTCAAGTATATTTATGACATTAATTTTGTTTATACGTTTCATTACTGAGACAAGATTTGGACCATATGAATTTTCTAATTTTAGTATATCAGGACTCTTCAAGGTTGTAAGGTCAAAATCTATTCCCTTTTCTAATAATGCCTGCATAGTTGTAAGTGATAGTCTTTCTGCGCCCCCACACGGATTAAAGTCTCCATGTATGACATTTACTTTCATATAAAACAACCTATCCTGTTAAGGCCAAATCCTGTCGCTATATTTTTCACTGGTGTTTTCTTCTTCTTTATAGGCTCACAAAGTATTTAGAGAAGAGTATATAGACGATTGCTGTGTAAATTTAAGATCATTTCCCTGTTATAATAAATACAAATTCGTATATCATTTAGTTACCTCCTTTTTTCTACATGGAAAAAATAGCTATCAAAGCATTTCAAACATCATTAATTGTTGTGATAAAATACAATAGACCATTACGTAATCTCTAGAAGGATTATTATTAACATCAATGCTCATACTTATTGGTGTTCATAAACGAAAGTATTAGTTATAAGTAGCCCTAATTTACCTACTCCACCTCCCGATTATTTTCATCTCTGACTTGTTGAAGATCGAATGGAGGCTTGGAGGCGATCGTTATGTGGGTTTCGAAAAACCTGGCCATTGAAGGTCATGATGTGACTTTGATATCAGCTAGAGGTTCTGCTGTAGGTGAAGAAGGAGGAAGAGGAGGAGGAAGGGTAAGAGGACTTCCATCCAACTTTAACATAATAGAAACGATAGAACCATCATGGGAAGGAACAGTTGCTGAAGAAGCACATTATCTCATGTACAAGGAATTACTAGAAAAAGAATATGGAAGTGGAAATGGAATAGTATGGGATAATACATGGCATTGCTTTTCCTATCTCTCTGCAAAAAAATTTCCAAATATGAAAATAATTCATACCAATCATGGTACGATTGAATGGCAAAAAGTTCCGGTCAAACAGCTTTCATTCCCTAGATATATTGGCCTATCAAGGCTTCATGCTCAATATATGTCGTCTATCCTTAAAATACCCGTTAGATATGTCCACCATGGAATCCCTCTCCCTCCGATAGAAAAAACATATAATTATAATCATAATAACGGAGAGTATCTTCTCTCGATAAATAGAATAGTTAGAGAAAAAGGAATTGAAGATTCAATAGATATAGCTGTGAGAACAAGAAACGCTATAAAAATAGCGGGTGATGATATACACGTACCAGATCTTTCATATGTACAAATGATAAGAGAGAAATGCCAAAATACTAATGGCTTGGCACAGTACTTTGGGCTCGTAGACAATAAAACCAAGACAGAATTAATCAAGCAATGTAAAGCTGTTATTGCATGTCCGAAGCCTAGTTGGATTGAGGCCTTTGGACTATATGCTGTAGAAGCGAATGCCTATGTTAAACCGGTACTTGCTCTAGCTAATGGAGGACTAAACGATATAATTCTAAATCAAATAAATGGTTTTCTAGCTCAAACTCCTCGAGAATTACAAGAATATGTAGAGAAAGTTTGCGAATGTTCTCCAGAATCTTGTAGACGTAGAGTTGAAAAGCTCTTTACAGATAAAATAATGACTAAAAATTATCTTCATATCTTCGAAGGGGTAATGGAAGATGAGCCTACGTTTAGATGGTAGTAATAGTAGGTAGTTGTTTTACTACCAATATGGCTTAACTATCCTATGCATTATAGATTGATTATCAAAACTGAAAATGTATAACGTAATAATAACCTCATTTGGGCCTCACAATAATATCAAGTTTGATTAAACCCCGAGCTCGTTAACTCATTTATCCAATACAAAAGTTTTTTTCACCTGCGACCAAACGATGATTTTCACAAGTTAAGAAATAGAACTCTAGTCTTAGATATTAAGCATTTTAACAATTTGACATACTTATTGATATTATACTTAAGTAAAATAATTAGGATGAATTTAAGATAATTATGTATATGAAAAAGGAGAAGATTATTTGTATTTTCTCTATGATTACCTTGTCATACTTAGAAAACTATTTATTAAGATAAACAAAGCTTTCATGTTCCAGTTGTGCGGCTTTATTTAAGAGATTATCTACTAGTTCATTTTCCATTTCTCGTTTCATAGATTTGGCCAATCGCTTATAGAATTTTGCTTTAAGCATTGGTATTTCCTCCGGCTTTATGATATTTCTTGTTAGTGCGATTTCAGTAGCTTTAGAAAAACCATCGCTATCTACTCTTGCTTTTATTCGATTAAAATTACTTATCCCTATTCTTGTCCTTGAAGTTTGATATTTTATAAAATTCGGTATTCTATATTTAGTAGGGATTAAAGGAGTATATTTAAAGTTGGCTCCAAAAGCTGACATTCTCATCCAACAATGAAAATCTTCTGATGCTTTTTCATTAGGGAAAGGACATTGATATGCGAATTTTATACGGACTGCTGTAGAGGAGGTTATATTAGTAATCCCAGTTTCTATTCCCATTTTTATCCAAATATCCTCGCCTTCTAAGGGATTTTGCAAATGCGATTCTAAGATTTCCAAAATCGGTGAAGAAATTTTTTCGGTAGGTATTAAACTATTATTTTCATCAATTACTTCAAACGTAGAGTAAACTACATCGATATCAGGATGCTCTACGAATATTTTTTTAACAACTTCTAACCTTTTTGGATGAGATATATCATCTGAGTCATTGAAAAGTATTATAGAATGGCCACGTTCTAATGCCTTAAGAACTCCTAAATTTCTACTTACTCCAGGACCCACATTTCGTTCTAGAAAAATTACATCAATTTTTGGATAGTATTTTTGTTTTAAATGAATTAAATAATTATTGGTTGCTTCATTATCAGTCAGATCAACTACAACAATTGCACACCAATCGTCATCAGTTTGTGAAAATAATCCTTCAATTGTCTCAGCAATAAATAGCTTTTTTCTTCCTTGTTTCTGTTCATACCCATCTGCATAATGAGGAATAATAAATGCACTTGAAAACTCTTTTCTATTATTTGTTTTTCTCATTTTAATCTCTTTGATATGTTATACAGACTATCAATACCTTTTTAGCATTTTATTCTTGTACGTGTCTTATGTAAGCATCTTTAAATTGTTCAGAACAATAATTCCTACACCGTAATTATTGTTTAAAAATGAACTACATTTGATTATTATATTATTGCTCAAATTTTATCTTTCTACCATCATTATCAATTGCAAAACAATATCAATAATTCATTATGTATTTTGGAAGATATTCTACTATTCTTTAGTAATATTTTGTTTTGCTAATTTTGTACATAATTCTAAATGATTACGTTCTTCTTTCAATATTTTTCTAACTAGAGTTCCAAATTTCCTGCTTTTGACTTCTTTTGCAACAGATACAAGAACCTCATAATGA